>DASTSM010000180.1:0-3893 GCA_035760685.1 Gammaproteobacteria bacterium | reverse complement strand
GACCGAGACCGTGAGCTCGTACGGACGCGGCTCGCGGCCGAGCAGGCGGTCGAACTCGGGCGACGCGGAGAGATCGGAGAGATCGCCCGGGGCCGGCGCGGGCGGGTGAAAGCGCTCGTGAAGCTGCACGGCAGCGGCGAGCGCGACGGCGGCAACGCCGCCCGCTGCCGTCAAGCGAAGCGCCAAGGACGTCCGCGGCGAAGGCGCCGCGGCGAGCCGCGCCGAGAGACGCTCCGCGCCGCCGGGCGGCGGCTCGATCTGTCGGAATAAGTCTTCGCGATTAGCTTTCATTGCAATCGATCCCCCGGCGAGCAAGCCGGGTCCTCAGCATAGTCAGCGCCCGATTGCGGCGCGATCCCACGGTGCCTTCCTTGATGCCGATGACGGCCGCGATCTCTGCATAGCTCATGCCGGCCAGCTCGCTGAGCAGCAGGACGCGTTTCAGCGGCTCCGGCAGGCCGTCGATGGCGTCGCGCGTCGATCGGAGGAGCGGCTCGACCGGAAGGGCGGAAAGCTCGTCCGCTTCGCCGAAGGACACCATGCGCCAGAGCTTCTTCCGGCGCCGCCGGTTGCTCGCGAGCCGCAGCGCGGTCCGAAACACGAGCGGCTTGAAGCCGTCGGCTCGGATGCGTTGCCGGATCTTCCAGCACTTGAGAAACGCGTCTTGCACGACGTCCTGACTCTCCGCCGCGTCCCAAAGCCATCGGTACACGACGTTGAACAGCGGCTTCTCGAGCGCTTCGTAGTACTCGATCCACTGCGCCTCGTCGAGGCCGATGGACATCGATCGCGTGCGAGGCAATCGATCGGCGGCCTCGAGGGCCGAGCCGATCAGCGGCTTGCCGGCCAATTCACGACGAACGCGAGCAGTCCCTTCCGGCCTTGGTCGTTCTCGACGCTTCCTTCGCTGAGAACCGCGAACTCGCCCGGATGCAGCGAGATGTTGACGCTGAGCCCCTCGTCCTGATGATCGATGGTGATGCTGGCGTTGAGCGTTTCCTTGCTCGTGAAGATTCGCTGCGTGACCTTAAGCGTCTTCGTATGGAGCTGTCCCGTTTCGCCCGACTCGCTGCTCAAGCTCGCCGTGTCGAGGACGGTGAACGCCATCTCTCCGTGTGCGCCTTCCAATTCGCGGACGACTCCGTCGAGAACGGTAGGCACGGCGTCCGCGGTTTGCTGGCCGGGGACGCCGAACAGCACCCAGTATCGAAGCAGCGCGCTGTGGCTCGGCGGCGGCGTTTCGGCGGCGGCCTTCTTGGCGATCGCATCGAGAACGGCGGCGACTTGGGCCTGGACGTCGTCGGGACCGTCGACGAGGATCTGGCCGGTCGGCAGCAGCGAGACTTCCCCCACGGCCCCGATGAAGGGCGCGTGATCGGTTTGAAGGACGTCGCGCAGCGCCCGGTAGACCTCTTGCCGGTAGCGGGCGTCGACGTCATAGGCTTTGATCTCGGCTCGAGCCGCGCTGCACGCGAGCAGCGCGGCGAGGGCGACGGGAACGATTCGATGCGGTGTCACGGGCAACCTCCCTTCATGCGTGTCGGTTCTGCTTTTTAATTACACCCGAGACGGCCTTTTCTTCCCGTCGTGATCGTTTTCTTCCCATCGCGATCATTCCGATCGGCTGCCGCCTCGGTGGCGGCCCTTGCGCGGCCCGTCCGGGGGAGCGCCCTCTGGCGACGTCCCATCCTCGCCGCGGCCGTCCCGGAAACGCGACGGCGGCTGCGCCGCCCGCTCGGCCCGCCCGCGCTCGAAACCTCCGAGAATCATCGCATTAGGCCACGTCCGCGGGACTGGCACGAGACGTGCCCTTGCGTTGACGACGCGCTTGCTGCCGCCGCACGCTTTCCGGAGATCCGCATGCTCGCCGACCTGCGATTCGCGCTGCGCTCGCTGCGCAACGCCCCCGGCTTCACCGCCGTCACGGTGCTCACGCTCGCGCTCGGAATCGGCGCGACGGTCGCGATTTTCAGCCTCGTCGACACGGCGCTGCTGAAACCCTTGCCCTATGCGCAGCCCGAGCGGCTCGCGCGGCTCTACGTCGAAGCGCCGAGCACGCCTAGCCTCCGGCGCTTCCGCGCCGCGACCACGGAGTACTTTCAGCTCCGCGACGCGCTGCAATCCTGGCAGTCGCTCGACGCTTGGCAGACGGGCAGCGTCAACTTCGCGGGCGGCGCGGGGGAGCCGACGCGCGTGACGGGCACGCGGCTCACGGGCGGGCTGCTCGCGACGCTCGGCGTCGGCCCGGCGCTCGGCCGTCTCGTCACGCCCGAGGACGACGAGGTCGGCGCGCCCGCCGTCGCGGTGATCTCGCACCGGCTCTGGGAACGCGAGCTCGGCGGCGATCCCCGCGTCCTCGGGCGCGACGTCGTCATCAACGGCAACAAGTACAGCGTGATCGGCGTGATGCCGCGAGGCTTCGCGTTCCCGCCCGGCGAGGCGGACGCGTCGGACGTCTGGCTGCCGCTGCAGATCGACCGCTCGCTGCCCGTCAACGACCACAGCGTATACCTGCTCGGCCGGCTCAGGTCCGGCGTCGACTTGACCACGGCGCGCGCCGAGCTCGCCGCGTTCGTCGCGCGCCGCGGCGAGGCGGGCACGGCTCACCGCTGGGATCCCGAGGAGCACGCGCTCGTCGCCTACACGCTGCACGATGAGGTCGTGCTCGGCGTGCGCCCGGCGCTGCGCATGCTGTTCGGCGCCGTGCTCTTCCTGTTGCTGATCGCCTGCGCGAACGTCGCGAATCTGCTGCTGTCGCGCGCGGAGGCTCGGCAGCGCGAGATCGCGACGCGCAGCGCGCTCGGGGCCGGGCCGGCGCGGCTCGCGGTGCAGTTCGCGATCGAAGGCGGCGTGCTGTCGCTCTTCGGCGCGGCCGCGGGGGTCGGCGTCGCGTACGGCGCGCTGCAGCTCATCGCGGCCGCGGGCGCCACGGTCATCCCGCAAGCGCTCGACGCGCGCATCGACGTGCCCGTGCTGCTGTTCGCCGTGGCGGTCAGCGCGGCGATCGGCTTGCTGTTCGCGCTCGCGCCGCTCCAGCACGTGGTGAAAGGCAACTTGCAGGAAGCGATTCGATCGGCGGCTGCGGCGACGACGCGTGCCGCTGGTGCCGAGCGCTTCCGCAGCGCGCTCACGGTTGCCCAAGTCGCGCTCGCGCTGATCTTGCTGACCGGCACGGGGCTCATGCTCCGGACGTTCTGGAATCTGCAACGCGTCGACGGCGGCTTCGACGCGAGCCACGTCGTCACGATGAACGTCGCGCTGCGCGAAGAGGCGTACGCGGGCGAGGGCGCGCGGCGGTTCTGGACGCGCGTCGAGGAGAGGCTCGCCGCGCTGCCCGGCGTCGAGAGCGCGACGCTGACGTCCGCGTTGCCGCCCGTCGTCGAGGGCTTCGGCTGGAGCACGCCGATTCCCGGGTACGACCCCGCTCGGGGCTCGATTCGCACGGGCGCGGGCGGATTTCCCGTCGTCGATTACTACCAAGTCGTCGGCACGAGCTACTTCGACACGCTCAGGATCGGGCTCGCGGCCGGCCGCTTCTTCGACGCCCGCGACGGGGCCGGCGCACGGAAAGTCGCGATCGTGAACGAGACGATGGCGCGCGCGGTCTGGGGCGACGAGAGCCCGATCGGAAAGCAGCTCGTCGCGACCATCGATCCCGTGCCGCACACGGTCGTCGGCGTCGTCGCCGACGCGAAGAACCGCGGCGTCGACAAGCCGGCGGGTACCGCGGTCTACCTGCCCTACAGCCAAGTGCCGGCGGGCACCAGTCTCTTGCGCGCCCCGTTCATCGCTGTGCGCGCGGCCGGCACGCCTTCGTCGATCATTGCCGACATGCGGCGCGCCGTACGCGGCGTCGACGCGACCCTGCCGCTTGCGCAGATTCGCACGCTCGA
>DASTSM010000179.1:0-29508 GCA_035760685.1 Gammaproteobacteria bacterium | reverse complement strand
AAACCGAGGGAGCGGCCCGCTACCGTCGATCTGGTTCGAGCGCGACGGCTCGGGGCCGGCGTCGCGCCTCGCGGTCATTCCGATCGCGTTCGAGCGCATCGGACCGCTCGAGAGGCAGTCGACGCTGCTCGCCGCCGCGGGTCTCGCGCTCTTCTGCGCCGCGGGGATCGTGATCGGATCCTTCGTGCGGCTCGCCGAGGACTTGCCTGCGACGGGCGTGCAGCGCGCCGCGGGACGCTTGCAGCTCGCGACCGCGCTGCTGTGGCTCGCGGCCGCGGGCGCGATGGCCGTCTTCGTAAGCTCGGTCGCGGACATCGCGAACATCGTCTACGGTTGGCCGAACCCCTCGATCCTGGCCGCCTCCGGCGCGGCGCTCGCGGCGACGGCGCTCACGGCCGTCGGCGCGCCGCTCCTGCCCGCCGTCTGGCGCGGGCCGCCGCGCGTGGAGCGCCGCGGGTGGCCCCGCTGGCGCAAGGTGCGCTACACGCTCGCGTGGCTCTCGTTCGCGGCGCTCGCCGCCGTCCTCGCGCTGCGCGGCGCGCTGATTCCCTGGCACTACTGAACGCCGCGCGCACGCGCACGGGGCCGGCCAGGTGAAACGCCTCGGCGAGCGCGTTGCCCGCCGGACGGCGCGCCGGGAGCCGACGGCGCATTCCCGACGTCGACGCCGACGGGACAGTGATCCGAGCCGGTCACGTCGGGCCAGATGAACGCGTCGGTCACGCGCGCCGCGGCCTCGGGCGACGCGAGCACGTAGTCGATGCGCCAGCCGATGTTGCGCTCGCGCGCGCCGCCCCACTGCCGCCACCACGTGTAGTGCCCGGCTTCGCCGGGATGCCGCGCGCGGAAGGTATCGACCCAGCCGGCTTCGATCCAGCGCGCGAGCTCGGCGCGCTCCTCGGGCAGGAATCCGCTCGTTTGAACGTTCTGCTTCGGCCGCGCGAGGTCGATCTCCTCGTGCGCGGTGTTGAAGTCGCCGAGCACGAAGACGGCGCCGCGCTCGCGAAGCCCCTCGACGCGATCGAAGACGGCGCGATAGAACGCGAGCTTGTACGGCACACGGCTGTTGTCGCGGTTCCGGCCGCTGCCCTTCGGGAAGTAGCCGTTCACGACGAACGCCGTGCCGAAGCGCGCGACGACGAGCCGTCCTTCGACGTCGAAGCGCGGATCGCCGAGCCCGACAACAACCTCGTCCGGCTCCGCCCGCGAGTAGATCGCGACGCCGCTGTAGCCGAGGCGCTCGGCCGGCGCGAAGCACGCGTGCCATCCGGGCGGCGCGCGCGTGGCCGGATCGAGCTGCTCGGGCAGCGCGCGCACCTCCTGCACGCCGACGACGTCGGCGCTCGACTCGGCGAGAAACCTCGGAAAGGCCTTCTTCGCGCAGGCACGAAGGCCGTTCACGTTCCAGCTCACGATGCGCATTCGCGTTCCATCGGCGCGAACGAAGACGGCGCCGCGGGGCCGGAGTTTACCGAACGGCAAGTCGGCGAAAAGGCCGGCTCACCGAAAAAAGACGTAGACTCGCGGGTGGAGCTGGACTCCATCAACGCCCCAGCGCGCGTGCGCGTAATAAGCGGCGCGTCTTCGCGATCCGGCGCGAACGATTTCGGCGGAGTGAAACTCGAAATGACCAGAACCAGCGAAGTGCCCGTCCTCATCGTCGGCGGAGGCGCCGTCGGCTCCGTGCTGTCCATGGAGCTCGCGCGCCGCGGCATCGAATACCGCTGCATCGACCGCATGCCGGGCCCGGGCCGCGAGACGCGCGCGATCGCGCTGCACGCGCGCACGGTCGAGCTCTTCGATCTCGTCGACGCCGAGCTCAGCCGGCGCGTCCTCGAGCAGAGCCACTGGTGCCACGGCTACGTCATGCACTTCCTGCACGACGGCCGGCGCACCGAGGTGCGTCCCGGGCTCGACTACCGGCCCGTCGACTCGAGATACAACTGCATCTTCTCGCACGATCAAAGCAAGACCGAAGGCGCGGTCCGCGACTACACGGCCGCGCGGTTCGGCAAGCACATCGAGTACGACACGACGTTCGAGAGCCTCGCGCAGGACGGCGGCGAGGTCGTCGCGCGCGTCACGCACGCGGATCGCGGCGGCGAGGAGGAGCTCATCCGCTGCCGCTATCTCGTCGCGGCGGACGGCATCAACTCGCGCGTGCGGCGCGGCCTCGGCCTCGCCGTCAAGGGCAAGGACTACAAGGGCAGCTTCTTCCAGAACCTCGACATCTATCTCGACGGCTTCACGGACTCGACCGACTACTTCCACTACTGCGTCGGCACGGACCACTTCCTCATGGTGGCGCCGCTGCCGGGCGGCTACTTCCGGCTCCTCTTGAGCGACCGGGGCGAGGCGGCCGATCCGAGCCTCACGCCTCAGCAGGCGTTCATGCGCCTCCTCTCCCAGCACTACGACGGCGTCACGATGGGCGACGTCGTCTGGCACTCGAAGTGGGAGACGTGGATGCGGCTCGCGGACACCTTCCGCCACGGCAACGTCTTCCTCGCCGGCGACTCCGCGCACGTGCATTCGACGACCGGCGGCCAAGGCATGAACTGCTGCATGCAGGACGCCTTCAACCTGGGCTGGAAGCTCGCGCTCGTCCTGAAGGGCGATGCAGGCCCCGCGCTGCTCGATTCTTACGAGGCCGAGCGGCGTCCCGTCGCCGAGCAAGTCATCTGGGCCGCCTCGTCGCTGCACGACATCTTCATGACGCACGGCAAGGACATCGCGCAGCGCAAGGAGACGATGTTCGAGCCCGGCTACACGGAGAAGGTCGTCAACTACTGCTCGGGCGTCGCGTACACCTACAGGGACTTCGTGCCGAAGGCCGAGTCGCAGAGCGCGCTCGAGGGCCCGGCCATCGGCGACCGCGCGCCCGACGTCGACCTCGAGCGCGGCGGCACCTTGTTCGAGCGCCTGCGCCACGAGTACTTCACGCTGCTCGCGATGCCGGGCGGCGGCGGCGACCTTCGGCCCGTCGTCGATCGGCTCGAGAAGCGCTTCGGCCCCGTGCTCGCGGCCGAGACGCTGCCCGAGTCCGCGGCGCTCGCGGAGCGCTACGGCCCGAGCGACGGTCGGCTCTTCCTCGTGCGGCCCGACGGCTACGTCGCGTACAAGGCCCGCGCCGAGGACGCCGCATTGCTCGAGTCGTATCTCGGCAAGCTGCTCGGCTGAGCGGCCGACGCTCGAGCCAGCCCGCATTCGCTCCGTGCGGACCTCGGGCGCCGGCCGCGTCGGCCGGCGCCCTTCCGCTCACTCGACGACCGTCAGCGTCCCCTGCATCTGCTCGTGCCCGTCGCCGCAGAAGACGTCGCACAAGAAGACGAAGTCGCCCGTCTTGTCCGGCACGAACGGCACGCGCACGACGCGGTCGGGCGGCATGTCCGCGCGAAGATCGAAGTCGGGCAGATTGAAGCCCATGAGCACGTCGCGGCTCGTGAGCTCGAGGATCACGGGCTCGTTCTTCCTCAACGTCAAATGCGCGGGCAAGTAAGCGAAGCGCTCCGCGACGATTCTCACGATCTTCGCGCCCGGCGCGCCGGGCCGCGTCGCGACGTAGGCCGATCCGCCCGCGAGCAGCACCGCCGCAGCCGCGAGGGGGACTCCGGTCAAAACCTTCCTTCGCATCGGGTCCATCGCTCAAGCTCCCTTCGCGTCCGAGCGCATGGCGGCGTATTCGACAGGATATTCGGTAATGCCGTACTTCGCGTCGTGCGCGTCGGCGTCGACGCCGCGGAACCCGAGACCCTTGTAAGGCTCCGCCGGATTCCAGGGCAGCGGCGCGCGCTTCGGCTGCGACTTCGGCGCAGGCAGCGGGAACATCAGCGAGCGCGCGGCGTGGTGCGCGATGTGCCCCGTCATGTGGTGATGCTCCTGGTGAATGTGCCCGTAGAAGACCGTCACGTGCGCGTAGGGCGTCAGAAGCTCGACGGCCTTCGCGCCGTCGCGCGTCGCCCAGTCCCATTCCGGCGCGAGATCGAACAACGGCCGATGCGCGAAGACGACGATCGGCGCGTCGCGCTTCTGTCCGCGCAGATCCTCGGCGAGCCAGGCGAGCTGCGCGTCGCCGATCGACGCGCGCGGATCGGACACGTTGTCGAGCGCGATGAAGTGGATGCCCTTGTGATCGAACGAGTAGTGCGTCGCGCCGAATAGCTCGCGGTAGGCGTCGCCGTTGTCGAGCGCCGCGTCGTGCTCGCCCGGCATGAAGCGCAGGCTCTCGACCTCGAGCGCGCCCACGATCTGCTTGAGCTCGGTCATGCGGCGCCTCCGCTCCGCCGGATCGTCGGTCGTGTGCGTGAGATCGCCCGTGAACACGATGAAGTCCGGCCGCTGTTCGAGGGCGTTGATCGAGCGGATCGCCTTCTTGAGCGTGCCTTTCGCATCCGGGTTCGGCGGGCCCTCGAAGCCCCAGTGCGTATCCGAGAGCTGTAGGAAGAAGAAGTCGTGCTCGTGCATAAAGGCCCCGGCGCCTCCGCGGGCGGCAGCCTGCGCCTGCACGAAGCCCGGCAGCGCCGAGGCGAACACCGCGCCCACCGTTCCGAGCCCGGCGAGCCGCATGAAGCCCCGCCTATCCAGTCGATTCGTCATTTGCGTCTCCTGATCCTTGGCAGATGAAGTAAAGTAGGCGCGTTCCGCCCACCCTCCGTACTACCGGCACGCGCTCGACGAAATTCCCGTCTTGGAGCAGTGACGCGAGCGGGGAATAAATTTCCGTGCGGGCCGGTATAGGCGGTATGGCCCGAGTCATTTCGCCGTTCAGCGGAACGCCCGCGCCGGCCGCACGGCCGGCGGAGGCGCCGCCTCCCTCGAGACATTCCGAGGTCGCACGGTTGGACGAGCAGAGCAGGGTCATGCGATTCGAGCGCGTGTTCGCGGCGCACCTCGATGCGGCCTACGACTTCGCGCGCTGGCTCTCGCGCGACGATCGGAACGCGGAAGACGTCGTGCAAGAGGCGTGTCTTCGCGCGTTCAAGTCCATCGACGGCTTCCGCGGCGAGAATGGCCGCGCGTGGCTGCTCGCGATCGTCCGCAACACGTACTACACGTGGTTCAAGAAGAACCAGCCCGAGGCGCTCGGCGTGCCGTACGACGAGGAGACGCTGACGGCCGACGACGCGGCGCTCGGCGGCGCCGACGGCGCGGGGTCGATCGAGCAAACCCTGCACCGGCGCGACGCGCGCCGCCTCGTCAACGATGCGCTCGCGCGCCTGCCCGACGAGTTCCGCGAGGTCGTCGTGCTCAGGGAGCTCGAGGATCTCTCTTACAAGGAGATCGCGTCCGTCGCCGGCATTCCGATCGGCACGGTCATGTCGCGGCTCGCGCGGGCGCGCAAGCTTCTCGCCGAGCACCTTCGGAACGCCGACGCGGAGGCATGAACATGCGCAGCAATCACATCGACTGCAAGGAAGCGCGCGCCCGTCTGCACGCTCACCTCGACCGCGAGCTCGATCTGCCCGGCAGCGTCGAGGTCGACCGGCACGTCGCGTCGTGCGAGGCGTGCCGCGCGCTGTTCGAGGAAGCGTCCGCGCTCCAGTCGAGCGTGCGCAGGCACGCGCAGTATCACGCGGCGCCCGGCGGACTCGCCGAGCGGATTCGCGCGCAGCTCGGCGCTTCGCAGGAGGCGCGCGTGGAGGCGCCGAGCACGGCGCGCGCCGCGCCGCGCCGCTTCGCGCTGCCGCGCTGGCTCGAGCTCGGCGCCGTCGCGGCGGCGGCGGCCGTCGTCTCCTGGATCGGCGCGCTGCAATTCGCCGCGACTTCCGGGACGGAGACGCTCGCGGATCAGGTCATCGCGGGTCACGCGCGCGCCGTGCTCACGAGCCACGTCGTCGACGTCGAGACGTCGGATCAGCACACCGTCAAGCCGTGGCTCAGCGGCAAGCTCGACTTCTCGCCGCGCGTCGTCGATCTGGCCGAGGCCGGCTTTCCGCTCGCGGGCGGCCGGCTCGACTATCTCGACGGCCGACCCGTCGCGACGCTCGTCTACCGCTCGCGGCAGCACGTCATCGACCTTTACGTCTGGCCCGATCGGGGCTCGGCGTCGGCGGCCGCGCCGAGGCAGGCGCTCTCGAAGCACGGCTACAACGTGCTGCATTGGCGCGACGACGGCATGGAGTACTGGGCGATCTCCGATCTCAACGCGGCGGAGCTCGAGACGTTCGCGCGAAGCTACTCCTCGGCCCCGTAGGAGCGCATCCGACCTCAACCCGCCCGGCATTCGCTGCCGAAATAACCGCCGCCGCCGCAGTAGCTCACGTCCTGGAGCTGCAGCAGGATGCCGTCGGGGTCCGTGAAGTAGAGCTCGGGCGTGCCGCCCTCGGCGCCCCCGCGATCCGGCATCCGCAAGCTGACGTAGTGCATGAGCGGCCCCGTCTTCGCGTCGCCGCGGGCGCTGAGCCCGTAGCGCGTGAGCGCGCCGAGCACGCGGTCGACGTCGAAGTCGCGCATGTTGAAGCAGCCGTGATTGATGCTCGCCGGCGTCTTCGCGTCGCGGGCGGGTCCGGCGTACATCACGAACTGATACCCGTCGCCGATACCGACGACCGGCGCCTGCGGTCCTTGATGGGTCTGGACGGACAGCCCGAACGTCTCCTGATAGAAGCGATTCGCCCCGGCGCCGTCGTTGAGGAACACGGTGAAATGGTTGAGCTCCTGGAGCTTCATGAGCCCGTCGGGGACGCCCTCCTGCACGGTGCAGACCTCCCCGGCCGGCCCCGAGCCGCCGCAATCGCGCGGATCGGCCAGGCGCACGATGAGCCCGCGCGAGTCGGAAAAGTAGAGCTCCGGGGTTTGGCCCCGCATCCTGACCCAGGTGCTCATCGGGTGCTCGATGCCGGGCGCCGTCACGGCCGGCGGATCGATCCGCGTGAAGCCGACGCTGCGCAGGGCCGCGAGCACGCGCTCGAGGTCGAAGCCCTCGACGGAGTAGCCGAGGTACGTAATCGCGGGGGTCTCGCCGTCTTGCACGCGGCGTATGGCCATGTACCCGGGACCGGCCCCGATGCGCAAGCAGGTTCGCTCAGAGTCACGCGACTGCACGGGCATCCCGAAGAGCCCCTGATAGAAACCCACGGACCGCTCGGGATCGGTCACTCTGAGCTCGAAGCAGTGCAATTTGCGCAGCTTGATGCCCGAGGCCTGCGCGAATGCTTTCGGAGCGGCCGCGAGCGCCGCGACCGAGCCGACGAAGAGCCGGCGGGAAAAGATTACTTCGGGAAACGTCTTCTCGAGAGTGGTCGTCATGTTCTTGTTCTCCGCTAAGCCTTGAATTCAAGGTGCGCATCGGCCAGATTAGTCGATGATCCCAAATTACTCGATGGTTCCGTAAGTCGCAGAAGACCTTCCCCTCGAGAGGCCCGGCTGCGGAAGCGACGATGACCGCGATGCGGCGGGGAGCGCATGCAGCTAGCCGAAAACGGTGGAGGATACCGGAGGCGCACGATGTGCGCCGCGGTGCTCGCGGTGCTGTGCACGGCCCTTGCGGGCCAGCGCGCGGTCCCTCAGGCTCGATCCGACCCCTCGACGCCTCGGCTCGCGACCGCTCCTAGCGCCGCCTCCAACGGCCGCGGCGCGCCCGTGAACAGCCCCGGCGCCCGCGGGAACGGCTCCGGCCCCTCCGCGAGCGGTCTCGTCGCCGCCGGCCTCGCCGCGCCAAGCGCCGACGGCGTCCCCGCCCTTCACTCCGCCGTGCGGCGGAACGACCTGGCCTCGGCCCGCCGACTGCTCGCAGCCGGCGCGGACCCGAACCTCGCGACGCGCTACGGCGTCACGCCGCTCGACCTCGCCGCGGCCAACGGCAACGAGGCCCTGATCCGGCTGCTCGTCGGCGCCGGCGCGGACGCGAACGCCCGCGATGCGCAAGGCGAGACGATGCTGATGGCCGCCGTCGGCAGCGGCGATCTCGGGGCCGTGCGCGCGTTGCTCGAGCTCGGCGCCGACGTCGATGCGCGCGATCCGCACTACGGGCAGACGGCGCTCATGTTCGCGGCGCGGGCCGGTCTCGCGGACATCGTGAAGGCCCTCATCGGCGCCGGCGCGGACGTCGATGCGCCTACGCGCGTCGGCGCAGAGCCCGCGTGGATCCTGCCGAACTCGCGGCCGGGCTTCAGCTTCGGCATCGGCATCGTTCGAGGCGGGTGGCCCGCGGACCGCGGCATGCGGCCTTTTCGCCAGGGCGGCATGACGCCTCTTTTATACGCCGCGCGCGACGGCCACGCGGCGGCGGCGAAGGTGCTGCTCGATGCCGGCGCGAGCATCGAGCTCGCGGAGGCCAATCGAATCACGCCGCTCATCATGGCGATCACGAACGACCGCATGGACGTCGCGACGCTGCTCGTCGAGCGCGGCGCGAACCTCGACGCGCAGGATTGGTACGGGCGGAGCCCGCTGTGGTCCGCCGTCGAGGTCCGCAACCTCTATCTCGACAACGCGACGTTTCAGAACCATATCGACCGCGAGCCCGTGCTCGCGCTGATCCGGTTGCTGCTCGAGCGCGGCGCCGATCCGAACGTGCGGACGAAGGAATCGCCGCCCGTGCGCGAGCATCTGCTGCCGATCACGTGGTCGCTCGAGTGGGTGGATTTCACGGGCCAGACGCCGTTCATCACCGCCGCGCTCGCGGGCGACGTCACGGTCATGCACCTGTTGCTCGAGCACGGGGCCGACCCGCACATCACGACGTACGGCGGCACGACGGCGCTCATGGCCGCGGCCGGCGTCGATTGGGTCGTCTCGCAAACGTATACGGAAGGGCCGACGGCGCTGCTCGAGGCGGTCAAGCTCTGCGTCGACCTCGGCATCGACGTGAACGCCGTGAACTCCATGGGCCTCACGGCCGTCGACGGCGCCGCGAACCGCGGCTCGGACGATATCGTCGAATATCTCGTGAGCCGCGGCGCGCGTCTCGACGTCGCCGACAAGGAAGGCCGCACGCCGCTCGACTGGGCACGCGGCGTGTTCCTCGCGACGCACCCTGCCGAGCCGAAGCCGAGCACGATCGCGCTGATCGAGCGGCTCATGAAGCGCTGAGCACGCCGTGACTCGCCGCGCCTTCATCGTCGTCTCCGCTCTCGCGTCTGCGGCAACCTGCGCCGGCCTCGCGGTCGGCGCGTGGCTCTACGTCCATCGCGATCCGGACCCCGAGGCCACGGCCGCGCATCGTTTGCTGCGCAAGTACTGCGTCGACTGCCACAACTCGATCGATCTCGCCGGCGGCTTGCGGCTCGACGACAAGGACCTCGGGCGCGTCGCGCCGGACGCCGAAGCCTGGGAGCACGTCGTCCGCAAGCTCGAGACGGGCATGATGCCGCCGGCGGGGCGTCCGCGGCCGCCGCGCGCGACCGCCGATCGGTTCGTCGCCGCGCTCGAGTCGCGCCTCGACGCCGCCGCCGAGACGAGCCCGGCCGCGGCCGAGGCCACGGCGCTGCATCGGCTGAACCGCACGGAGTACGGGAACGCGGTCCGCGATCTGCTCGACCTCGACATCGACCCCGCCACGCTGCTGCCGCTCGATGACTCGAGCGAAGGCTTCGACACGATCGCGGCGGCTCTCGGCGTGTCGCCGTCGCTCGTCGAGGCCTACATCTCCGCGGCCATGAAGATCAGCCGCCGCGCGCTCGGCGATCCGACGACGCCCCGGAGCCAGGCGACGTACGCCGCGCCGCAGAAGCTCGCGCAGGACCGCCACATCGAGGGCCTGCCCCTCGGCACGCGCGGCGGGCTCCGCATCGAGCACGACTTTCCGCTCGATGCCGACTACGAGATACGCATCCGCGGCGGCTTTCGCCTCCCGAAGGGCACGCGCGTCGACGTGACGCTCGACGGCGCTCCGGTCGAGGTCGACGACGCGAGCCGCTTCCGTATCCCGGTACCCGCGGGCCCGCACACGCTGACGGCGGCCCTCGTCGATGCGTGGCGGCCGGCCGGCGTCGACGGCGTCTACGCCGAGTTCGACACGCCGGGCGCGATCCAAAGCATCGAGATCGACGGCCCGCTCGATCCGCGCGGCGTCGGCGACACGCCGAGCCGGCGGCGGATCCTGATCTGCACGCCCGCCTCCGCGGCGGACGAGCGGCCGTGCGCCGAGCGCATCGTCTCGCAGCTCGCGACGCGCGCCTTTCGGCGCCCGGTCTCGCGCGAGGACCTCGCGGATCTCATGGAGTTCTTCGAGGCCGGCCGCAAGGACGGCGGCTTCGAGGCCGGCATCCAGCAGGCGCTGGCCCGCGTGCTCGTCGATCCGAGGTTCCTCTATCGCATCGAGCGCGATCCGGCGACGCTCGCGCCGGGCGCCGTGTACGAGGTCGGCGATTTCGAGCTCGCCTCGCGGCTCTCGTTCTTCCTTTGGAGCAGCATCCCGGACGACGCGCTGCTCGAGGCCGCCGGGCAAGGAAAGCTGCACGAGCCGAAGACGCTCGCCGCCGAGGTCGAACGCATGCTGGCCGATCCGAAGGCCGATGCGCTCGTCGACAACTTCGCGGCGGAGTGGCTGTCGCTTCGCGAGCTCGAGTCCACGACGCCGGCCGCCGACGGCTTCGACGAGAATCTGCGCGAGGCGATGCTGACGGAGACGAAGATGTTCGTGCGCGCCGTCATGCGCGAGGACATGAGCCTCCTGCGGCTCCTCGATGCCGACTTCACGTTCTTGAACGAGCGCCTCGCGAAGCACTACGGCATCCCGGGCGTGCACGGCAGCTACTTTCGTCGGGTGAAGATTCCCGCGGACAACCCGCGCCGCGGCCTGCTCGGGCAAGCGTCGATTCTGACGTTGACCTCGGTCACGACCCGCACGTCGCCGGTCATTCGCGGCCGCTGGGTCCTCGAGACGCTGCTCGGCGCGCCGCCGCCGAATCCGCCGCCGAACGTCAGCACCACTCTGCAAGGGGACGACGGCCCGGCGGCAACGGCTTCCGTGCGGGAGCGGCTCGAAGCGCATCGGCGCGATCCGAACTGCGCGTCCTGCCACGCGATCATCGATCCGATCGGGTTCGCGCTCGAGAGCTTCGACCTGATCGGCGCTTTCAGAGAGACGGACGGCGGCCGGCCCGTCGACGCGCACGGGACCCTGACGGACGGCACGGCCCTCGACGGCCCCGCGAGCCTGCGGGCGGCCCTGCTGGCCCGCTCGGACGCCTTCGTCACGACGTTCGCCGAGAAGCTGCTGACGTATGCGCTCGGGAGACGGCTCGAGTACTACGATATGCCGGAAGTCCGCGCTATCGTGAGGGAGGCGCGCGCAAAGGATTATCGTTTTTCGGCCTTCGTGCACGGCGTCGTGCAGAGCCCGGCGTTCCGGACGAAGGTCAAGGGCGCGGCGAACGTCGAGGACGACGCGCCGCGAACGGCGAGCATCGCGAAACGCGACGAGCAGTGAAGATCGAGCGAACCGGCGAATAGCGAATCAAGGGAGCGAGCGAAAGTGCGAATCATCACGGGCAAGCGACTTTCCCGCCGCGCGCTGCTCAAGGGCGCGGGCGCCGCCGTCTCCCTGCCGCTGCTCGAGTCGATGCTGCCCGCGGGCAGGGCGTGGGCCGAAAACCGGCGCGCGCCGACCGTCCGCGCGGGATTCTTCTACATTCCGCATGGCGCGACGATGTCTCGCTGGACGCCCGCGCGGGACGGGAAAGACTTCGAGCTCTCCGAGATCCTGAAGCCGCTCGAGCCGTACAAGGACCGCATCAACATCGTCAGCGACTTGAGCCATCCCCAGGCCTACGGCCCGGGCGGTGCGACGGCGCATCACAACCGTTCGTCGGCCGTCTTCCTGAGCGGCGCGAAGGCGCAGGAAGGCCCGGTGGCACACCTCGGCGTCACGGTCGATCAGGTCATCGCGAAGGCGATCGGCCAAGAGACGCCGCTGCCCTCGCTCGAGCTCATGATCGACGAAGGCAGCACGAGCTGCGGCGACGGCCTGAGCTGCGCGTATCGCAACACGATCTCGTGGCAAACCCCGACGTCGCCGCTGCCGATGGAGAACAACCCGCAGGTCGTGTTCGAGCGGTTGTTCGGCGACGGCGGCACCGACGAGGAGCGCCGCGCGCGGCGCAGCCAATCGCTGAGCCTGCTGGACGCCGTCGCGGGCCAAATCAACTCGCTCGCGCGCACGCTGCCGAACGGCGACCGCGCGCGGCTCGACCTGTTTCTCACGGACGTGCGCGAGATCGAGCGCCGCATCGAGCAGGCGGCCGCGCGCTCGTCCGAGAATCTAGACGTCCCGGCGCGGCCCTCGGGGATCCCCGAGAACGTCGAGGAGCACATCAAGCTCATGATGGACCTCGAGGTGCTGGCCTGGCAGGCAGACATCACGCGCGTCACGACGTTCCTGATTGCTTGCGAACTCAGCAACACGGTTTATCCGGCCAGCAGCATCCGCGAGGCCTTCCACATTCTTTCCCACCATTCGAACATCGAGGCGAACAAGGCGAAGTTCGCCGTGCTGAACCGCTACCACGTGGGGCTGCTCGCGTATTTCCTCGGCAAGCTCGCGGCCTCGCCCGACGGCGACGGCACGCTGCTCGACCATTCCGTCGTGCTCTACGGCAGCGGAATGAGCGACGGCAACCAGCACAACCACGGCCCGCTCCCGGTCGTGCTAGCCGGCTCCGCCGCGGGCGCGCTCGCGACCGGCCGCCACCTCCGCAACGCCGACGGCACGACGATGTCGAACCTGCTCTTGAGCCTGCTGCATACGCTCGACATCGAGCAGGAGAGCTTCGGCGACAGCACGGACCCGCTCGCGATCTAGAAAAATGGGGTCAGACCCGGTTTTTTTGCGAGGACGAAAATGGGGTCAGACCCCATTTTCCGCCGTGGGGCAACGAGCTCATCGAATCGGATGGCCGGAAAATGGGGTCTGACCCCATTTTTCCCTAGGCCGAGGCCGCCTCCGCGAGCGCGCGCTCGAGCGCATCGGCGCCTAAGGACTTGAGGCGCTCGATGTCGTCCCGGCTCCATCGCTCGGCGAGCGCACCCTCGAGCAAGAGCGCGGCCTCGTCGGCGTGCCGCTCCACGACGTCGAGCGAGTGCGTCGCGAGCAGCACCCCGCAGCGCCGGCTCGCGAGCCGATCCTCGAGATGCCGCTTCAACACCAGCGCGCTGCGCGGATCCAAGCCGTTGAACGCCTCGTCGAGCACGACGAGCGCGGGATCGCCGAGCAGCGCGAGCAGCACGCAGAGCTTCTGGCGCGTCCCGAGCGAATACGTGTCGACGAAACCGTCCAGGAACGGCGCGAACTTGAGACGCCCGGCGAGCTCGAGCACGTCCGCGTCGATCGTCTCGAGCTCCTTCGCGATCGCGTAAACCTCGAGGCACTGCCGGCCGGTCAAGAGCGGCGGCAGCTGATCCGGCGCGCACGCGAAGCCGAGCCGCGCCTTCGCCTCGCGCGGCGAAGCGGCGAGCGAACGGCCCGCGATCCGAATGTCGCCGCGGGCGGGCGCGAGCCGTCCCGCAACGCAGTGCAGCAGCGTGCTCTTGCCGACGCCGTTCGGTCCGAGCAGACAGAACCAGTGTCCGCGTTGAACCTCGAGACTCACGCCTTTCAGCACTTCGTGCTTGCCGTAGCGCGCGTGCAGCCCTTCGATCTCAAGCACGTTCATGCACGCCTCCGGTGCGGAAGTGCCACGCGGCGACGGCGAGCGCGAGCGCGATGCCCCACCCGCGCGCCCGCTGCTCGGCGAGCAGCGCCGCCGCGACCGACAGCGTCGTCTTGACTACCGGCGACCGCGCGCGATAGCAGTCGGCCAGGCTCACGGCCGCCGTGAGCGCGACGAGCGCGAGCCAGAGCGCGCCGAGGTACAGCGCCGCCGAGAGCGTCGTGCCGAGCAGCATCATGAAAGCGAGCGCGACGGCGGTGCCGCAGACCTGATGCGCGAGCGCGCGGCGCAAGAGCGGCCACGCGAACGACCAGAAATCGATCGGCGTCGACCGCAGCCACTCCGCCGCGGCGCGGGCGACGCGCGGCACGGCCATGAGCAGCGTCGCGAGATACGACGCGACGAACCAGACGGCGAGGATGCACGTGCCGCCGACGAGGCCCGCGTCGCCCGGCACCGAGAGAATTGCGGCGAGCACGGCGAGCCGTGCGTTCTCGGGCCGGCTGGCGGCGAAGGCCTGCGCGATCGGCCACGCCGAGAGCGCCGCCGCGGACGGCGACACCGGGGCACCCTGCTTCGGGCGTGCGACGTAACGGGAGCCCTCGGCTCGAGCCGCACGCGGCGTCCGCGTAACCCACCATCCCCCGAGCGATCCCGTGGTTCCTCCGATCGCGAGCAGCGCGCCGAGCCGCAGCGCGTCGCCGGCGGCGACCGCGGGGCTGGCGCCGAGCGCGAGCGCGAGACCGATCGCGAGCGCGAGCCGCGCAAGCAGCGGCAGGAGCACCAGCGGAATGCCTGCGTTTCCCGAGCGCGAGTCGACGAGGGGCGTCGCGGCGAGCCACGATCGCCGGCCCGCGTCCTCCGCCTCGCGCCGGCGGCGGGCCGTGAGCGACGCGGCATAGAGCGCGGAGATCGAAAACACGAGCCACGCGTAGGTCAGCGACCAACGGACGGCCCGCGCGGCCGTATCGGTCGAGAAAAGAAAGAGAAGCGGCAGGACGCCGACCGCCACGGCCGCAGCCGCGGCGAGCAGCGTCCGCACCGGCCGCGCCGACCGCGGCGCTCCTAGCCGGCGCAGCCGGTTGACTCCCGCGAGCGCGGCCGCGAGCAGCAACGGGCGGCGCCGCATCCACCGAGGCACGAAGCTCGGAATGGCCGGTCGACTCAATTCCGCACGCTGCCGGCCGCGGTCTCCGGCGAGCAGTTGAACGGCTGGATCTCGAGCTCCGACGGCGCGTACTCGTACGTCGCCCGCGAGAACGGCTGCGTGAAGAACTCGGGATCGGCGAGATCGATCTCGACGACGAGCCGCTGCCGCGCGGCGTCGAGGTGCACGCGCTCGACCGAGGTCAGCGCGGCCGAGTGCAGCAGGCCCTTCGTCGGCTGGCCGGGCTGCTCGACGTATTGATTCAGCACCCCGGGCGCGTAGCTCGCCGTCTCGATGACGAGCGTGTCGCCCTCGAAGTGCCCGATGGAATGGCCGAGCGACGTGCGCGGGGCGTCCTTCGGATGCTCCTTCATGTTCACGTGCACGACGCGCCGAACGTCCATCCACTCGTGATGCAGCACGACGTCCGCACCGTCGCGCACGATCTCGAGCGGCGTGCCGGGCGCGCCCCAGACGCGGCGGATCGCGACGGGGTCGCAGCGGAAGGTCGGATCGTCCTTGAACGGGTCGTAGGCGTCGACGGCCTTCTGCCCGGCCGGCGTCAGGAACTTCATCATGGGCTGCGGCCCGCTCGTGCTGCGGTTCGGGATCGGCGCGAGCAGCCACGTCCCGAAGATGTCCTTGCGGGCCGGCTGCGCCGCCGCCGCCGACGGCCGGGATGTGCCGCCCTGGGGGCCGTTCACGCTGAGCTTCCGGCCGTCCGCGAGCTCGACGCTGTCGAAGAAGCATCGATAGGCGCTCGTCCGCGACTGCGAGCCCGTGACGCGAATCTGCGCGCCGGCCTCGAGCATCTCGGGCGTGATGCCGTTCCGCGTGAGCTGCGTGACGCCGTGCGACTCGCAGACGTATTCCTGCGTCTTCCCGTTCTCGTCGACGGCCGCGATGTGAAGGTAGCTGTGCGGATTCCGCGCCTCGTACTGCATCACGGTGCCGGAGATGCTCACGGGCTTGCTCGCGTCGAAGTGCGGCGCGAAGCTGTGATGCGCGAGCGCTGCCGGCGCCGCGAGCGCGGCGGCCGCGGCCGCAAGCCGCCGGATCGCGATTCGGAAACGCATGATGAGACCCTCGCAGTCGCCCGCGCCAGTATAGGACGCGCGGCGCGGCGGAGCACTGCGCCGCACGGGGGCGCCGCCGCTCACGGCCCGACGAACTCCCCCTCGAGCGACGCCGACGGCTCCATGAGATGCGCCTCGACCTTGTCGACGCCGAGGCGCTGCTTCGACGCGAGCCACATGATGCCCGCCGAGAAGACCGCGATGACGAGGATCGCCCAGCCGAACGGCAGGACGCCGAGGTTCCCCGCCCCCTCCGCCGGAGCCGGATACGATCCCAGCCAGCCGATCACGGCGAGGCCCGCGAGCCAAGCGAGCACCCAGCGGCCCGACCGAAACTCGAGCGGCGGCGTCGTCGTAGGGTTCCTCCACTCGTGCAGGGCCAGCACGAGGTAGCCGAGCAGCACGGCGAGGTAGAGCTTCCAGCCTGTGTCCCAGCCCGACCAGTAGACAATGAGATTCGACGAAAGGAACGCGAGATACGCGAGCCCGATCGCCCACGGAAGCCGGAACGGCCTATGCTGCTTCGGCAGCTGCTTGCGCATCGCGAGCAGCACGATGGGTCCCGAGCCGAACGAAAGCACGGTCGCGGACGTGACAAAGCCCACGAGCTTCTGCCAGCCCGGGAACGGCAGCAGGAAAATGATGCCGACGACGAACGTAAGGATCACGCTGACCCACGGCACGCCGCGCTCGCTGACCTTTGCGAGCGAGCGGAACGTGTTGCCGTTGCGGGCCATGCCGTAGGAGATCCGGGACGTGATCGTCGCGTAGATCAAGCCCGTGTCGGCCGGCGAGATCACGGCGTCGATATAGAGCAGCACCGCGAGCCACGTGAGGCCGAGCAGCGACGCGACGGCCGCAAGCGGCCCGTACGTCGCCGCGATATGATCGAGGCCGCCGCTGAAGCTCGTGCCGATGTTGGCCCAGCCGTTCGCGAGCGCTTCGCCCGGCAGCGCGCCGATGAAGGCGATCTGAAGCCCCACGTAGATCGCGCCCGTGATGAGCACGGAGCCGATGATCGCGAGCGGGACGTTGCGGTGCGGATTCTGGGACTCGCCCGCGAGCTCGACGCCCTGCCGGAAGCCGAGGTACGAGAACACGATGCCGGCCGTCGCGATCGACGAGAAGACGCCCGTCCAGCCGAACGGCATGAAGCCGCCGTCCGCGACCGCCGTGAAATTCGAGCCGTGGAACGCCGTGAGAAGGAACGCGGCGACGACGAGCACGATGATCGCGAGCTTCCACCAGACGAGGGCGTTATTGAGCCGCGCGAACCAGCGGATGCCGATGACGTTGACGAGGCTGAAGAGCGCGAGCATGAGGACGGCGACGAAGAACCCCGGCAACGTCAGCACGGGCACGCCGTCCTCGAGCTTCTGGAGCCACGGCACGTAGTTCGTCGAGTACTGGAGCGCCGCGAGCACCTCGATCGAGGTCGTCGAGGCGGCCGCGACCCAGGTGATCCAGCCGAAGGTATAGCTCGCGAACGAGCCGAACGAGAACTGCGGAAACCGCACGACGCCGCCCGACACGGGGAACATGGCGCCGAGCTCGGCGTAGCAGAGGCCGATCAGCATGATCATGACGCCGCCGATGCACCACGCGAGGATGGCGGCGGGGCCGGCGATCTGGGCGGCGCGAAGCGCGCCGAAGAGCCAGCCCGATCCGATGATCGAGCCGACCGCGGTAAACAGGAGTCCAATGACGCCGATGTCCCGGCGCAAACGCCCGTCGTCCGCGTGCTTGAAGTCGAAGCTGCCCGACATGCAGGGATCTCCTCCGGAACCTGGGTGCGGATGGTACACCGGGACGGCGGCGTAGTTCGCGGCCCTCTTTCGCTGACGTCCCTGCGTTCCCCGTCGAGCGGGTTCGGTTCAAGCCCGGCTTCGCCATTCGGCGCGGAAACGGGGATGCTGTCGCGGCCTGCGGGCAGTCGGCGACCGCCGTTTTGCCGCCTTAATGGCCGAGACCCTCGAGCGCCGGCGAGCGCACGTGCTCCGGACGAAAGCCCACGCCGATCACGCGAGCCGGCAGCCGCTGCAGCCACGTCCAATGCTGCATGAGCTTGAGAATCGCGGGCAGCTCGGGCGCGCGTTCGCTGCGCAGCAGCGGATCTATCACCTTGTTCTGCACGGCGACCTGCAAAGCTTGCGTCGCGCGCGTGGGAAACATGCGCCGCCGCTGCACTCGTTGCAGATCCTCGAGACATACCGTGCCCGCGCGCAGCGGCTCGGCAAGCAGGTTCGCCGCCGCAACCGCATCTTGCACCGCGAGATTGATGCCGACGCCGCCCACGGGCGACATCGCGTGCGCCGCGTCGCCGATGAAGAGGAGCCCCGGCCGGCACCAGGTCTCGAGCCGATCGACCTTCACGGTCAGGAGCTTTACATCGTCGAAGCTCCTCGGCTCGTCGAGCTTGTCGCGGCCCGTGAGGCGCGCGACGCGCGCGCGGAACGCCTCGATGCCGCGGCTCACGACTTCCTCCATCGTGCCCTTACGAATGATCAGGGCGCACTGCCAATAGTCGCCTCGATCGAGCATTACCATCGCCTGCCCGGCCTCGATGCGGCCCAGCACGAGGTGATGCTGCTCAGCCTCGTGCGGAAGCTTGAACCACAGCACGTCCATGGGCGCACCGAGATCGATGACGGCGAAGCCCGCCGCATCGCGCAGGCCCGAGCCGCGTCCATCGGCGCCGATCACGAGATCGGCGCGGATCTCGATATCGCCGGTGCTGCCGCGCGCGGTCACGCCGGCCACTCGGCCGCCGTCGTCGATGAGTCCAGCGGCTTCCGTGCTCATCATGAGGCGGAAGTTCGGCAAACGCCGGGCATGCTCGGCAATGAAATTCAGAAAATCCCATTGCGGCATGAAAACGACGAACTTGCAGCGCGTCGGCAAGTGAGTGAAATCCGCGGCGCGAACCCGAGTGCCGCCGAGCTCGCCTTCGGCGTACCGCACGCGTTGGTGCGGCCGCTCGAGAAATTCCTCGAGGAGGCCGAGCTCGGCGATGACGTCGAGCGTCGAGGGATGGATGGTGTCGCCGCGGAAGTCGCGCAGGAAGTCGGCATGCTTCTCGAGGACGATCACGTCGACTCCGGCTCGCGCAAGCAGAAAGCCGGACATGATCCCCGCGGGGCCGCCGCCGACGATGGCGCACGTGGCAAGCGGCGTCATCGCTTTACGGGTCTGCCGTAGACCTCGATGCGCGCCACGTTTGCGTAGCCGCCCGGACCGTGGCCGCTGCCGGGAAATAGATCGGCGAAACCGACCTCGTCGACCTTGTGGAGGTTCGGATTCTCGACCCAGCCGCCCACCGTCACCACGCGGTCGATGTCGAGCTTCATCCACCGCACGTCCGCGATCGAGATGTCGTCGATGTTGAAGTCGACCGATGGGCCGGTGGCGCGATCGCCGATGAGCCACGTGCCGTCGGCGAGCTTGATGATCGGCCGCACCTGATGGAAGCCCGAGGTCCGCACGATCCAGCGGATTTTCGCGAGCGGGTCGCTCAGGTCGACGAAGTTGTCGCGGTCGCGCAGCGACGCGGCGCTCGGCGACGTCGTGGTGCCCGTCCAGAGGTTCATCGGATAGAGGTCCGACTGGCCGCGCACGGCGACGAGCTGGATCTCCTTACCCGATGCGCCGTGCAGCGAGAGCTCGAGGTTCGGGCTCGCGACTCCGCCCTGCGATGCAGGCCACGCGCCGTGGCCGTCGGCCGGCGTCTCGAGCGGCTGCCAGCCCTCGCTGAAGAAGAGCGGCGGGCGCGACGGCGCCGCGCGAGGCGCAGCGGCAGGTGCCTGGGCAAAGGCATTGCCGGCGGTGCTCAAAGCGACGAGCGCCGCACCGGTCGTGAGCCAACGTGTCATGGAGTCTCCCCCCTTATGTGCAGATTGAAGTCGGCTGCACGCGGCGAGCGCGCGGGTCCTCGAGTTCGTCACGAAGCTCCGAGGCCGAACACCAATGGCGGGCCACGATCGCCCGCCTTTAGACTCGCACGCAGCGCAGAGATGAATCCAACTGCTTCAAGTCGTCGACGTCGGACGTCAGCACGCCATGCCTGCGTTCGCGTGCGCACAAAACAACCCACGCGTCTATAACGTCGCGCGTGCCCGCGACCCCGCAAAGCTGGCCCGCCGCGCGCGCCCCTTCGTCGTCGAGCGGCACGATCTCGACGAGATCCGAGCCGAGCAGGCGAGCGAGCCGCAACTGGCGGCTGCCGTCCCGCCACACTTGACCCACCACGCCGGCCGGCGCGGCGAGGCGAAGGTCGTGACGCTGCGCGCGAGCCACGATCGCGACGACGTCCCTATCGTTGCGCTCGAACGCGATCAGAGCGCCGGCGTCCAATGTGAGCCCGACGCTCATTTGCCAAGTCGCTTGCGCTTGCGCTTCCGCTGCCCGGTGATCCCTAGGGCCGCGTCGGCGGCGACGCATTCACGATCGGTCAGCGGACCGCCGGTTTCCGCGAGCATCTCGTCGAGCATCTCCTTTAGATCGTCGAGCTTCACCTTTTCCTCCAATGCCGCGGCCACGTAGGCGCTGAAGCTCGGCGCGCGTCCCTCGCGCACGGCATTCTGGGCCCGCGTGACGAGCGCAGGCGGCAACGTGACTGCGATCTTGGCTCTCGTCATACCACCGATCATACTGCGCGGCGCTCCGGAGAGCACCGCGCGGCTCGATGCGCCGCCTCCTGCCCGCGCGGCCAGTGCCCGCACGCGATCGCCGGAAGCGCGATCATCGTCACCACGGCGCTCCGGTTTCGCCATCGAGCCCCGAAACGGGATACTGTCGGAAAGGACGGACCGCGTTCCCCGCCGGTTAATGGCGACCGCGGGCGCGGGGCGTCCTTGCTGGGAACTCATGGACGCTCTCGCGATGCTCGTGCTGCTCACCGTTCTGCTCCCCTTCGCCGCCAGCGTGGTCGCGGCCTTCCTGCCGACGAACGCTCGGAACGCCGCCGCGTGGCTCGCGGGCGGCACGGCGCTCGTCTGCACGGCGCTCGTCGCCGGCCTCTACCCCGCGGTCATGCACGAAGGTGTCGTCCGCATCGGCGCGGCCTGGATGCCGGAGCTGGGCCTCACGCTCTACTTCCGCATGGACGGCTACGCGTGGCTCTTCGCGCTTCTCGTCTCGCTCATGGGCACGCTGGTCGTCCTCTATGCCCGCTACTACATGTCGGACGCGGATCCGGTGCCGCGCTTCTTCTCGTTTCTCATGGCGTTCATGGGGTCGATGCTCGGCATCGTGCTCTCCGGGAACTTGATTCAGCTCGTCGTGTTCTGGGAGCTCACGAGCCTGACGTCGTTCATGCTGATCGGCTACTGGTATCACTTGCCCGAGGCGCGCCGCGGCGCCCGCATGGCGCTCATCGTGACCGTCGGCGGCGGTCTCTGCCTGCTGCTCGCCGTGCTGCTGCTCGGCAAGGTCGCGGGCAGCTACGAGCTCGACGGCGTGTTCGCGGCTGCGGGGAAGATCCGCTCGGACCGGTGGTACCCCGCGATCGTCGTGCTGCTCGCCGCCGGCGCCCTGACGAAGAGCGCGCAGTTTCCGTTCCATTTCTGGCTTCCGCGCGCGATGACGGCCCCGACGCCCGTCTCCGCCTACCTGCATTCGGCGACGATGGTCAAGGCCGGCGTCTTTCTGCTCGCGCGCCTCTGGCCCGTGCTCGCGGGCACGCAGCTTTGGTTCTGGCTCTTCTCGCTCGCCGGCGGGCTCACGCTGCTCGTCGGTGCGTATCTCGCGATCTTCGAGCGCGACATGAAGAGCGTGCTCGCCTACTCGACGGTCAGCCATCTCGGGCTCATCACGCTCCTGATCGGCATGAACAGCGCGCTCGCGCTCGTGGCCGCCGTGTTCCACATGCTGAACCACGCGACGTTCAAGGCGTCGCTGTTCATGGCGGCCGGAATCGTCGAGCACGAGACGGGCACGCGCGACATGCAGCGGCTCCACGGGCTGCGTCACGCGATGCCGATCACGGCGATCGTCGCGACGGTCGCGGCGGGGGCCATGGCGGGCGTGCCGCTGCTGAACGGCTTCATATCGAAGGAGATGTTCTTCGCGGAATCGATCGTCGTCGGCACCGTGAACGGCCTCGAGTTCACGCTGCCGGCCGTCGCCACGGTCTGGGGCGTCTTCAGCGTCGCGTACTCGGCGCGCCTGATCCATCACGTCTTCTTCGGCGCTCCGCCCGCGGGCCTCCCGCGCCCGCCGCACGAGCCGACGCGCGGCATGCTGCTGCCGAGCGCAGTGCTCGTCGTCGCCTGTCTGCTCGTCGGCATATTGCCCAGGCGGACGCTCGGGCCGCTGCTCGAGACCGCCATGGCGTCCGTCCTCGGGTCCAGAATGCCCGTCTACGAGCTCGCCGTCTGGCACGGCATCACGCCGCCCTTCGTCATGAGCCTCGTCGCGCTCGCGGGCGGCGTCGCCCTCTACACCTTGCTGAACTGGCAGGGGCGCGCGCTCCGCCCCGCGCCGCTGCTCGGCCGCCTCGACGCGGGCCGCATGTTCGACGTCGCAAACGTCGCCGTCGTGCGCGGCGCCGACCGGCTCGCGGATCGCCTCTTCTCGACGCACCTTCAGCCCCAGCTGCTCCTCGTCGTCGTCATCGCGCTGGCGGCCGGAGGCCTCGCGCTGATGTCGGGGGGCTGGTCGCGCGGCCCCGTGCCGGTGACGCCGGTCGATCCGCTCTTCGCCGGGCTCTGGATCGTCGGCGGGTCCTGCGCGATCGGCGCGGCGGTGCGGGCGAAGTTCCATCGCCTCGCGGCGCTCATCATGCTCGGCGGCGCCGGGCTCGTGACGTGCCTCACGTTCGCGTGGCTCTCCGCGCCCGACCTCGCGCTGACGCAGATCGCCGTCGAGATCGCGACGACCGTGCTGCTGCTGCTCGGGCTGCGCTGGCTGCCCCCGCGCCTCGAGATCGACGATCCGCGCCGCAGGACCTTGCGTGCGCGCGCCCGCCGCACGCGGGACGCCGCGGTCGCGGTCGCCGTCGGTGCGGGTCTCGCCGCGCTCGCGTTCGCGACGCTGACCCGTCCGCCGCGCCTCGGGCTCGCGCGGTACTTCCTCCAGAACGCGCTTCCCGAGGCCGGAGGCCGCAACGTCGTCAACGTCATCCTCGTCGACTTCCGCGGGTTCGATACGCTCGGCGAGATCACGGTGGTCGGCATCGTCGCGCTGATCGTCTACGGCCTCCTGCGGAGGTTCCGGCCGGCCGCGGACAGCATCGAAATCTCCCGCGCGTCGCGGACCCCGCCCCGCGAGCAAGCCGCGAGCGCGGGCCGCGAGGACGCGGCGGCCGAGGACGCGGCGCTCGCGCTCCCCGATCCGCGCGAGCCGCTGCCGCAGGGCGATCTGCGCCTGCCCGCCGTCCTCGTCCGCCTGCTGCTGCCGATGGCGGCCCTCGTCTCGCTCTACCTCCTGCTGCGCGGACACAACGCGCCCGGCGGCGGATTCGTGGGCGGGCTCGTCATGGCCACGGCGTTCATCGCGCAATACATGGTCGGCGGCACGATCTGGGTCGAATCGCGCCTCCGCATCCACCCGCAGATCCTGCTCGCGCTCGGGCTCCTGGCGGCGGCCGGCGCCGGCATGGCCGCGTGGCTCGTGTCGCGCCCGTTCCTAACGGCGCTCGCCGCGGACTTTCACGTGCCGCTGATCGGCGACGTGCACCTCTCGACCGTGCTGCTCTTCGACTGCGGCGTCTACCTGCTCGTCGTCGGCGGCACGGTGCTCATGCTCGTCGCGCTGGCTCACCAGTCGCTGCGCGACCCGCGCACGACGACCGCGCTCGCCGACATGATCGAACGCCTTTCGCCGTCGGAGGACGAAGTTTGATGGGGATCGAAGGCTGATGGAGATCGTCTACTCGCTCGCGATCGGCGTGCTCGCGGGAGCGGGCGTGTGGCTGCTGCTTCGGCCGCGGACCTTCCAGGTCATCATGGGCTTAAGTCTGCTCTCCTACGCGACGAACCTCTTCATCCTCGGCATGGGACGCATCAACTCGCACAAGCCGCCCATCGTCGATGCCGGCGGCGCGGTCGACGTCGGGACTTACGCCGACCCGGTGCCGCAGGCCCTCGTGCTCACGGCCATCGTGATCGGCTTCGCGACGACCGCGCTCTTCCTCGTCGTGCTGCTCGCGCTGCGCGGGCTTTCCGGCACGGACCACGTCGACGGGCGGGAGAGCGACCGATGAGACCGGTGCTCGAGCATCTCGCCGTGCTGCCGATCGTGGTGCCGCTCGTTGCGGGCGCGCTCATGCTGCTCCTGCGCGAGGGCCGGCACGCCGCGCGGCTCACGATCGCTTTCGCGTCGCTCCTCGTGCAGCTCGGGGCCGCGCTCGTCCTGCTGCTCACGACCTCGGACGCCGTGCCGAACGTCTGGCCCGAGGGCATCGCCGTCTACGCGATCGGCGGCTGGCCGCCGCCGTTCGACATCGTGCTCGTCGTCGACCGGCTCTCCGCGCTCATGCTCGCGCTGACGGCGACGGTCGGGCTCACGACGATTCTCTATTCCACGGCGCATTGGGACCGGCCCGGGCAACCGTTTCATCCGCTCTCCCAGTTCCTGCTCGTCGGGTTGAACGGCGCGTTCCTGACGGGCGACCTGTTCAATCTGTTCGTGTTCTTCGAAATCCTGCTCGCGGCCTCTTACGGCCTGCTGCTCCGCGGCGTCGGCCCGCGGCGCGTGCGCAAGACGCTGCACTACATCGCCGTCAATCTCGTGGCGTCCTATCTGTTCTTGATCGGCGTCGCGCTGATTTACGGCACGCTCGGCACCTTGAACATGGCGGACTTGCTCGGCCGCGCGGCCGCGCTCGGGCCGAGCGACCGCGCGCTCTTTCACGCGGGCGCCGCGCTGCTCGGCGTCGCCTTTCTCGTCAAAGCCGCGAGCTGGCCGCTGAACTTTTGGCTGCCGGGGTCGTATTCGGCCGCGCTGCCGCCCGTGTCCGCGGGCTTCGCGCTCATGACGAAGGTCGGCATCTACGCCGTCCTCCGGATCGGCACGCTCATGGGCGAGGATCAGGCGGCCGCGGCGATCCTCGGTCCGATCTTGTTCTACCTCGGGCTCGCGACGCTCGCCGCGGGCACGATCGGCATGCTCGCGACTCAGCACTTGCGGCGGCTCGTAAGCTACTCCGTCATCGTCTCGTCGGGGCTTTTGCTCGCGGCGCTCGGGCTCGGCAACCAGGCGCTCACGGCGCCCGTACTCTTCTATCTCGTCACGTCCGTGCTCACGACCGCCGCCTTCTTCATGCTGACGGGCATGACGGACCGGACGCGCATCGCGGCCGAGCAGGCCGAGGTCAGGAGGCCGGCGGCGGCGCTGCGCCGGAGGCTGCCGCCCTACCTCGGCTTCGGCGTGCGCGAGCCGCGGCCGTACGAGACCGGCGAGGAGGTCGGCGTCGCGATCCCGGCCGCGACGGCGTTCCTCGGCCTCATGTTCGTCTGCTGCGTGCTGCTCGTCGCGGGGCTGCCGCCGCTGCCGAGCTTCGTCGCGAAGCTCGCGCTGCTCTCGCGTGTGCTCGGCGGAACCGCCGGCGTAGCCGTGACGACCGAGGGCTGGGCGCTCGTCGCCGCAATCATCGCGACAGGCTTCGCGGGCCTCGTCGCGCTGACCCGCATCGGGATCCGTCTCTTCTGGACCGGCGAGCGGCGCACGCCGAGGCTCCGCGTGCTCGAGGCGGCCCCGCTCGCGCTCGTCGTCGCGCTCTGCCTCGGTCTCGGCATCGCGGCGGGGCCGGCGATGAGCTTCTTCGAGCAAACGGCGCGCCTCCTGCACGAGCCCGAGATCTACGTGCGCGCGGTGCTCGCGCAGCCGATCTCGGGCCTCAAGTCGAGCGAGGCCGAGCCGTGAGACGCCTGCCGAAACCGCCGTCGCTCGCGCTCGCCGCCTTGCTGCTCGCGATGTGGCTGCTGCTCAACGAGACGCTCGCGCCTCGACAGATACTGCTCGGTGCGATTCTGGGCCTCGCGCTCGCCTCCGCCGCAGCGGCGCTGCGGCCGCTCCGTTCGCACGTGCGGAGCCCGCTCGTCGCGGCGCGTCTCGTATTTCGGGTGCTCGCCGACGTCGCCCTGTCGAACATCCGCGTCGCGCGCGTCGTGCTCGCGCCGCGCGCTCCGCGCCGGGTGCGCTCCGGCTTCGTCGAGATCCCGCTGGACCTTCGCGATCCGCACGGCCTCGCCGCGCTCGCGATGATCGTGACGTCGACCCCGGGAACCGTCTGGGCGGGCGTGAGCCCCGACGGCCGCACGCTGACGCTGCACGTGCTCGACCTCGACGTGGAGCCCGATTGGACCGCCTGGCTCAAGCAGCGCTATGAGAAACCTTTGATGAGGATCTTCGAATGAACACCGTGTTCGACTTCGCCGCATGGTTCGCGATGGTGTGCTTCACCGTCGCGCTCTTGCTCGCGATGATTCGGCTCCTGCGCGGGCCGCGCGCTCAGGACCGCGTGCTCGCGCTCGACATGCTCTATCTGAACGGCTTGCTGATCCTGCTCGCGCTCGGCATCCGCTCGGGCGCGGGGAGCTACTTCGACATGGCGCTGCTGATCTCGCTTTTCGGTTTCGTGAGCACGATCGCGCTCGCGAAGTTCCTGCTTCGCGGGGAGGTCATCGAGCCGTGAGCGCCGACCTGCCGCTCTGGGTCACGGTGCCGGGCAGCATCCTGCTCGTCGTCGGCGGCCTCGCCGCGCTCGCGGGCGCGCTCGGCCTCCTGCGCCTGCCGACCTTCTATGCGCGCATGCACGTGCCCGGGCTCGCGGCGACCGGCGCCGCGGCTTGCGTGCTCACCGTCTCGATGCTCGTCACGTCGGCGCTGCTCGGCCGCCCGGTGCTGCGCGAGATCTTGATCGGCGCCTTCCTCGTGACGACGATGCCCGTGAGCGCGATGCTGCTCATGCGCGCGGCGATGCGGCGCACGGCGGGGATGACGCCGAGGCGTTGACGGCGGTCGGACGCGGAGGCGTTGACGGCGGACTGACGCGGAGGCGTGACGAGCCATGCGCGCCTCGGCGCCGTCAGATCCAGCGCCGCACGCGTTCCTTGTAGTCGCGATATTCCTGGCCGAACTTCGCTTCGAGATAGCGTTCCTCGCGGGCCACGACGCCGAGCTGCACCGCGACGACGACGAGCGGCAGCAAGACCAGCGGCCATGCGGTATTCAGCACGAGCGCGATTCCCACATAGGTCATGGTCTGCCCGAGGTAGTCCGGATTGCGGCTGTAGCGATAGGGCCCGTCGCTCACGAAGCGAGTCGTCGGCTTGTAGGGCGGCACGGGCGTGCCCGCCCTGCCGAAGACGCGCACGACGGCGATGCTGAGCGCAAGGCCGAGCACGATGAGCACCGCGCCGAGCGCGACGAGCGCGGCGGGGGGCCGCGGCGCGAAGCGCAACGCATGAACCGCGTAGTGCAGCACGAGCGCGACGACGAGCGCCGCGCCGTAGAGGACCGGCGGCGGCGCCAGCACTCGGGCCGTATCGGCAGGAGCTTCGGGCGATGACTTCGCGTTGCTCATCGTCTCGTTTCGCCCTCGATCTCAATAGTGACCCGCGAGCCGCTCCGCCTCGCTGAGCTCGTTGCCGAGCAGCGCCGATTCCTCCGCGCGCGCCCGCGAGAACCGCGCGAGGCTCATGTAGAGCACGGGCGCGAGATAAAGCGTGAAGACGGCCGCGAGCGTGAGCCCGCCGAACACGACCCAGCCGATCGCGTTGCGGGCTTCGGCGCCGGGCCCTCCGCTCAAGATCAGCGGCAAGGCGCCGACGACCGTCGCCGTCATCGTCATCGCGACGGGGCGAAGGCGGATCCGCGCGCTGTTCAGCACGGCGTCCCGAACGGGCTGCCCGCGATCGCGCAGCTGATCGGCGAACTCGACGAGCAGGATGCCGTTCTTCGCCATGAGCCCGATCAGCATGACGAGGCCGATCTCGGAGTAGATGTTGATCGAGGTCCCGGTCAGGAACAGCGCGAGGATCGCGGCCGCGATGCCGAACGGCACCGTGAGGCAGATCACGAGCGCGCTCGTGTAGCTCTCGAACTGCGCGCAGAGCACGAGGAAGACGACGAGCAGCGCGATCACGTAGGTCGCGCCCGCCTCTCGCGAGCTCTCCTCGAGCGTCCGCGCCTCGCCCTGCATGACGAGGCTGATCCCGGCCGGCAGCACCTCGGCCGCGAGCCCGCGGACGTCGTCGACGGCGGACTGGAGCGGATAACCCGAGTCGATGTCGACCTGGAGCCCGATCGCGCGCCGCTGCGCGTAGCGGTCGAGCTGCGACGCGACGCCCTGCTCGCGCACGTTGACGACGCTCGAGAGCGGCACCAGCCGGCCGCTCTGTGCGCGCACGTAGAGATTCACGAGGTCGCTCGGATTCGCGATCTTGCCGCGCGAGGACTCGAGCAGGATCGGCACGGACTCGTCCGCGACGTTGAGGTCGACGATCTCGTCGCCGTCGATCATCGCGCGCAGCGTCGCGGCGAGATCGTCGAGCGGCACGCCGAGGTCGGCCGCGCGGCGCCGATCGATCTCGAGCGAGAGCTGCGGCAGCGTCGGCTGATAGGAGATCTCCGGCTGCGAGAGGTGCGTGAGGCGCTGCTCGATCGCGGCCGCGAGCGCCTGCGCGGCGACGTAGATCTCGGAGTATTCCTTGCCGAGCAGCGCGACCTGGAGCGAGCCGCTGCCGCCGCCGATGCCGAGGCTGCTCGGGCTCGAGATCGAGACGCGTGCGCCCGGAATCTTCGCGAGCGGTCCCTCGAGCTCCTTCGCGATCTCCTGCTGACTGCGCTTGCGCCGATCCCACGGCGCGAGCGGCGCGAAAATGCGGGCATTGTTGGGGTCGCCTTGGCCCACGATCGTGAAAAGCTTCTCGATCTCGCCCCGCTTCACGTACGGCTCGAGGATGCGCACGATGCGGTCGGCCTGGCGCGCGGAGTAGTTGAGGCCGACGCCGTCAGGTCCCCGCGCGTTGATGTTGATGACGCCGCGGTCCTCGGGCGGCAAGAGCTCGCGGTCCATGTGAGTCCAAAGAAGGCCCGCGCCGACGGCGACGGCCAGCGAGGCCCCGACGACGACGATCGGATGCGCGATCGCCGCCTCGAGCGACCGCTGATAGAACGCCGCGAGCCGAGCGCCCGCCGCCGAGATCGCGCCCCAGAGACCGCCCGGCGGACGCTCTTCGAGCCGCACGCGCGACGACAGCATCGGCACGAGCGAGAGCGAGACGAACGCCGAGATCGCGACGGCCACGGCCAGCACGAAGCCGAACTCGCGGAACATTCGCCCGGCCGCGCTCGGCAGGAACGAGATCGGCACGAACACCGCGATGAGCACGGCCGTCGTCGCGATGACGGCGAAGAAGACCTGGCGCGAGCCGAGCACGGCCGCGGCGCGCGCGCCGAGCCCCTGGCCGCGCCGCCGCTGGATGTTCTCCGTCACGACGATGGCGTCGTCGACGACGAGGCCGGTCGAGAGCACGAGCGCGAGCAGGGTCAGGATGTTGATCGAGAAGCCGAAGGCCCAGATCGCGGCGATCGTGCCGATCAGCGCGAGCGGAATCGCGGCGCTCGGCAGCAGCGTCGCGCGCAGCGACCCCATGAAGAGCCAGATCGTTCCGATGACGATGACGATCGAGAGCCCGAGCGTCATGAGCACCTCGTCGACGGAGCCGCGGATGAAGGTCGCGTCGTCGCG
>DASTSM010000178.1:0-4718 GCA_035760685.1 Gammaproteobacteria bacterium | reverse complement strand
GGCGGCGCCGGCGATCGAGCCGAAGACGCGCCCTTCCCCGCGCTCGACGCCCCGCGCGTCGAGCGGGAAGCCGCGGCCGCCCGGCTCGTCGTGCTCGCGGACGAGGGAAAGAGGCGCAGGCGCTGCCCCACATAGATCATGTCGGGATCCCTGAGCCGGTTCCAGCGCGCGACGTCCCGGTAGTCGAGCCCGTAGCGCGACGCGATGGCGTAAAGAGTCTCGCCGCGCTGCACGACGTGCACGCGCGCCCTCGGCTCGTTGTCGACGGGCGAGCTCGCGCAGCCCGCGAGCACGAGCGAGAGCGCGATCGGCAGCAGCGACCGGGCCGCGGCGCGCCGGAAACGGAATGCGCTCCGGCCGACCTCGCCCGGCGTCATGTCTCCGTGCCCTCGACGAACGGCACGAAGCTCACGTCGGCGATGCGCCGGCGCCTGAACTCCGTGCCCTCGCGCGTGATGCGCGTGAGGCTCTGCCGGCCGCGCGGGCCGATCGGGATCACGAGCCGTCCGCCGTCGTCGAGCTGCTCGAGCAGCTCGGGCGGCACCGCAGCGGGCGCGGCCGCGACGATGATGCCCTGGAACGGCGCCTGGCTGCGCCAGCCGTGCCAGCCGTCCGAGTGGCGCAGGCTCACGTTGCTGATGCCGAGGGCGCGCAAGTTCTCCTGCGCGCGCTTCAAGAGCGGGTTGATTCGCTCGACGCTATAGATGTGCTGGACGAACGGCGCGAGCACGGCGGTCTGATAGCCGCATCCCGTGCCGATCTCGAGCACTTTCGCGAGCTTCACGCTCGGCGGCGGGTCCGCGATCAGCGCGACGGTCATGAGCGCGACGATGTAGGGTTGCGAGATCGTTTGCCCGTGGCCGATCGGCAGGGCCGTGTCCTCGTAGGCGCGGCTCGCGAGCGCCTCGTCGACGAAGATGTGCCTCGGCACGGAGCGGATGCGCTCGAGCACGCCCTCGTGCGTGATGCCCTCCTGGCGCAAGCGCTCGACGAGGCGGTCGCGCGTGCGCGCCGAGGTCATGCCGATGCCGTTCACGCGTCTGCCGTTCATGTCGGCGCGTTCGTCTCGAGAACGTTCGTCGCGAGAACGTTCAGCTCGAGAACGTTCAACTTGAAAACATTCAACGCGGAATCGTCCATCCAACAGCGTGCGTCTTTCGAGCGTTTCATCTGAGCGCGTGCAGCCAGTCGCCGAGCGGCGCGAGCGCCTTGTGATCCGTGAGATCGATCTTCATCGGCGTGATCGACACGCGCCCGTTCGCGATCGCGTGGAAATCCGTGCCGGGGCCGGCGTCCTGCTCGGAGCCGGCCGCACCGATCCAGTAGATCGGCTGGTTCTTCGGGTCGAGCGCCTTGATGACGGGCTCGGACTTGTGACGGTAGCCGAGGCGCGTGATCTCGTAGCCGCGAAGCTCCTCGAGCGGGAGGTCGGGCACGTTGACGTTGAAGATCGTCTCGGGCGGAATCGGCTCCGCGATCATGTGCTCGATGAGCTTGCGCGTCACGGCGGCCGCGGTGTCGAAATGCCGCCCGCTCTGGAGCACGAGCGAGATCGCGAGCGCGGGAAGGCCGAGAAATCGGCCCTCGACCGCGGCGGCCACGGTGCCGGAATAGATGACGTCGTCGCCGAGATTCGCGCCGTGATTGATGCCGGATACGATCATGTCGGGCTCTTCGTCGAGCAGGCCCGTGACCGCGAGGTGCACGCAATCGGTGGGCGTGCCGTTGACGTAATAGAGGCTCGGCTCAACTTGCTCGACGCGCAGCGGGGTCTCGAGCGTCAGCGAGTTGCTCGCGCCCGTGCGATTGCGGTCCGGGGCTACGACGGTGACGTCGGCTATCTGCGCGAGCTTCTCGGCCAGCACCCGTAATCCCCGGGCCTGATAACCGTCGTCGTTCGACAGCAGGATCCGCACCCGTCATTCCCTGGAAAGCCGATGAACGGTGCAACTATACTTTAAGCGTCAGGACGAGGAACACGATGGACGGCGAAGAGGAAGTCGCCGCGTTTCGCGAAGCGATGCGCGACGTCAAGCCGCTCAAGGCCGCGAACCGCGTGACCGGCTCGCGCGCGCGCCCGGCCCCCGTCGCGAGGCACAGCCGCGCCGCTCGGCGCGCCGTGCTCGACGAGAGCCTGAACGGCATCCTGCACGAGCAGCCCGGCGGCGAAACGGAGTTCGCGCGCCCGGGGCTCCCGCAGCACGCGCTTCGCAAGCTTCGCCGCGGGGGCTACAGCATCGGCGCGGAGGTCGATCTGCACGGCATGACGCGCCTCGAGGCGCGCGACGCGCTGAAGGAGTTCATCGCGGAATGCACGGCGCTCGGGCTCGGCTGCGTGCGCGTGATCCACGGCAAGGGCTCGCGGTCGGGCCCCGACGGCCCGGTCCTCAAGCACGCGGTGCACGAGTGGCTCGCGCGCTTCAAGGACGTGCTCGCCTTCACCTCCGCGACGACGCGGCACGGCGGCACGGGCGCCGTCTACGTCCTGCTCCGCCGCCGCTGAAAATTGGGGTCAGACCCCAATTTTCTCGCGCCCCGGGAAAAAATGGGGTCTGACCCCATTTTCAGCGGCCCTCCGGGGGCGGCTCGACGATCTCGTAGAAGCTCTCGTCGGGCTTCACGAGGCCGAGTTCGCTGCGGGCCCGCTCCTCGGCCGCGTCGAGGCCCTTCTTGAGGTCCTGGACCTCGGCCGCGAGCTCGGCGTTGCGCGCCGCGAGGCGGCTGTTCTCTTCCGTGCGCTGTCGGATCTGCTCCTCGAGACGCCAGACCTTGCGCTCGCCGTCGTCGGATAGCCAAAGCTTGAGCTGCAACATGAGCAGCGCGGCAAGAAGCAGCGCGATCAGCGGTCGCATCGTCTACCCATCGGCGCCTCCGGCGAACCCGCTCAGCCTCGCTGCCGCCGCACCTCTTTAGAGCTTCATTTAGAGCTTCATCGGGAAGGCCCCGGCTCCGGCATAATCCGCCCGGGCGCCCAAGCTCCGCTCGATTCTGAGCAGCTGATTATACTTTGCCAAGCGATCGGACCGCGACAGCGATCCCGTCTTGATCTGCGTCGCGCGCGTCGCGACGGCGATGTCCGCGATCGTCGAGTCCTCCGTCTCGCCCGAGCGGTGCGAGACGACCGCCGAGTAGCCGGCATCGACGGCCATGTCGATCGCCGCGAGCGTTTCGGTCAAGGTCCCGATCTGATTCGGTTTGATCAGGATGCTGTTCGCGATCTTCTGCTCGATGCCCTCCGCCAGAATCTGCGTGTTCGTGACGAAGAGATCGTCGCCGACGAGCTGGATGCGATCGCGCATGCGCGCGCTCAAGAGCCGCCATCCGTCCCAGTCGTTCTCGGCCATGCCGTCCTCGACGGAGACGATCGGGTAGCGCGCGATGAGGTCCTCGAGGAACGCGACGAACTCCCGAGACGTGAAGCTGCGCCCCTCGCCCTCGAGCTCGTACTTGCCGTCGCGGAAAAACTCCGAGCTCGCGACGTCCAGTCCCAAATAAATCTCGCGGCCGAGCGTATAGCCCGCGGCCTCGACGGCCTCGGCGATCGTCGTCAGCGCCTCCTCGTTCGAGCGAAGGTCGGGCGCGAAGCCGCCCTCGTCGCCGACGGCCGTGTTGAGTCCGCGCCCCTTGAGCACCTGCTTGAGCGCGTGGAAGACCTCGGCCCCGTAGCGCAGCGCTTCGGCGAAGCTCGGCGCGCCGACCGGCAGGATCATGAACTCCTGGACGTCGACGTTGTTGTCCGCATGCGCGCCGCCGTTGATGATGTTCATCATCGGCACGGGCATCGTATAGCGCTCGGCGTCGTGGAGGTACCGGAACAGCGGCAGGCCCCGCTCCGCCGCCATGGCCTTCGCCGAGGCGAGCGAGACGGCGAGGATCGCGTTCGCCCCGAGCCTCGACTTGTTCTCGGTGCCGTCGAGCTCGATGAGCCGCGCGTCGAGGGCCGCCTGGTCCGCCGCGTCCCGGCCGGCGACGGCGCTTCGAATCTCGCCCTCGACGTTCGCGACCGCTCGCAGCACGCCCTTGCCGAGGTAGCGCTCGGCGTCCCCGTCGCGCAGCTCGACGGCCTCGCGCGTGCCCGTCGATGCGCCCGACGGCACCGCCGCCCTGCCGCGCGCGCCGCTGTCGAGAACGACCTCGGCCTCGACCGTCGGATTGCCGCGCGAGTCGAGGATCTCGAGGCCGTGCACTTCCTTGATCTTGCTCATTGCTCTCCTAACCTCATCCCCGAGTTGTTACCGAGCTGCATCTTCCTGCGCGAGCCTCGTCGGCCGCGTCTCCGCGCCGCCGACCTCGTCCTCGATGAACGGCCGCGCTTTGACGACTCGATCGATGCTCTGCAGCTGATCGAGCAGCTCGTCCATTCTATCGAGAGGCCACATCGTCGCGCCGTCCGAGAGCGCACGATCGGGATCGGGATGAGTCTCGAGAAACAAGCCCGAGATGCCGGCCGCGACGGCGGCGCGCGCGAGCACCGGCACGTGCTCCCGCTCTCCGCCCGAGGCGCCGCCGAGCCCGCCGGGCTGCTGGACCGAGTGGGTCGCGTCGAAGACGACGGGACAGCCGGTCCCTCGAAGGATCGCGAGCGAGCGCATGTCGACGACGAGGTTGTTGTACCCGAAGCACGCGCCGCGTTCGCAGACGAGCAAATCCCGGTTCCCCGTCGAGCGCGCTTTCGCGACGACGTTGGCCATCTCCGGGGGCGAGAGGAACTGCCCTTT
>DASTSM010000177.1:0-13749 GCA_035760685.1 Gammaproteobacteria bacterium | reverse complement strand
TATCGCGCGCGGCCCGCCGAGCGCATCACGCGGCACCTCTGCACGAACATCCTGATCCACGTCGAGTCCGCGAAGTCGGCGCGCGGCTCGACCTACGTGATTCTGTACTCCGCCGACGCCACGGGCGCGAGCGACAAGCGCTTCGGATTGACGAGCGAGCCGCGGAAGCTGCTCGGGGAGTTCGACGACCGCTTCGCGCTCACGGAGGACGGCTGGCGCATCGCGGAGCGGCGCGCGCGCTTCGTCATGCATACCACCTAGGACGTAGCGGCCGCCGGCGAGCTCGCGATCGCTCGAGCTAGAAGGCCGCGGCGCCCGTGAGCTCCCTGCCGATCACGAGCTCGTGGACGGTCTCCGTGCCCTCGTACGTGCTCACGCTCTCGAGATTCAGCATGTGGCGGATCGCGCTGTGCTCCGCGGAGATGCCGGCCGCGCCGAGCATGTCCCTCGCATCGCGCGCGACGTCGAGCGCCATGCGCACGTTGTTCCACTTCGCGAGCGAGACCTGCGCCGGGTGCAGGCGCGCCTCGTCCTTGAGACGCGCGAGCCGCAGCGAGAGAAGCTGCGCGGTCGAAAGGCGGCGGGCCATGTCCGCGAGCCGGATCTGGATCGCCTGCGTGTGCGAGAGCGGCCGGCCGAACAGCACGCGGGAGCCCGTGTAGTCGAGCACTTCGCGAAGACACGCCTGCGCGGCGCCGATCGCTCCCCAGGCGATGCCGTAGCGGGCTTGAGTCAGGCAGGCGAGCGGGGCGCGCAGGCCGACGGCGTCCGGCAGCACGTTCGCGTCGGGCACGCGGACGCCGTCGAGGTAGAGCGCGGACGTGACCGACGCGCGCATCGAGAGCTTGTGCTCGATCTCGGGCGCCGAGAAGCCGCCCATGCCCCTTTCGACGAGGAAGCCGCGCACGCCGTCGTCCGTCGCGGCCCAGACGAGCGCGACGTCGGCGATGCTGCCGTTCGTGATCCACATCTTCGCGCCGTCGACGATCCAATCGCGGCCGTCCCGCTTCGCGTGCGTCTTCATGCTGCCGGGATCGGAGCCGCCGTGCGGCTCCGTGAGCCCGAAGCAGCCGATCGCTTCGCCGCGCGCCATGGCCGGCAGCCAGCGCGCCTTCTGCTCCTCGGAGCCGAAGGCGTGGACCGGATACATGACGAGCGAGGTCTGGACCGAGCAGAAGCTTCTGAGCGCGCCGTCGCCGCGCTCGAGCTCTTGGCACACGAGCCCGTGGCTCACGGCGCCGAGGCCCGCGCAGCCGTAGCCCTCGAGGCTGCTCCCGAGGAGGCCGAGCTCGGCGAGGCGCGGCACGAGCTCGCGCGGGAAGCGGTGCCGCTCGAAGCACTCGCGGATGATCGGCAATACCTCGCGATCGACGAAGCGCGCGACGCTGTCGCGCACGAGCTGCTCGTCCTCGGCGAGCAGCGATCGCGTATCGAGCAGGTCGAGCGGATCGAGCGAATTCATGGGACCTCGCCGAGCGCTCACCACCCTTCGTCGGGACCCGGCACGTCGCCCAAGAGAAGCTCGACGTCGGCCTGATCGCGAAGCCGCTTGCTCTTGCGGCGCGCGGGGTCGCCTGCCGCACGCCGCTTCATTGCGATGAGATCCTCTTTGCGGACGATCACGACGGTGGTTCCTGCAACGTCGAATCGCTCGGCGCGCTCGATCATGGCGTCGAAGTCCGGATCGAACGCGAGCTGGACCGGCTCGCCCGTGGCGTGGCGAAAGTTGACGCTGTGCCGGAACTCGCCCGTCTTCTCAAGGCCGGCCCGTTCGAGCGCTTGAACGGCCGCGTCCCGTCCCGCGCCGAGGTGCGCGGCGAGATCGATATCCACGGTGGCGCGAGGGACGGCGGCATGGATGCCGACAGCGAGGCCGCCGATGAGCGCATAGGGCACCGCGGCCTCTTCCAGCGCCCGCACCGTATCGATCAGGGCCGCCAACTTGTCGGGCTCCGGGTGCACGTTCGCTTCCCTCCCGCGGTACGACGAGATGAGCTGCCGATCGCGGGCGCTGAGCTTCGCGATCTCAGTGATCGATGCCGTCCTCGTCCGCGATTCCATGCAACGAGCGTATCACGCCTGCCGCTCGAGCAACGCGAGCAGGCCTTGCAGCAGCTGCACCGGCGTCGGGGGGCACCCCGGGATCGTGATGTCGACCGGCACGACGCTCGAGACGGGGCCCGCGACGGCGTAGCTGCCCGCGAAGACGCCGCAATTCGCGGCGCAGTCGCCGGCCGCGACGACCCACTTCGGCGCCGGCGCCGCGGCGTAGGTCCGCTCGAGCGCCTCGCGCATGTTCTTCGTCACGGGTCCCGTCACGAGCAGCACGTCCGCGTGGCGGGGCGAGGCGACGAAGCGCAGCCCGAACCGCTCGATATCGTAGTACGCGTTGCCGAGCGCCTGGATCTCGAGCTCGCAGCCGTTGCAAGAGCCCGCGTCGACCTCGCGGATCGCGAGGCTGCGTCCGAGCCGCCGTCTCGTCTCGCGCTCGAGCGCGGCGCCGAGCTCCGCGAGCGCATCGGCAGACGGGCGCGGCCCCGGCTCGGTCAGCGGCGGTCGGATCAGAGTCTCGAAGAGCAGCTTACGCATACGGGCGGGTCTCTATAGGTCGTGCCCCGAATACGAGCAGTTGAACGATTTATTGCAGAGCGGGAAGTCCGCGATGATGTTGCCCTCGATCGCGGCCTCGACGAGCGGCCACTGGAACCACGACGGATCGCGCAAGTGGCAGCGCGCGACGCTCGTGTCGGGCGCGAGCTTGAGCCAGACGAGCACGTCGCCGCGAAAGCCCTCGACGAGCGCCATGCCTTCCCCCGCGCCGGCCGGGACGGACCGAGGAACCGGCGTGCGGAGCTCGCCTTCGGGCATGCGCGCGAGAATCTGCTCGACGAGCGTAAGGCTCTGCTCGACCTCGCGAATCCGGATCAGCACGCGCGCGTCGACGTCGCCGGCCGCGAGCACGGGGATGACGAGCTCGAGCTCGTCGTACGGGGCGTAGCCCGGGCTCCGCCGTGCATCGAACGAGCGCCCCGACGCGCGTCCCACATACCCGCCGGCCGCGTATTCGCGCGCGAGCTCGGGAAGCACGATGCCGGTGCCGACCGTTCGATCCTGCAGCGACGCCGTCTTGTCGTAGAGCTCGACGAGATGCGGAAAGCGCCGGCGGATCTCCGCGATGAGCGCCGCGATGCGGGCGCGGCCCTCCGCGTCGAGGTCGACGGCGACGCCGCCCGGCACGACGCGGTCGCGCATGAAGCGATGGCCGAACGTCTCGCCGGCCGCGCGGAGCACCTGCTCGCGCAGCACCGCGCAATGCGCGTGCATGAGCGCGAACGAGGCGTCGTTGCAGACCGCGCCGATGTCGCCCACGTGATTCGCGAGCCGCTCGAGCTCCGCCATGAGCGCGCGGAGCCACTCTGCGCGCGGCGGCACGTCGACGCCGAGGGCGGCCTCGGCCGCGCGCGAGAACGCGAGCGCGTACGCGACCGCGCTGTCGCCCGAGGTCCGGCCCGCGAGCTCGAGCGCGCGCGGAAGATCCGCGCCCGCCATGAGCCCTTCGATGCCCTTGTGGACGTAGCCGAACCGCTGCTCGAGCCGCACGAGCGTCTCCCCGGCGGCCGTGAAGCGGAAATGGCCTGGCTCGATGACGCCCGCATGCACGGGTCCGACCGCGATCTCGTGCAGGCTCTCGCCCTCGACGGGCAGGAACGTATAGCCCGGCGCGCGCGGCGGCGTGCGGGACGGGCCGCGGCCGAGCGGGGCGGCGATGCCCCACCGCCCGTGATCGAGCCAGGGCCGCGCATCGAGCGCCGAGCCGTCGGCCGTCGCGGGCTCGAGCCCGAAGAGATCGCGGATCGCGCGCTCGAGCCGCAGCGCCGGCGCGTGCCGTGCGCCGACCGAAGGAAAAACTCCGTCCGGACAGTCGAGGCTCACGACCGCGACCTCGCCTTGATCGAGCACGGCCATGTGCACGCCCGCCGGCTCGCCCCACAGGCCGAGCAGGCTCTGCCGTCCCGCCGCGAGCTCGCCGGCGACCCACCGCCAAGTGTCGGCGTCCACGACGGCGCGCGGCCACGGCCGATGCTCCTCGACGAGGCGCCGCGAAGGAATGGCATCGACGAGCGCAGCCATCTCTCTCTCCCGTCAGCCGAGAATGTCGGCCACGTGCTGGAACCAGGCGACGAGCGGCCCGGGCAAATACAGGCCCGCGACGAGCACGAGCGCGAGGTGCGCGAAGAGCGGCACGTAAGACGCCTCCGCGCGCGCCGTGCTGCCCGTCGGCGCGCCGAACGCGACGCCGCCGATACGGGCGAGCAGCGCGCCGAACGCGACGAGGAGGCCCGCGACGAGCGGCACGGCGAGCCACGGCGAGCGCGCGAACGTCGAGCTCACGACGAGGAACTCGCTCATGAAGATGCCGAGCGGCGGCAGGCCCGCGATCGCGACGACGCCGAGCACGAGGCCCCACCCGAGCCATGGGTGGGTCGCCGTGAGGCCGCGGATCTCCGCGATCTTCTGCGTGCCCTTGATCTGCGCGACGTGGCCGACCGCGAAGAAGATCGCCGATTTCGTGAGGCTGTGCATGACCATGTGCAGGAGCCCCGCGAAGTTCGCGAGCGGACCGCCGATCCCGAACGCGAACGCGATGATGCCCATGTGCTCGATCGACGAGTAGGCGAAGAAGCGCTTGATGTCGAGCCGCCGATAGAGCATGAACGCCGCGAAGACGAGCGACACGAGCCCGAGCGTGACGAGCAGCGGCCCCGGCGCAATCGCGCCGGGATTCGAGGCGAGCAGCATCTTGAAGCGCAGCACCGCGTAGAGCGCCACGTTGAGCAGGAGCCCCGAGAGCACGGCCGAGATCGGCGTCGGGCCTTCCGCGTGCGCGTCGGGCAGCCACGCATGGAGCGGCGCGAGCCCGACCTTCGTGCCGTAGCCGAGCAGCAGGAACACGAACGCGACGTTGAGGAGCTCTGGGTCGAACTCGGCCGCGTGCACGCGCAGCACGCTCCAGGTCATGGCGTCGAGCCCTTCGCCGAGAGCGGGGCGCGCGGCCATGTAGACGAGGATCGTGCCGAAGAGCGCGAGCCCGATGCCGACGCTGCCGAGGATGAAATACTTCCAGGCGGCCTCGAGCGCGGCCGGCGTGCGGTAGATGCCGACCATGACGACGGTCGTCAACGTCGCGACCTCGATCGCGACCCACATGAGCCCCACGTTGTTCGCGACGAGGGCGAGGTTCATCGCGAACATGAGGACCTGATACATCGCGTGGTAGAAGCGCAGGTACGCCGGCGTGAGCTTCCCCGTCTCGAGCTCGTGCCCGATGTAGCTCGCGGAGAAGACGCTCGTCGTGAAGCCGACGAAGCAGTTGAGCGGCACGAAAACGATGTTGAGGTCGTCGACGAGCAGATACGTGCCCGGGGCGGCACGCTCGACGAGGAAGAGGGCCAGCGCGGAGACGAGCGTCGCGAACGACGCGACGACGCTGAGCGCCGAGGGCATCCTATAGCCCGGCAGCAGCGCGAGCAGCGCGGCCGCGGCGAGCGGGATGTAGAGGACGCCTGCGACGGGGTCAAACATGGAGGACGCCTGCGGCGGGTTCAGACATGGGCTTCGACATGGGCTTCCTCGGCACGCTCGCCGCGGGCGCGGTCGAGCGCGTGCACGTCGACCGTGTCGAAGCGCTCGCGGATGCGGAACAAGAAGATGCCGATCACGATGAACGCGATCAGGATCGAGAACGCCACGCTGATCTCGACGACGAGCGGCATGCCTTTCGCGCCCGTCGCGGCGAGCACGAGGCCGTTCTCGAGCGACATGAAGCCGATGACCTGGCTGACCGCGTTGCGCCGCGTGACCATGAGCAGAAGCCCGAGCAGCAGCACGGCGAGGGCGAACGCGAGATCCTCGCGCGCGAGGGGATCGGCCTCGGGCGTCACGCGCAGCATGACGACCATCGAGAGCGCGACGAGCCCGATGCCGAGCAGCATCGTCGCGCCGATGCCGACGACGGTCTCGATCTCGCGGTGAATGCCGAGCCGCTGCACGATGCGGTGCAGGGCCGTCGGGATCGCGATCGTCTTGAAGCCGAGCGCGATGACGGCCGTCACGTAGAGGTGCGGCGCGTCCTGGATGTACGCCTGCCACGCGACCGAGAGCGAGAGCACGAACGCGTGCAGCGCGAACGTGTTGATGAGCGCGTTGAGACGGTCCTGATAGAGCTGCACGAACGAGAGCAGCACGAGGGCGCCTGCCAGGAGATGCGCGACATCGAGCGTGAATCCGTTCACCGAGCGTTCCTCACAAGCTCCTCGAGAAGAACAGCAGCAGCGTGCCGAGCAGGCCGAGCATGAGCGCGGCGCCGAGGAACTCGGGCACGCGGAACACGCGCATCTTCGCGATCGCGGTCTCGAAGACCGCGAGCAGCACGGCGCCGATGGCGATCTTGCCTGCGAAAAGGGCGGTGCCGAGCAAGTACGCGCCGGCCGGAGCGCCCGCCCGCGCGAGCCCCCACGGCGCGAAGAGGCATGCGATCAGCGAGAGGTAGAGCGTGAGCTTCAGGGCCGACGCGAGCTCGACCATCGCGAGATGGCGCCCGGAATACTCGAGCACCATCGCCTCGTGGACCATCGTGAGCTCGAGGTGCGTCGCCGGGTTGTCGATCGGTATCCGGCTGTTCTCGGCGAGCGCGACCATGACGAGCGCGATGAGCGCGAGCCCGAGCGAGACGCGGAGCCCGGCCGAGGAGCTCATGACCTCGGCCACGGTCGAGAGCTGCGTCGAGCCCGCGACGAGCGCGAGCGAGAAAACCATGAGCAGCATCGCGGGCTCTGCGAGCGAGGCGATGAGGACCTCGCGGCTCGAGCCGATGCCGCCGAAGCCCGTGCCGACGTCGAGGCCCGCCAGGGCGAGAAAGAAACGCGCGCTGCCGAGGAGCGCCGTGATCGCGATGAGATCGGCCGTCCAGCTGAACATGAGGCCGCGCGCGAAAGTCGGCACGAGCGCTGCGGCAACCCAGGTCGCCGCAAAGATCAGATAAGGCGCGGCGCGAAACAGCCACGAGGCGTTCTCCGCGAGCACGACCTCCTTGCGCGCGAGGCGCACGAGATCGCGATAGGGCTGAATCGGCGAAGGCCCGCGGCGCCGCAGCAGCCGCGCCTTGACCTTGCGCACGAGGCCGACGACGAGCGGCGCCGCGATGAGCACGAGCGCCATCTGTCCTCCCTGGACGAGCAGCGCGGCGATCAGACCCATAGCGCGAGCACCACGAGCAGACTCACGAGCGCGACGAAGACGAGGCTCAAGTACCGCCGGATCGTGAGGAATTGGAGCTTGTTGAGCTTCTGCGCCGCGAAGCCGACGCCGGCCGCGATGGGCTCGTAGAGGCCCTCCCACACGAGGTCGCGAAGCTGGACCGCGATGCGCGCGGGCCGCGGGTCGCCGGGCGGGGGAATCTCGACGCGCTCGCGCGCGCGGAATACGACGCTGCCGAACACGCGGCGGATCGGCTGCGAGAAGCTTGCGCCCGTGTACTGCGTGATCGGGCTCGGCTGCGGAAAGCCGCAGTCCCACGCGGGCGCGCGTCGAACGGCGCGCGATGCGAAGCGGTGGATCGCGAGCGCGGCGAGCCCGGCCGAAGCCGCGACGAACGCGAAAACGAGCAGTCCGTTGTAGGAGCTTCGGGCTTCCGCGATCGGGATGACCGAGAGCCAGGGTTGTGTCGCCTGCACGGGCATGCGCTCCGCGACGAGCGAGAGCGAGACGGGCGAGAGCGCGTCGAGGATCACGCCCGGCACGAGTCCCGCGCCGACGCAGAGCGCGGCCAGCGCGAGCATCGCCGCGAGCGAGAAGCGGTCGACCTCGCGGGCGGTCTCCGCCGCGCCCGAGCGCGGCCGGCCGAGAAAGCTCACGCCGAAGGCCTTGACGAAGCACGCGGCCGCGAGCGCGGCCGACAGAGCCAGCATGCCGCCCGCCGCGGGCACCGAGAATTTGAGGGCCCACTGCGGCAGATCGGGGCTCTGCAAGATCGCTTGGAATGTGAGCCACTCCGAGGCGAACCCGTTGAGCGGCGGCAGCCCCGTGATCGCGACGCAGCCGACGAGGAAGGCGAAGCTCGTATACGGCATGCGCCGGATCAGCCCGCCGAGGCGCTCGATGTCGCGCAGGCCCGTCGCGTTCAGCGCCGCGCCCGCGCCGAGACCGTCCGCACGGAACGCGAGCGCGAGGCCGAGCCCCAGGAAGACGATGCCGACGTTCTCGATCGTCGAGTAGGCGAGGAGCCGCTTCAAGTCGCGCTGCATGAGCGCATAGAGGACGCCGAGCACGGCCGACGAGGCGCCGAGCGAGAGCACGGTCATGCCCTGCCACCACGCCGGCGCGCCGATCAGATCGAACGCGACCCTGACGAACGCATAAATCGCGATCTTCGTCATGACGCCGCTCATGAGCGCCGAGACGTGGCTCGGCGCGGCCGGGTGCGCGAGCGGCAGCCAGACGTGCAGCGGCACGAGTCCGGCCTTCGAGCCCGCGCCGAGCAGCACGAGCGCGAGCGCGAGCGAGCCGACGAGCGCCGTCGGCTCGGCCGCCCGCATGGATGCGAAGTCGTACGCGCCGCCCGGCCCCGCGAGCAGGCCGAACGCGAGCAGGAGCGCTAGCGTGCCGAAGCTCGCCATGACGAGATAGATGTAGCCCGCGCGCACGTTCTCGTGCTCGCGGTGATGCGAGATCACGAGCGCCCACGACACGAGCGACATGAACTCCCACGAGACGAGGAACGCGAACGCGTCGTCCGCGAGCACGACGAGATTCATGCCCGCGAGGAACGCGGGGAAGAACGGCAGCACGCGGCCCGGCGATTCCTCGTGCCGGCCGTAGCCGAGCGCGTAGAGGCTCGCCGCGGCGCCGCCGAGGTTCACGACGACGAGAAAGAACGCGGAGAGCGCGTCGACGCGGAAGTGAGCGCCGATCCAGGGCAGGCCGAGCGGGAGCGTGACGGCGGACGGCTCCGCGGAACCCAAGAGATGCGCGAGAGCGGCGGCGAGCGCGATCGTGCAGGCGGCGAGGCTCACGGCGTAGACGATCGCAGTGCCGCCGCGCCGCGTGCCGACCGCGGCGCCCGCGACGGCTGCCGCGAGCGAGAGGCCCGCCGTGGCCAGGACGACTCCTGCGCTTTGCATCGCCGCTCCCTTTACGCGCTCTCGCCGCCGGAGCTTAAGCTGGTTTTCGCTTCGGGCCCGGCCTCCTTGAGCCGGACTCCGCGGCCGCCGCCCGCGCTCACGGCGCCCACGCCGATGAGCTCGATGCCGGCGTTCCCGAGCGCTTCGACGAGCTTCACGAGGGAGTCGACGTTGCCGCGAATCACGCCTTCGCTCGCTTCCATGCGCTGGATCGTCGGCACGGAGAGGCCGGAGAGCTTTGCGAGCTCGCGCTGGTCGATGCCGAGCAAGGCCCGCGCTGCGCGGAGCTGCGTGGACGTGATCATCTTTGAAGCGTCAACGGTCGGGTGTGAGGTCGCGAGAATGAGGGATCAAGTGATGATATTCATATATCAGACATCAGCGCGTGCGAAGTATATTCCAACCGCGATCGCGCGCAAGGGCCTGCTCGACGCGGAGCCAAAGCCGGTGACAGGGAAGGGCGGCGGGGGAGACGAGGAGACCGGAGGAAGACGGGAAGAAGACGGGAGGAAGACGGTGTGTTATGGGCGGGGGCTCGGCGGCGGACAGCGATCCGCCGCCGAGCCGACGGACGCTCAGAGGTCGATGTCGACCTTGTAGCTCACGACGAACTTGACGGAGCCGTTGTCGAGCCCGTCCGGCACCTTGGAGTCGAGGTCCGTGTCGCTGACCATGAACGTGAATCCGCCCTTCGAGAGCGAGATGTTGTAGTCCGTGTAGTCGTCCGGCACGACGTTGAAGGCTTCGTTGAAGTCGCCCGAGTAGCGGCCCGCGTGCAGGCCGAGCGAGACGTCGTTCTTGAGGCCGAGCGAATAGTCGATCGAGAAGTACAGGGCCTGGCCGAATCCGAAGTCCTGCCCGGGACCTTCCTCGAGCTGCGTGTTCGCGAGCGCATAGAGGCTCGCGCCGAAGCCGCCGACGTTGAGCTTGCCGTAGATCTCGCCGAAGTCGGTGTCCGCGAGGTCGTCGTAGTTGTAGTAGAGGTAGCCGACGTCGTACTTGACCTTGTCGCCCCCGGAATATCCGAAGTAGATGTCGTTCTCGTAGGAGAAAGCATCGCCCGGCGCGAAGCTCACGTTCGAGACCCACGTTCCGATGTAGAAGCCGTTCTCGGCCGCGTAGTCGAGCCCGCCGGAGACGGCGGCGCCGTTCTCCGTCTGCGTGAGGCCGCGCCAAATGTAGTTGTTCGTAACGGCGGCGTTGGCCGTGAGGTCACCGGCCCGCGAAACGCCGGAGGCCAACGCGATGAGGACGCCGGCCGCGTAGAGAGCGAAGCGCTGGTTGGTCATTGCACATTCCTTACTTAGTCGGTCTTGCTGGGGGCGACGACGCGCCCGTCGAGCGCAGCCGATAGCAGAAAGCATGCCAAGCGGAATTTTTCTTTATCTGCAAGGAGTTGCGCATCGGGCTCTTATCCCGGTCGCGCCGGCATAGTGCAGCTTCGCGCGCTCTTGCACGCGAGCGGTGCAAGGGCGGGGCGCGGCGGCGCGCCCGCGCGGCGCTATTGCGCGGCGGCCGCCGCAGTCCGAACGGGCTCGCCCGTGACCGGGTTCGGGTAGTGGAACGCCGGCACGAATTGATTCGGATACATCTTGAACGGAACGGTCGGCGGAGCGTCGGGAGGATTCGACGGTGTGATGCCCGGGGGATCGCGCTCGGGCACGTCCTTCCAGCCGACGTCGTAGGGCACGAAATACGTGTTGAAGACCTGGTCGTGCTTGATCTGCCAGACGCCGTCGATCTTGACGTACTCGTTCTCGTAGACGCCGCCCATCCACTGACCCGCGCGGCCGTAGTTGCCCATGATGCTGAACGCGCGCGAGCGCATCTTGGCCGTCTTGCCGTCCGGAGCGACGTGAATGACGGCCTGATACTGCATGTGATTGTGCAGCAGACCGAACTGCACGCCCGGCTTGCCGTAGAGGTCGAGGTTGCGGCGCACGCTGTCGTGGCCTCGATAGACGCCGCGCATCGCGATCTCGATGGCGCCGTCGGGCGCGAAGATGTCCGCGAGGTCGTCCCATTGATTGCGCGCGAGGTAGTAGCCGTAGATCGCGTGCAGCCGCTCGACGGCCTCGGCGTCCTCGAGCAGGCCGATGCGCCGGTCGAGCGCGGCGAGCGTCTCGTCGAGCGCGGCCGCGTCGGCGGCGGGCCGCAGCGCGGCCGCGAAGTCCGCCGGCGAGCCTTCGAAAACGGGCCCGCCCGTGACGGGATTCGGATAGTGGAACGGCACGACCGACTGCGCCGGATACATGCGGTGCTCGATCGTCGGCGGACCATCGGGCGCGAGCTTCGAGGAGTAGGTCGGCGCGGCGAGCGCCTTCTTTCCCCAGCCCTCGGCATAGGGCGTGTACATCGTCGGAAACTCGCGCAGCGCCGCGATCTTCCAGACGCCGCCCTGCTTGACGTAGTCGTTCTCGTAGACGCCGACGCCCCACTCGCCGAACTTGCCGTAGTCCGCGTTCTGCGCGAACAGGCGCCAGCGGCCCTTGGCCGTCTTGCCGTCCGGCGCCACGTGAACGACGGGTTGTAGCTGCATCTCGTCGTACAGCCGTCCGTACCGCGGGTACTCGGGATCGATGGAGCGCAAGTACTCGAGCACGTGCGCCTTCCCGGCGTAGACGCCGCGTCCGCCGATCTCGAGCGTGGCGTCGTCGGCGAAGAGGCTGGCGGCCTCGGTCCAAAGACCTTCCTCGATGTAGTAGCCGTAGGTGCGCTGGAGATTCTCGATTTGCCGCTGGTCCTCGAGCAGCGCGACCTCCTGGGCGAGGACCGCCGCGCGCGCCGCGAGCGACTCGAGCGTCGGCTCGCCCGGGGCGGCCGAGACGGATCGTGAGCCGGAGAGCAAGCCCAGCACGCCCAGCACACCGAGCGCGACGAGAGCGGCGCCGCCTGCCGCGCTCGTCGAGAGCACGAGCGCGCGCCGGCGACGTGGAGCGAAAGCCTTTCTCATGGCTTCTCCGCGGGCGGGTTGACGGGAGGGGGCTTGCCCGTGACGGGATTGTCGAAATGAAACGGCGGCAAGAACGTCGCCGGCCAGGTCTTGTACGCGAGCGTCGGAGGGCGGTCGGGCGGCAGCGTGTCGGAGACGTATTTCGCGCCGTTCACGTCCTCGTTCTTCGCCCAGCCGCCTTGGTACGGCACGAGCATGCTCTGGTACCAGTGCAGCGTCTTGATCTTCCAGACGCCGTCCTCTTTGACGTACTCGTTCTCGTAGGGGCCTTCGCCCCAGGCCGCGTCCTTTCCGAGCTGCCCCTGCATGACGAGATCGCGCCAGCGCGCTTTCGCCGTGAGGCCGTCGGGCGCGACGGTCACGACGCCTTGAAGCTGCATGTGCTCGTTGAGGCGGCCTTCCGGCAAGCCGTTCTCGCCGCCGCCGAGGGCGCCGCCGAGCGCGTGCAGGTACTCGCGCACGCGCTCTTGCCCGACGTAGACGCCGTCGAGCCCGATCTCGATCGTGCCGTCGGCGGCGAAGAGATCGGCCGCTTGGTCCCAGAGGCCGCGATCGATGTAGTAGCCGTAGGCGCGCTGCAGGCGCTTCACGGCGTTCGCGTCCTCGAGCAGCGTCTTGCGGTGCTCGAGCGCCTCGATCTTAAGCTCGAGCGCGGCGATCTTCTCGGCATCCGCCGGGGACGCGGCCGCGGCGCGCGAATCGTTTTCGCCGCCCGCGCCCGCCGCGCCGCCGTTTCCGCCTCCGCACGCGGCGAGCACGAACGCGAAGCTCGCGGCTGCCGCGAGCGCGGCGCCTGTCTTGATCCTCACCTCAGCCTCCTCCCCCGACGAGCTCCGCCGCGCGGCCGGCCTGTGCGGCGCCGCGCACGCGGCGCGACTCACGCGGAGCCGCGCACGCGGAGCCGCGGCTCACGCCGTCGTCGGCAGCTTGTCCTCGGGCACCCAGTAGCCGTGGATCTGGCCCGGCGCGCGAATCGGCAGCTTGACGGTCGCGAGCGGCCCGTCCTCGAGGTGCTCGGCGTCGAGGATCACGAGATCCGCGCGCCCGTTCTCCTTGTTGCGCGTCGCGACGCCGAGCAGGTACCCCTGCGCCTCGTTGGCCTGCGCGTTCTTCGGCGCGAAGCAGCACTCGGCGAGCGACGTGTCGGGTCCCGCGTTGAACAGCGTCGCCTTGCGCGTCTGATGATCGAAGCGCGCGTAGCAGGCGCCCGCATGCCGCGGGTCGGCCGCGTCGGGATCGGGGCACGGCAGGAAGCCGTAGCGGTACGGCATCGTGTTGTAGCGGTCGTCTTGGCGCGGCAGCGCGCCGACGTGCCGGGGATAAAGCGTGTCGATGCCGTACGCCGACGGGCGCTTCTTCGAGAGATCGACCGAGAGCCGCGTGATGTGGCTCGAGCCCGCGACCGGATCCCAGCTCTCGCCGCGGCGCATGGGCATGAACGGGAACGGATTCGACATCGACATCTCGACGTCGACGTAGATTCGATTGCCGTCGTCGAACGCGCCCATCACGTGAGTGGCGCTCCGCGTCGGGCCCTCGAACCATTGGATGTCCTTGCCGTCGCCGAAGCGGCGCAGCACGCCGAAATACGTCGGCTTCGTCTTGTCCCACGACCAG
>DASTSM010000176.1:0-12948 GCA_035760685.1 Gammaproteobacteria bacterium | reverse complement strand
GTCTCGCCCTCGTCGCGCCGAAGCTCGGGCGTCAACGTCTTCCGCACGTCCTCGACGGGCGCGAACGCGGAGACGACAAGCGAGACCGGCGCCGTGACCGAGCGCTCGCGTCCGCCGTCCTGCCATCGCGTTCGCATCGAGAGCGAGTCCTTGCCGACGGGTATCGCGATGCCGAGCGCCGGACACAGCTCCTCGCCGACGGCGTGGACCATCGAGTAGAGCGTGTAGTCGTCGTCGCCGTGGCCGGCCGCGGCCATCCAGTTCGCGGAGAGCCGAATGTCGCCGAGCCGCGCGACGTCGGCCGCCGCGATGTTCATGACGGCCTCGGCGACCGCGAGCCGCGCCGACGCAACCCCGTCCTCGAGCGCGACCGGCGTGCGCTCGCCCATCGCGAGCGCTTCGCCCGTGTACGCCTCGTAGCCGGACGTCGTGACGCCGACGTCGCCGACCGGCACCTGCCAGGGGCCAACGAGCTGATCGCGCGCGACCATGCCGCCGACCGCGCGGTCGCCGATATGAATCAAGAACGACTTGTCGGCGACGGCCGGAAAGGCGAGCACGCGCGCCGCGGCCTCCGCGATCTCGATGCCGTCGCGGCGCCACTCCACGAACGCGGGCCGGCGCGCGCGCGCCCGCCGCGTCATCTTCGGCGGCTTCCCGAACAGCACCTCCATCGGCATTGCGACCGGCTCGTTCCCGAACAAGGCGTCATGCACGACGAGATCGCGCTTCGCCGTGAGCTCGCCGAGGACCGCGTAGGGGCAGCGCTCGCGGCGGCAGATCTCCTCGAACACGTCGAGATCGGCGGCCTCGATCGTCAGGATGTATCGCTCCTGCGATTCGTTGCACCAGAGCTCCATCGGGCTCATGCCGGGCTCGTCGTTCGGGACATTGCGAAGCGCGACGCGCGCGCCGCAGCGGCTGTGCTCGACGATCTCGGGCACCGCGTTCGCGAGGCCGCCCGCGCCGATGTCGTGGATCGCGGCGATCGGATTCTTGGCGCCGAGCGCGGCGCAGGTCTCGATGACCTCCTGCGCCCTGCGCTCCATCTCTGGATTGCCGCGCTGCACGGAGGCGAAGTCGAGGCTCTCAGCGCCGGCGCCGCTGCCCTGCGACGATGCCGCGCCTCCGCCCAAGCCGATCAGCATCGCGGGGCCGCCGAGCACGACGAGCTTCGCGCCGGGGCCCGGCTCCCGCTTCTCGACGTGAGCCGCACGCACGTTGCCGACGCCGCCCGCAATCATGATCGGCTTGTGATAGCCGCGCCATTCGCCGTCGACGTCGATCAAGCAGGTGCGAAAGTAGCCTGCGATGTTCGGACGGCCGAACTCATTATTGAATTGCGCGGCGCCGACCGGACCTTCGAGCATGATCGAGAGCGGCGACGCGATGCGGTCCGGCCGCCCCGGCGACGCCTCCCACGGCTGCGTCCAGCCCGGCAGCTCGAGGTGCGAGACGGTGAAGCCCGTGAGGCCCGCCTTCGGACGGGCGCCGCGCCCCGTCGCGCCCTCGTCGCGAATCTCGCCGCCCGATCCCGTCGCGGCGCCGGGGAACGGCGAGATCGCCGTCGGATGATTGTGCGTCTCGACCTTCGCGACGAGGTGCGCCGGCTCCTCGACGTAGCGGTAAAGCCCGGTCTCGGGATCGGGGAGCCACCACGCCGCGTCGGGTCCGCGCAGGACGGCGGCATTGTCCTTGTAGGCCGAAAGGATGCCGTCCGGCGCCGCCGCATAGGTGTTCTTGATCATCTGGAACAGGCTCTTCGGCGCGGGAGCGCCGTCGATGAGCCAGCTCGCATTGAAGATCTTGTGGCGGCAATGCTCCGAGTTCGCCTGCGCGAACATCATGAGCTCGACGTCGGTGGGATTCCGCTCGAGCGCACGGAACTGCTCCGCGAGATACTCGATCTCGTCTTGCGAAAGCGCGAGGCCGAGCTCGCGGTCCGCGCGCTCGAGGGCCGCGACTCCCGAGCCGAGCACGTCGACGACGGCCGCGGGTTGGGGGTCGTGTCGCGCGAAGAGCAGCTCCTCGGTCGGCGCGGCGCGCAGCACGGTCTCCGTCATTCGGTCGTGCACGAGCGGCTCGAGCCGCGCGAGCTCGTCCGCCGCGAGCTCGCGGGCCGCCGTGTCGATCTCGTACACGCGCCCGCGCTCGATGCGAAGCACGGGCAGCCCGCAGACCTTGGCGATGTCGGTTGCCTTCGACGCCCACGGAGAAATCGTGCCGAGGCGCGGCACGACGTGGAGCTTCGACCGGCCGCGGCTCGAGTCCGGAGAACCGTCGCGGCTCGAGTCCGGAGAACCGCCGCGGCTCGAGTCCGGAGAACCGCCGCGGCTCGAGCCCAAAGAACGGCCGCCGTCACCTGCATCCGTGCGACCAGCCCCGTCGCCGCCGAACCCGTCGCCGTGCGCGCCGTAGTCGCCGTACGTCAACAACGCCTCGAGCACGCTCCGCTCGGCCGGCTCGAGCGGCCGGGCGAGGTGCACGTAGTGCTCGAAGCGCACACGAACGCCGTGCACGCCGTCGACTGCCGTCGAGAGGCGCTCCTGGAGCTTCCGGAGACGGAACGCGGTCTCGGCCGGAGGACCGGCCAACTGCAGCATCGTCATGGGTTCGATCGAGCCGCCGCCACGCGCATGGAAGGGCGGTCTATGATAACGGATCGGCGAGGGCGGGTGGAGGCGCGGCGGGGCTGCGTGGCTCGGGGCGCCCCGCTCGAAACTCACGCTGCCGGCGCCCGCTCAGGGCTCACGCTGCCGGCGCCCGCTCGCGACTCACGCTGCGAATGCTCGTGCGAGGCTCACTCCGCGATCATGAATCCTTCGGGCCCGACTTGCCGCTCCCGCCTTGCGGCGAATACATCGGCATCGGGAACTGGGCGACGTTGCTCGCGCCTTCCGCCGTCGTCACCTTGCTCACGCCCTGCTTCTCGACCTCGTCGATCCGAAGTATCGAGTGGAGGGGCAGATACGTGCGCGAAACACCTTCGAACTCCGTCCGGATCCGCTCCTCGGACGGGTCGACGACCACCGTCGAGCGCGTGCCGAACACGAGCTTCTCGACCTCGACGAAGCCGAATAGCGTCCCGTGGCTCACGTGACGCGCATAGATCTCGTAGACCTTACCTTGATTGAGGAAAAGAACCTTGTAGATCGGCTGCGACGACATTCTCGATTCCCTGTGAGCCGGCACTCCGAGCTTAGCACAGGAGCCCTGACCGATCGGCCGCGCAAGTCCCTGAGACCCTCGTCACAGTATCGCGTTCCGGCGCACGGGGTCGGATCGGCGCAAAGCTATACTCGCCCGAACACGGAAACGCGCGGCGCGTGTCGGACGACGGAGCACGTCCCGCGCCGCCGTCGCAGCACAGGACGCAGCCACATGGCACTTCGCCTGACGATCTTGAGCCAGCACGCGCGCAGCCTCGGCGAGCGGGCCACGAAGGAATTCGGGCACGGCGGCGGCACGCTCGGCCGCTCGCTCGAGTGCGATTGGGCGCTGCCCGACGGGCAGCGCTTCCTGTCGAGCCGGCATGCGAGCATCGACTACCGGTCCGGCACCTACTACATCGTCGACACATCGACGAACGGCGTATTCGTGAACGGCGCCGATCAGCCCGTCGGCCGCGGCAAGCCGCAACGCTTGTTCAACGGCGACAAGATCAGGATCGGCGATTACGAGATCGGCGTCGAGATCGACGGCGGCGAGGAGACGACGGCGCTGACCGAAGAGCACCACATCGATCCCGTCGACCTCGCGCAACGCGTCGAGGACCCGGAGCCGACAAACTTCAACCTCGTAGACGAGACCGAGATCACGGGCATCGGCATCGAGGAGCTGCTGACCGAGGACGAAGCCACGACGCTGACGCCGCCCTCGCCCCTCGATCATCTCGAGCTCGTCGAGGACACGCCGGCGCCGAAGACCGACGCACCCGAAGTGAAGGTGCCCGCGCCCGCCAAGGCGGCGAGCGCGAAGCGCGCACGCGCCGCCTCCCGCGCCGCGAGACCGCCGACGAAGAGTGCGGCTCCCGCGTCGACGCGCGCGGCCGCCCCCTCGCCCGCACCCGCTTCTGCCCCGCCGGCCGCGGGTTCGCCGGCGAAGAAAGGCAAGGCCTCGGGCGGCTCGCCCGGCGCCGGTTCCGGCCCGGCGGGCGCCGGTCCCTCCGCGTCGAAGCGGACGAACGTGCTCGACGCCTTCTTCCGCGGCGCCGGCGTCGCCCCGCAGGCCGTCGACGCGAAGCACGCGGAAGCCGTGCTGCTCCGCTTGGGTCAGCTCATGCGCGAAATGATCGTCGGCGTATCGGAGAGCCTGCACCTGCGCGCGGAGCAGAAGAACGCGCTGCGGCTGCCGAACACGACCATCCAGCAGCGCGACAACAATCCGCTCAAGTTCTCGCCGAGCGTCGAGGAGATGCTGACCCACCTGCTGTTTCGCGACTCGAAGGAATACTTGTCCGCCACGGAGGCGGTCCGTGAAGCCTACGCGGACCTGAGGCTCCACCAGCAATCGCTGCTGAAGGCGCTGCGCGTCGCGATCGACACGTACACGAGCCGTTTCGACCCCGACGATCTCGAGCAGAAATTCTCGCGCGGCAGGAGCGGCGGGCTCATCGGCGCCGCGAACAAGCTCAAGTATTGGGACTTGTACAAGGACGTCTTTCAGCTCACCGCCCAACATCCGCCCGGCGAGCTTCCGGCGCAATTCCTCGACGATTTCGCCGAAGCCTACGAGGCAGAGATGGCGCGAGCCGCGCCGGCCGAGAGCCCGGCGCAAGCGCAGGCGGGTTAGCTTCGCGAGCTGGGCGAGCTTCGCCGGCTAGGCGACCTTCGCCGGCTAGGCGACCTTCGCCGGCTAGGCGAGCTTCGCCACCTAAGTAGGCGAGTCGCGAGCTAGGCGCTCGTCGATCGCTCCGGCGCGGGCGCCGCGCCTTCCGGTTTCGGCCGGGCCGCACGCCGGCCCTTCTTCGGAAGATGCGGCCTGAACAGCACGATGGTGAGATCGTCCGGCTTGCTCGGCTGATTTCCGCCGTTCGACTTCATGCGTCCGAGCGCCTTCGCAATGAGCTTGTCGGCGGCCGCCTTGAGCGGGCCCATGCGGATGATCTCGATGATCTCGTCGGCGAACAGGTTGTCGAGCAGCCCGTCGCTCGCGAGCAGCACGGTGTCGCGCGCGGCGAGCTTCGTCATGCCGCTGATCTCGACGCGCATATCCGCCGCGCCGATCACGTTGAAGATCACGTGGCGCTGATCGTGCTGCACGGCTTCGTCCTCGTCCATGAGACCGGCCTCGACGGCGAAGCCCGTGGGCGAATGCGGCACGATGCGCCGCTTGACGCGCCCGCGCTGCCCGACGGCAATGAGCTCGGAGTCCCCGACGTGGTAGCTCCGCAGCCTCCCGGCGACGATCTCGGCGATGACGAGCGTCGTCGCCGCGCCGCGCGCGATGCCGAGCACCGCGTTGTTGGCCTCCTCCATCGCGTCGAGAATCGCGGGCCGGAGTTGGGCCGCCTCGTCCGCGCGGCGAAGCAGCACGTCGGAGAGCGTTTGCACGGTCAGGTTCGACGCCTCGCGTCCGAGCGGCGTGCCGCCGACGCCGTCGGCGACCGCGAGCACGAGCGCATCGTCCGCGACGACGACGATGCCGGCGGCGTCCTCGTTCGGCGTTTCCTTCTCGGGGGAGCGGATGCTGCGCACGGCGACGAGGCCCTGCGGCAAATCGTAATCCGCGCTCGCGGCGTCCTCGTCCCCGAGAAAGAGCTGGACCCGCCGATCGAGCCCGTTCACGGCGCGAGCTCCTTCGTGCACCAGGGGCAGTGGTGCCAGAAATCGGTGTCGACGCCCCACTGGCACGAAGGGCACTTCTCGTTGCGATCGGGCAGCTTCCAGGCGCGCTTGACCTTGCTGCGGCACCAAGGGCAGTAGCGCATGAACGGCATCAGCGGACCGCGGCATCGCGCGTTCTCGCAGGTGTGCGTGTAGCGGCGGTCGGAATAGCGCCGGCTCGACTCGACCTCGAAGCCGACGCCGTAGCACCAGGGGCAGTACTCCCAATCGAGCTTCGAGCCTCGATGGCACCGAGGGCAAGTCGCCGGGAACGCGGTCTCGAGACGCTCGACGGGCCGCTCTTCCCCGCACCACGGGCAGGCCTGCATCGCCTCCGAGACGGGACCCGTGCAGGAGCGGCATTCGTAACGCGTGTCGAGGGCCTTGCGGTACTTGCGCTGAAACTGGCGAAACAGAACCTTCTGCCAGAGCGACGGATCGATCGCGTCCTTGTTGCTGCGCGCGACGCGCTTCTTCTTGCCGGCGCCGTTCCGAATGCGCTTGAACTCGTCGTACATGACGACGGCGTTCCTGTACCGATCCTCCGGGCGCACGGCGATGGCCTTGCGCAGCCACTCGAGCAGCGACGGGCCGAGCTTCGCCCGCACACGCTCGACGCCCTCGGGCGGCCACTTGTACGGCCACTCGACGAGCACGCCCGACAGGAGCTCGTAGATTACGAGACCGAGCGAGAAGACGTCCGACTGGAACATGGGCCGCCCGACCGCCTGCTCGGGGGCGATGTAGCCGACGGTGCCCGAGCCCGAAGCCTTCAGCGTGTGCTGGCACACTTTCGAGAAGCCGAAATCCGTGAGCTTCAGATGGTTGTCCGCGAACAGAATGAAGTTATCGGGCTTGATGTCGCAGTGGATGACGCTGTGGCTGTGCGCGTGCGCGACGGCCGCGAGCGCTTGCTCGGTCATGTAGAGCGCGGTCTCGGTCGAGAGACGCCGGCCCATACGCTCGGCGAGGGAACGTTCGCCGAGCGGCATCGAGATCACGAACCGGCCTTCGATATACGAGGCATCGCGGATCGGCATGATGTTCGGATGCTCGAGCCGCGGCGCGAGCCGAGCCTCGCGCTTGAAGTCGACGAGGTAGTAGTCGCTCATGCCGTTCTCGTGCGGCACCTTGAGCGCGACGCTGAGATCAAGGATCGTGTCGCGCGCCTCGTAGACGGCCGCGACCGGGCCGTTCGAGATGCGGCGCTCGATGCGGTATTTGCCGAGTTTTTGTCTGGCCTTGAGCAACGGAATAGACGACCGGCGCCGGCACCTCTTGCCGGGCGCCTTGCATGCCTCCCCCCATGAAGCCGTGCCCATTGAAAAGGGCCGCGGGATCATTTGCAAGACGCGCGTGCAGGGCGCCGATTCGGGACACGATACTACCGCCGGATGCTCGGCGCGGCTCCGTCCGGATGGGGGCATTCGGAGTGGATTCCAAGCCGCGGCGCGAGGCCGTCGGGAGAAGCGCGCCAGCGGCCCCCGGGCGCGTCCGGCCCCTACTCGGCGAGCATCTTGCCGGGGTTCATGATGCCGTTCGGATCGAGCGCCCGCTTCACGGCACGCATGAGGGCGAGACTCTCCCGGGACTTGTACCGCTCGAGCTCGTGCACCTTGAGGATGCCGATCCCGTGCTCGGCGCTGAAGCTCCCTCCGAGCGCCGCGGCGAGGTCGTGAATGCAGCGGGACAGCCTCTCGGCCGATTCGGCCCGGAACGCCTCGACCGTCCGTCCGGGCGGCGGCAGCAGGTTGAAGTGCAGATTCCCGTCGCCGATGTGGCCATAGATCGAGAGCCGGTGCGGCGCGAGCGCCGCGAGCGCCGGCTCGGCTCGCGCGAGGAACTCCGGAATCAGCGAGATCCGCACCGACACGTCGTGCTTGACCGAGCCGCCGTCGCGGCGCTCGGCTTCCGGTATGCGCTCTCGCAGCCGCCAGAGGGCGTCGCGCTGCGGCCCCGACTCGGCGACGGCGCCGTCGTCGATGTCGCCGGCCGCCGCTCCGCCCTCGAGGATCCGCTCGAGCTTCCCGGCGAGAACCGACTCGCCGTCGGCCGAGGCCAGCTCGAGCAGCAAATGATGCTCGTGACGCGCCTCGAGCGGATCGCGCGCGCCCTCGACGTGGCGAAGCACGAGATCGAGCGAGCGGCGCGAGACGTACTCTGCGGAGACGACCTCGTCCCCGCTCTCCCGCCTCGCGCGGGCGAGCACCGCGCAGGCGGCGGCAGGGCTCCGGACGGCGAGCCACGCCGTGCGCCGCGAGCGAGGTGCGGGATAGAGCTTCAACACGGCCGCCGTGACGAGCCCGAGCGTCCCCTCGGCGCCGAGGAACAGCGCCTTGAGATCGAATCCCGTGTTGTCCTTGCGCAAGCCTTTGAGCTCGGAGAGGACCTCGCCGCTCGGCAGCACGACCTCGAGCCCGAGCACGAGGTCGCGGGCCGTGCCGTAGCGGAGCACCGCGAGCCCGCCCGCGTTCGTCGAGAGATTGCCGCCGAGGCGGCACGAGCCCTCCGAGCCCATGCTGAGCGGAAACAGGAGGCCGTGCTCGGCCGCGGCGGCCTGCGCCCGCGCGAGCACGACGCCGGCCTCCGCCGTCAACGTGAAGCCGACCGGGTCGACCTCGCGGATGCGATCGAGCCGAGCCGTCGAGAGCAGGATCTGGCGCCGGCCGCCGTCGCCGGCGTCGAACGGCGTCGCGCCGCCGCAATAGCCCGTGTTGCCGCCTTGCGGCACGACGCCGATGCCGGCGGCGTTGCAGAGCGCGAGGATACGGGCGCACTCGTCGACCGATTTCGGCCGGACGATCGCTGCGGCCGCGCCGCGGTAGAGACGCCGCTCGTCCTCGAGGTAGCCGGCCGCGTCGCTCGGATCGACGAGGCCCTCGGGACCGACCACGCTTGCAATGCGGCGAAGAGCTGTACCCGCGTCCAAGAAAATCGCGCTCCTCGATGCTGCCCGAAGGGAATTCCGGTCCGAGGCGATGAATGGCCGGCTTGGCGGTCGGCCGCGCCGCCCGGTAGCATGCGCCCGAGCCTCCGGTCGGGCACGAAGCCTGTGCGCACCGGGCATAGAGCATAGGCGAAAGGACACCGGGACATGCAACAGAGCGCGCCTTCGAGCGCCGTCGCCCACGTCCGCGCCTCGCTCCGAGGGATTCCGCGCGGCGTCTGGGCGCTCGGCTTCGTGAGCCTCTTCATGGACGTCTCCTCCGAGACGATCCACGCGCTGCTGCCCGTCTTTCTCGTGTCGGTGCTCGGCGCGAGCGTCGCGACGGTCGGCTGGCTCGAGGGCGTTGCCGAGGCAATCGCCTCCGTGACGAAGATCTTCTCGGGCACGCTCAGCGACAAGCTGCGCAAGCGCAAGCTCTTGACCGTCGTCGGCTATGGGCTCGCCGCCGCGACGAAGCCGATGTTTGCGCTCGCGCCGAGCGTGGGCTGGGTGTTCGCGGCGCGGTTCGTCGATCGCATCGGGAAGGGCATTCGCGGCGCGCCGCGCGACGCGCTCGTCGGGGATCTCGTCCCCGCCGAGAATCGAGGCGCCGCCTATGGGCTCCGGCAGGCGCTCGATACGGTCGGCGCCTTCGCGGGTCCCTTGCTCGCGATCGCGCTCATGGCCGCGACCGGCGGCTCGTTCCGAACCGTGTTCTGGATCGCCGTGGTGCCCGCCGTCGTCTCGGTCGCGGTCCTGCTCGCGCTCGTGGAGGAGCGCGAGCCCGCCCGCTCGGCCGACGGCCGCTACTCCTTCGCGCGCGCCGTCCGCGCGCTCGGCGGACGCTACTGGTGGCTCGTCGTCGTCGCCGCGCTCTTCACGCTCGCGCGCTTCAGCGAGGCCTTCCTCGTGCTCAAGGCGTCGCACGCGGGATTGCGCGACTCGCTCGTGCCGCTCGTGCTCGTCGTCATGAACGTGACGTATTCGCTGTCGGCCTACCCGGCGGGCTTCGTCTCGGATCGGCTGAATCGCTGGGGCGTGCTCGCCTTCGGCTCGGTCCTGCTCGTCGCCGCCGATCTCGTGCTCGCCCTCACGGGCAGCGTCGCCATGGCACTGCTCGGAATCGCAATCTGGGGGCTCCACATGGGTTTCACGCAAGGACTCTTCGCCGCGCTCGTCGCCGACGCCTCGAGGGGACCCGAGCGCGGCACCGCCTTCGGCGTCTTCAATTTCGTGAGCGGCCTCATGCTGCTCGGCGCGAGCGTCATCGCGGGACAGCTCTGGGATCTTTACGGACCGCGGGCGACGTTTCTCGTCGGCGCGGGCCTCACGTGCGCCGCGGGCGCCGTCGCCGTCGTCCTCTATTCGACGGGGCGGCTGAGCGGCGGAAACGAGCACGGCGTCGGGGGCGCGGCGGCATGAAGCGCAAGATCGGCAACAGCGCGGGCGCAAGGAACTCGGAGCCCGAGAGGAGCGCGTCGTGACGTATCTCTGGGTCGCGCTCGGCAGCGCGGTCGGCGGCATGGCGCGCTACGGCGTCTCGGGGCTTGCCGCGCGGGCCTTCGGCAGCCTCTTCCCTTGGGGCACGCTGATCGTCAACGTCTCCGGCTCCGCCGTGATCGGATTTCTGGCCGCTTCGGCCGCACCCGACGCGCGATGGCTCCTCTCGCCCGACGCGCGCGCCCTGCTCCTGATCGGCTTCTGCGGCGGCTACACGACCTTCTCGACGTTCAGCCTCGAGACGCTGAACCTCGTGCGCGACGGCGAATGGCTCTGGGCCGCTGCGAATGTCGTATTCTCGGTCGTGTCGTGCCTCGTCTTCGTGTGGCTCGGCTACGCCGCGGGCTCGGCGTTGAATCGATAGGCGATATCCGCCTCGGAGCGTCTGGCAGGGTCTCGGAGGGTCTCGTCATGCAAGCACCTCAACGCGCCACGCTGCTTCGGCTCTTCATCGGCGAACGCGATCGGCACGGACATCTCCCCCTCTATGAAGCCGTCGCGAGAAAGGCCCGGGAACGCGGTCTCGCGGGAGCGACCGTCATGCGCGGCCTGCTCGGCTACGGAAAGAGCAGCGTCATGCACACTGCGAAGATCCTCGAGCTGTCCGAGGACCTGCCCCTCGTCGTCGAGATCGTCGATACCGAGGAGAAGATTCGGGACTTCCTGCCGGAGCTCGACGGCATGATGACGAGCGGTCTCGTGACGCTCGAGCAGGTTCAGGTCATGCGGTACGGCGCGCAGGGCCAATGATATTTGCCGGCCCCGCCGCATGCTGATAGATTGGCGCGCGGAGGGATGCCGGAGTGGTCGAACGGGCTTGACTCGAAATCAAGTGTACGGTTACACCGTACCGTGGGTTCGAATCCCACTCCCTCCGCCAGAAGCCGCATAAAAACAATAAGTTACACTAGGTCTAGAACTTAGCCCATACATGGGCCCATCTCTAAGGTTCGCCGCTCAAAGAAAATGCGCTTAAGCGCACGTACGGTCCTCCTTTGGCTCCAGATAGTCTTGGCGACTCTGGGAATCGGCGCTGCGGCAAAGGAGCTGACTGGGTTTCGACTGTTGCCTAAGGTCATTTACGCCACTAAGGAGGTCGAAACGTACCCCATTTTCAGCGACCCGGGAGCGACCGCACCGACAGTGCGCGGCCTGCCCGTCAAGATCATCGGCGTTGCTGTGAGAAACATCGGAAGGCGAACAGCTACCAATGTCCTTGTGCGTTTCCCCCAGAAATCAAAGATTCCGTACATCGGCTGGATCGTTCATGGCGGCGTTGGCGAGTCGAAGATGGACAGGGAGACCTATCAGTTCGACAAACTTGCACCAGGCGAGGAAGTGAACTTCTACATCTACACCTCGGACGTCCGTGCGAAGGTCGTAGACAGCATTGAGGCCTTTTACGACCGTGGCGCTGCCGAGCATTATCCCTACCGACCGGAGCCTGCGTCCGCCGGTATCTATGTGCCTATGTGGAAGGTCGGGGCCTTCTTCGGCCTCGTAGCATTGCTACTTCTCTCTACCGATAAACAAGCAAAAGCGTTTATCGCTCGACTGCTGAGAGAACGGTCAACGGCCCCTGTAGCAGCGGCCACAACAAAATCCGCGCAAGCGCGTCGGGCTCGCCGCAAACGGCGTTGATGTTAGGCAGAGCGTTCTTGCCGAGCAGCCACGGGCAAACGGAGGAGAAAGAAGACGGCCCGTGGCACACCATCACTGATCAGGAAGGGCAAGTCCTCGGGATCTTCTACGTCACGATCGGCTAGGCGGCATTGCGCCTCCGCTGCCGAGGAACGGGTAGCTCGTCCCACGTTCGGCCATCGAGCACCCGGCCAGTAGTCGTCTTCCGCTTTCCGCCCCACTGTTTGAAGAAGAACGGCACCCTCGCAGCTTCGCATCTGTCTCGGATCTCTCTGATCCATTGCAGATCACAGGGCCGTGCCTTCGGTCCTGACTCGCCCCCGACAATCACCCAATCGATGTCGCGCAGCGGCAGTCGCCGGATCGGACCGATCAACGGCTCCACCGATAAAAACCGAACCGCAGCAGGAACAGTGGCAAGGTGAGCGATGCGGTAAGTCGCATCCTTATTCTCAACGCTCACCCCCATCCATACGTTCTCCGGCCAAGGCAGCCGAAGCGCAACGTCGGCGAGCCGATCAGATCGTTTCGTGAGCACCTGAAATGTGTGCCATGACGCCTGCCCCATAGTCTCGAAGACGCGCCGAATAAAGCTGTCGGGAACGCTCTCGTGAAAGAGATCGCTCATGGAGTTCACGAAAATGCGGCGTGGATTTCGCCATGCTAGAGGAACCCCTATCAGGTCCTCGTGGAGCGTGACATCGAAGTTGTTCCGATATCGCACGTTGCCCATTGCATGCAGACGCTTCGCCATCCGTTGGGCATAGCAGTACTTGCAGCCTTGGCTAATCTTGGTGCACCCCGTTACGGGGTTCCAAGTGGCATCGGTCCATTCAATCGATGATGCCTGCGCCATCAGAACAGCTCCCGGTATGGGTTGACGATCTTCTGCGCCTCGCTCCAAAACTTGCCGCCGAGCGGTTTGCGGCTGTACAGCGCGAGGCGATACAAGTCCCGATTCACCGTGTTCTTCATGCCCCACGTGTCCGGCAACTCTTGCTTGATCCGCCCAATTCCCTCCATCGAGCGCCCGAATTCCTCGACGAGGAAATGCGC
>DASTSM010000175.1:0-2305 GCA_035760685.1 Gammaproteobacteria bacterium | reverse complement strand
CGCCGATCCGGCGAGATCGCGACACGAACGTCCTCGAGGCTGAAATCCGCGTAACCGCGGTCCATGTAGTACGAGCGCAGCGTCTCGAGATCGCCTTCGAGCGCTTCTCGCGAATAGCGATTGTCGTCTCGGATGAACGACAGCAGGCTGCCGGTCGTGAGCTTGAACTCCTTGAGGAGCTCCTTGTCGTCGAAAGCCTCGTTGCCGACGATGTTGATCTGACGAATCTTCGCCCTTTCGCCCTCTTCGATCTCGAGCGAGATGCGCACGCGGTTGTCCGGCAATTCCTCGACCGTCGGCGTGATCTTCGCACCGTACTTACCGCGCGCGTAGTACTCCTCGGTGAGATACCGCTGCACCTCGTCGAGCACCGAGCGGTCGAAGGTCTTGCCGCGCGCGAGGCCGACGTCTCTCAGCGAGCTTTCGAGCGCCTCGTCCGGAATATCCTTGTTGCCGCTGAACTTGAACTCTTCGATCGACGGCCGCTCGAGCACCGCGATCACGAGCGTATCGCCGTCGACGCGCAGCTCGATGTCCTGGAAGAAGCCGGTCGAATAGAGCGCGCGGATCGCCTCCTGCACCCGCTGCGGCGTGATCGTGTCGCCGATATTGATCGGCAGGTAGTTGTAGACAGTGCCTTCCGAGATGCGCTGCGCGCCTTCGACGCGGAAATTGCGTACCACGAACGACTCGAACGGCTCCGCGAAAGATTGCGCGCGGGCACCCGCGGCAACGCCGAGCGCCAGAGCGCAGACGGCGAGCCCCCGCAACGCCGCATGCGAAGCGATAGTCGGCAGAGCCATCAGCTGAACACCCGCGACAAGTCGTTGTAGAAAACGAAACCCATCAGAAGAATCATCAGCAAGATTCCGAGCTGCTGTCCGAAAGCCAAGGCTCGTTCCGACAACGGCGAACCCTTGATCCACTCCGCGAGCTGGAAAACGATCTGGCCACCGTCGAGGATCGGCACGGGGAGCAGGTTCAGGATCCCGAGGCTGATGCTTACGATGGCGAGAAAGCTCAAGAACGCGCCGAGGCCTGCCTGCGCGCTGTCCCCCGCATAGCCTGCGATGGCTATCGGTCCCGAAATATTACGCATCGAGACATCGCCCACAACCATGCGCCCGAGCATCCGCACGGTCAATGCCGACATCTCCCACGTCTTCGCGACGGCCCGCGAGACGCTGTCGATCGGCCCATAGCGCTGCTCGGCGACGAGGCTGTCGAGCAAGCTTTGGAACTCGGGCGGCAGCTCGCGCGGGCTCGCGACGCCGATCTGACCGACCTCGCGGCCGTCGAGCGCGGCACGGCCGATCTCGACGTCGAGCGTGATTCGCGAGCACGGCGCGGCCATCACGGCCTGGCCGCGATCGCTCGCGGAAGCCCCTTCGCGTCGGCATCCCTGCCCCCGCTCCACGAGCAGCGGCACGGTCTCGCCGGGACGGGCACGAATCGCGGCCGCGAGGTCCTCGAAGGTCTCGACCGGCTCGCCGTCGATCTCGACGACGCGATCGCCGGCGAGGAGGCCGGCGCGCTCGGCGGGACTGCCGGACGTGACCTCGCCGACGACGGGCGGCAACGGCGGCGGCACGGGTCCGGGCCGAATCCCCAGCCCGTCGAACAACGCGTCCGGCTCGGTCAGCTCCGAGATGCGTCCGCGCACGTCGAGCTCGACGCGACGCAGACTGCCGTCCGCGCCGCGAACCTGAAGCTCGAGATGCCCGTCGTCCAAGAGCCCATCGAGGATCGCGAGCGTCGCGTGCTCCCACGTCTCCGTCGGATTTCCGTCGATCGCCTCGATGACGTCGGCCGCGCGAAGCCCGGCCGCATCGGCGGTCGAGCCCGGCTCGACCGCGCCGATATACGGCTTGATGCCCGGCACGCCGGTCATGAACAGCAGCCAGTACGCGACGACCGCGAAGATGAAGTTGAAGCCGGGCCCGGCGAGCAGGACCGCGATGCGATGCGCGGGAGGGCGGCGATTGAACGCGCGCTCGCGTTCGGCATCGGGAACCGGGCCCTCGCGCTCGTCGAGCATCTTCACGTAGCCGCCGAGCGGCAGCCACGCGAGCCAATACTCCGTGTGATCCGGTCCGCGGCCGCGCCAACGGGCGAGCGGCTTGCCGAAACCGATCGAGAAGCGCTCGACCTTGAAGCCGAGCTTTCGGGCGACCCAGAAGTGGCCGAACTCATGCACCGACACGAGCAGGCCGATCGCGACGATGAAGGCGAGAAGCGATAGGCCTATATCGAGCATGGGAGTGTCGAGCGACCTCGAGGTGCTGCAAGAGGGGCTATTCTAACC
>DASTSM010000174.1:0-8936 GCA_035760685.1 Gammaproteobacteria bacterium | reverse complement strand
GCGAGCTCAACGTCGCGCTGATCGCCCGCGCGGGGCAGGCCGTCGCGCTGCCGCCGGCCGAGATCCGCTTCGACGCGTTTCCGCCCGGCAAGGCGCGCATCGTCGGCTATGCCGCGAAATGGAACACGGCGAGCTTCGAGTACACGAACACGCCTCGGAGCTTCGAAGTCGAGCCCGAGCTCGCGCGGGCCGTCGAGGCGGCGGCGCGCGCGTGCTGGCGTGCGTTCGAGCTCGAGGGATACGCGCGCGTCGACTTCAGAATCGACGAGGGGGGCCGGCCCTGGGTCCTCGAGGTCAACGCGAATCCCTGCCTCTCGCCGGACGCGGGCTTCGCGGCCGCGCTCGAGCGGGCGGGCGTCGATTACACCGAGGCGGTCAAGTGGCTCGTCGACGATGCGCTGCGCCGCGGGGGCAAGAGCGCATCATGAGCGCCGTGCTGCGCCGCCGCGGTCCAGTCGCTTTGCGCTTCCGGCGGAAACCGAAGCCCGCGGACGCCGACGCCGTGCGCGCGCTCGCCCGAAGGACGGGCGTCTTCACGGCCGAAGAATGCGCGGTCGCCGGCGAGCTCGTCTACGCGCGGCTCGAGCTCGGCGGGCGCAGCGGCTATCACTTCGTCTTCGTCGACCGCGCGGACGATCTCGTCGGCTACGTCGCATGGGGGCCGATTCCGATGACCCGCGCGAGCTACGACCTCTACTGGATCATCGTGGACCCGACGTGCCAGGGTACCGGGCTCGGACGGGATCTCATGCGCCGCACCGAGGAAGCCGTCTTGGCGCGCGGCGGCGGCGCCGTCTATATCGAGACTTCTTCCGTCGACCGCTACGCGCGGACCCGGCGCTTCTACCGGCGGGCAGGGTACCGTCAGGTCGCGCGCCTTTCGGACTTCTACGCACCCGGAGATCATAAGATCGTATTCTGTAAGACGCTGATCCGTAACGCCTAATCCTTCTTGACACCCGTAGGGAACGGCATATAGTGCGTGAGCCCAGCGCTCGAGGCCGCCGGTTAACAAAAAGACCTCGCCGGGGAAAACTGCTTCGACGCTGCCGCTGTCTAAACGGCGGACGAGCGGCCTGCCTTTGCTCGCTCGTTATTGGCAGTGGATGGCGATCAAGGAGCGCTAGATGCGTAAGGCGAAACAGGACGTGGACGACGAATTCAGCGAGCTGCCATACGTCGGCGGCGATTTAGACGACGTCGACTTCGGTCTCTCGGGCGACGATGCGGACGAGCGCGACGGCTCGGCCAAGCGTAAGCCCGCGCGCCAGCGAGTGGAGCTGCGCAACGAGCAGAAATCCCTGCGCGAGCAGTTGTCCGACTGGGACGACTACAGCGATTTCGACACGGATCTCTAGCCATCGAGGCGCGAGAGCGACGACCGGCCGCGCGACCCGTTTCACCGGGGCTCGGCCTGGTCGTCGAGCAGCAGCCTGACGATGTCACTTGCGGTCCGGCCTGCCTGCAGGGCTTGTACCGCTACTACGGCGAAGAAGTCTCCCTGCACGACGTCATTGCCGAGCTTCCGATGCTGGAGGCCGGCGGGACCCTCGACGTCTTTCTCGCGAACCACGCGCTGGCGCGCGGCTACCGCGTAACGCTTTATACCTACAACCTCAAGCTTTTCGATCCGACCTGGTTCTCGCTCGAACGTACCCAGATCCGGGAGAAGCTGCGCGAGCAGGCCAAGCTCAAGCACGACCCGAAGCTGCGGCTCGCGAGCCGCGGCTACGACGAGTTTCTCGCAAACGGCGGCCGCCTCGAGCTCAAGGACCTAGAGCCCTCGTTGTTGCGCCGGTATTTGAAGCATGGTATTCCGCTGATCACCGGCCTCAGCGCCACTTATCTTTATCGTTCGATTCGAGACGTGCCCGAGACGAACCAAGACGACGACGTGCGCGGGGAGCCCGTCGGCCATTTCGTGGTGCTGACCGGCTATAAGCGGGGTACGCGCGAGGTGCTCGTGGCCGATCCCTACAAGAGCAATCCGCTCTCCTCCACGCGCTACTATGCCGTGAAGATTCATCGGCTCATCGGCGCGATCCTGCTCGGCATCATGACCTACGACGCCAACCTTCTCGTCATAGAGCCGCAGACCGCCCGGAGATGACGGCCCTCATCATCGTCGACCACCCGGAGCAGTGGCCGCTCAAAATCCGTTCCGCCGAGGTGGTCAGCGCCGACGCGTACCTGCGCGAGCCGCGCTTCAGCGAGCTCCGCAAAACGCGTGTCTTCAACCTTTGCGATTCGTACCGCTATCAGAGCGTCGGCTACTACGTGTCGCTGCTCGCGACCGCGCGCGGCCACCGCGCGATGCCGAGCGTGACCACGATCCAGGACATGAAGTCGCGGTCGCTGTTTCGGCCCGCCGACGATCTCGAAGAGCTCATCGAGCGGTCGCTGCGCAACGTCACGGCAAGGCGCTTCGAGCTCAGCATCTACTTCGGGCGCTCGCTGCACCGGCGGCAGGCGGAGCTGAGCCACGCGCTGTTCAATCTGTTCCCCGTGCCGCTCATGCGCGCGTCCTTCGTGAAGTCGAGGGCGTGGCGGCTCGTCGGGCTCGCGCCGATCCCGGTCGGCGACCTTCCGTCCGAGCACCGCGCGTTCCTGCATCGATGCCTCGAGGAGCACTTCATCGGACGGGGGCCGGCGGGGCGCTCCGGCAAGAGCCCCCAGTACGAGCACGATCTCGCGATCCTCGTGAACGAGGACGAGCGCTCGCCGCCGTCGAATCGCGAGGCCCTGAAGCGTTTCGAGCGCGCCGCGCGCGGCCAAGGGTTCGACGTCGAGTTCCTGGCTCGCGACGACTACGGCCGTCTCGCCGAGTTCGACGCGCTCTTCATCCGCGAGACGACGAGCGTGAACCATCACACCTACCGATTCGCGAGCCGCGCGCGAAGCGAAGGCCTCGTCGTCATCGACGACCCGTCGTCGATCACGCGGTGCGGGAACAAGGTCTATCTCTTCGAGCTCGCGCGGCGTCTCAATCTCGCGATTCCGCCCACGATGATAGCGAGCCGGCCGAAGGCCGACGAGGTCATCGCCGAGCTCGGCCTGCCGTGCGTGCTCAAGCAGCCCGATAGCGCGTTCTCGGAGGGCGTGTTCCGCGCCGACACGCGCGAGCAGCTCGAGGCGGGGCTCCAGAAGCTATTGTCGCGCAGCGACCTCGCGGTCGTGCAGTCGTTTCTGCCGACCGAGTTCGACTGGCGAGTCGGCATCTTGGACCGCGAGCCGCTCTACGTCTGCCGCTACTTCATGGCCGCGGGACACTGGCAGATCTATCATCACGGCGCGAAGCGCGCGAAGGAGGGCGAGTCCGAGACGCTGCCCGTCGACCAGGCGCCGCGCGAGGTCGTCGAGCTCGCGCAGAAAGCGGCCAACGCGATCGGCGACGGCCTCTACGGCGTCGACGTCAAGACGGTCAACGGCCGCAGCGTGCTCATCGAGGTCAACGACAATCCGAACGTCGATCGCGGCGTCGAGGATGCCGTGCTCGGCGACGCGTTGTACGAGAAGATCATGAAAGTCTTCAGGGCGCGGGTCGACGCCGCGAAGAGAGCCGATGGATCGAAGCAAGCTCGAGCCGCAGGCTGAGCGCGGGCGTCTCGGTCTCTTCGACGCATACGGCGTCGAGCTCGAGTACATGATCGTCTCCCAGGAGTCCCTCGACGTCGTGCCGGCCGCGGATCGGCTGCTCGAGGCCGTCGCGGGCGAGCTGACGGACGAGTACGAGAACGGCGAGATCGCCTGGAACAACGAGCTCTCGCTGCACGTCGTCGAGCTCAAGTGCAACGGCCCCCGGCCCTCCCTGGCCGGGCTCGCGGACGCCTTCCAGGACAACGTGCGTCTCGCGCTCGACACGCTCGAGCGCGACGGGCTCGCGCTGATGCCGACGGCCATGCACCCGTGGATGGACCCGCAGCGCGTCGAGCTCTGGCCGCACGGCAACCGCGAGATTTACGAAACGTTCGACCGGATCTTCAGCTGCAAGGGGCACGGCTGGGCCAACCTGCAGAGCGCGCACCTGAACCTGCCGTTCGACGGCGACGAGGAGTTCGGCCGGCTGCACGCGGCCATCCGCCTGCTGCTGCCGATCCTGCCCGCGCTCGCGGCGAGCTCGCCCGCCGTCGACGGTGCGGTCACCGGCGCGGCCGACAATCGCCTTCTCGCCTATCGCGGCAACTGCGCGCGGATCCCGTCGATCACGGGCGACGTGATCCCCGAGCCGATCTATTCGATCGGCGAGTATCACGAGAAGCTGCTCGAGCGGCTCTACGCCGATCTGGCGCCGCTCGATCCCGACGGCGTCCTGCGCCGCGAGTGGGTCAACGCGCGCGGCGCGATCGCGCGCTTCGAGCGCATGAGCATCGAGATCCGCGTGCTCGACGTCCAGGAATGCCCGGCCGCCGACGTCGCCTACGCCGCCGTCATCGCGGACACCTTGAGGTCGCTTTGCGAGGAGCGCTGGGGCGACCGCGCCGCGTTGGAAGCGTGGCCGACGCGCGATCTTGCGGACCTGCTCCGGCTCACGGAGCGCCGGGCCGAGGACGCCGAGATCGTCGGCAGCCGATATCTGCACGCGCTCGGCTTCCGCGGCAGCAGCGCGACGCTCAAGAAGCTCTGGGAGCATCTCATCGACGAGGCCGCCCGGCGCGGCGCGTTCGACGAGCGGGCGGGGCGCATGCTCGAGCACTACCTTAGGCAGGGCACGCTCTCGACGCGCATCGTGAAGGCGCTCGGCCTCCTGCCGGCGCACGCCGATTTCGTGCGCGTCTACCGCGCGCTCTGCGATGCGCTCGCGGCGGGCGCGTCGTTTGCCGTCTAGGTGGCTCGCCGTCCAAGTCGTAGCGTGGCCGGCGCGGCCGGCGGTCGTGAGACGCGCCGAGTCGCGCTCGTCGTGAGCTGCGAGCATGGCGGCAATCGCGTGCCGGCCCCGTATCGCTCCTTGTTCGAGGGCGCGGCGGGCGCGCTCGAATCGCACCGGGGCTACGACGCGGGCGCGCTCGAGGTCGCCCGCGCGCTGGCGTCTGCGGGGCGCGCGCCGCTCGTCGCGGCACGCACGACGCGTTTGCTCGTCGATCTGAACCGCTCCTTGCATCACCCGAAGCTCTACTCCGAGCTCAGCCGCGGCCTCGCAGGCGAGCAGAAGCAGCGGCTCCTCGCCCGGCACTACCTGCCCCATCGCGCTCGGGTCGAGAGCCTCGTCGCGGACGGGGTCTCGCGGGGCTGCTTCGTCCTGCACGTCGCGTCGCACAGCTTCACGCCGGTGCTCGGCGGCCGCGAGCGCCGTGCGGACGTCGCGCTGCTCTACGATCCGCGACGCGCGAGCGAGAAGGCCTTCGCGGATGCCTGGCTCGACGCGCTCGCGGAGGCGAGTCCCGGGTGGCGCCTCCGGCGCAACTTCCCCTACCGCGGCACCGCCGACGGCCTCACGACGCACTTGCGCCGGCGCTTCGACGAGCGGCAATACGCGGGCCTCGAGCTCGAGGTCAGCCAGCGCCTCGTCGGCTCGGCAGATTGGCCCGGCACGGTCCGCGCGCTCGCCGCGTCGCTCACGCGCGTGCTCGCCGCCCGCGGCGCGGCGTCTTTGCTTGCGCAGGGAAGCGGCAATCGCCGAAGATGGCCGCGGCCCTCGAGCGGACAGCGACCCTCCGCTCGGTCGATCAAACAGCGCAGCAAGGATTCCCGATGACGCTCGATATCAGTCACCAGACCGAGCTCACGATCGCCGTGTTCGTGGACTTCGAGAACCTGGCCCTCGGCGCCGAGCAGAGCAACAAGGGCCGCTTTCAGATGGATCCGGTCTTGAAGCGCTTGCTCGAGCGCGGCCGGATCGTGTTCAAGCGCGCCTACTCGGACTGGCAGCGCTTCCACAAGTTCATGCGCGAGTTCCACATGCTCGGCTTCGAGATGGTGGACATTCCTCACTCCTCCGCGAGCGGCAAGAACAGCGCCGACATCCGCATGGTCGTCGACGCGATCGACCTTTGCTATCAGAAGTCGCACATCGATACGTTCGCGCTGCTCACGGGCGACAGCGATTTCTCGCCGCTCGTCTCGAAGCTCAAGGAGAACAACAAGCGGGTGATCGGCTGCGGCGTCCGAAGCTCCACCTCGGACCTGCTCGCGTCGAGCTGCGACGAGTTCATCTACTACGACGCGCTCGTCGAGGAGATGAAGCGGCCGCGGCGCCGCGCGAAGGAGCATACGGGCAAGAAGCAGGAAGTCTTCGAGCGCCTGCTCACGACGGTCGCTTCGCTCGAGGAGGAATACGATCCGGTTTGGGGGTCCGTGGTCAAGAAGACGCTGAAGCGCGTCTATCCAGACTTCTCCGAGAGCTACTACGGCTACCGGAACTTCTCGGAGCTCCTGGCCGACGCGAAGCGCGAGGGCCTCATCGAGCTCGAGGAAGGCGAGGGCGGCAACTACAAGATCCGCACGGTGGGTTAGTCGCGGGTCCCGTCGGCGCGCGCACGCGGCTCCCTTCAGCCGCGCTCTTCGCGAGCCGGCGTGCCCGACGGTGGACGGATGCGAGTGCGCACAAGACGAGTGCGCACAACACGCCGCATTAAGTGAAACGGCGAACGGTGCGGGCGTGCGGTGGGTCGCAGAAACTTTCGCCGTGTCGCGGCAGACTCTCTCTCGGCCAGGGACGGCCACCTCGAGTCTTCGTGAGAGCCGATCGATGCCGAAGGGTTCGTCCGTAGTGAAGGACGGCGTTCGCGTGATTCAAGGCACGCCGCAAGCGCCGCTGCAGCGCCCGACGCTTTTCCTGCGCGTATTGCGCATCGCCGAGCCCGGCAAGAAGCCGCACACCGTCGCCTCGCTCTCGATGGCGCGCCCAGGGCCGGCGGGCTACGTCATCAAGGAGCTCATCGGCGACATGGACGTGACGCCGTCGGCCGCGCTCGATAAAGCCGTCGCGATCGCACGCCGCGGCGACGTCGAGGAAATCTACCTCAACGCGGATCTCGCGAAGCTGCCGCGCGCCGCCGCGGTGGCGATGGGCTGAGCCCCGGGCCGCGCTCCGACTTCGGGCGCGCTCGCCCCCGGCCGCGCATCCACCGTGACCTCGGACCCCTGATGGGACATTCGGTCCCATAGCGTCGTCGGGTCCATGTTGAACACGCGGTCCGGCGTGCCGTCGACCACGGTCCATTGCCCGTCCGCGATCTCGCGCTCGAGTTGCCCGCCCGCCCATTCGGCATGGCCCGCGTAGAGTCTGAGCCGCTTAGTATCCGGGGCCGCCTTGACGAGCTTCGGCAGCTGCTCCGGATTGCCGCCCGCGTAGACGTGGTCGAAGATCGGCGGAGAGTCGATGGCGCCGTCGGGCGGATCGCGCACGAGAAAGATCATCTGGCCCGCGGCCAGCGGGCCGCCGCGGAACACGGCGCCGTCGTAGCCTTCGAGATTGCCGAAATCGGGATCGACGTCGTGCGGCTTCACCCAGGTCGGGCGATTCACGATGACGCCTAGCGTCCCGTTCTCGTCGTGGTGCAGCAGCAGCACGACGGTCTTCCCGAAGTTGTCGTCCTCGATATCGCCCGTCGCGACGAGCAGGCGGCCCGGGGCGAGGGACGGCGTGGGGGCGAGCGGCTGTGCGGACGCGCGCGCGGCGATCCCGGCCGCCGCGAGGACCGAGAGCGCAACCAGGGCACGAGTCTTGAGAACGGCGTTCATGGGCCCATGATACCGTTTTCGAACGGGAGCCGCGCCGGCGCGTGCCGCGCGGCGTGACGCGCGTTATCATCGCGGCCCCCCCGCCGCCCGGACGACCCGAGTTGAATCGAGATTCGCCGCATTGGCCCGCCGCGCGCGGCTACCGCATGCCGCCCGAGTGGGCGCCGCACGCCGCAACGTGGCTTTCCTGGCCGCACAACCGGGACACGTGGCCCGTGTCCTTCGAGGGCGTCGAGCCCGCGATGACCGAGGTCGTCGCCGCCCTGGCGCCGACGGAGCTCGTCTATATCAATGTGCAGGACGAAGCCCACGAGAGACACGTGAGCGCGCTGCTGCGCAAGCGCGGCGTGCCGGCCGAGAGCGTGCGCTTCTTCAGAATCCCGACCAACGACGCGTGGGTCCGCGACCATGGCCCGATCTTCGTGCTCGACGAGGGGAAGGAGCCCGCCTTGCTCGCGGTCGACTTCGAGTACAACGCGTGGGGCGGCAAGTACCCTCCGTACGACCTGGACCGGCGGGCCGGGGAACGCATGGCCGAGGCGCTCGGCGTGCCGCGCTTCGCGCCCGGTATCGTGCTCGAGGGCGGATCGATCGACGTGAACGGCGCCGGTGCCTTGCTGACGACCGAGCAGTGCCTGTTGAATCCGAACCGCAACCCGGACCTCACGCGAGCCGAGATCGAACGGATTCTCGAAAATGCCTTCGGCGTGCGCCAGGTCGTCTGGCTCGGCGAGGGGATCGAGGGCGACGACACGGACGGCCACGTCGACGACCTGACGCGCTTCGTCTCGGCCGACACGGTCGTCACCGTCGTCGAGCCGAACCGAGCTGACCGGAACCACGCGCCGCTCGCGGCCAACGTTGAGCGCCTGGCGGGCGTCGAGATCGACGGCAAGCCGCTGCGCGTCGTCGAGCTGCCGATGCCCGAGCCGCAGTTCCACGGCGCGGAGCGCTTGCCGGCGAGCTACGCGAATTTCTACGTCGCGAACGGCGTCGTGCTGCTGCCGACGTTCGCGTGCGCGCAAGACGCCCGGGCCGCGGAGCTTCTCGCCGCCTGCTTCCGCGGCCGGCGCGTCGTCCCGATCGACTGCCGCGCGCTTGTCGGCGGCCTCGGCGCGCTGCACTGCCTGACGCAGCAGGTGCCCGCGGCGCAGGACGCGCAGGACACCTGATGGCCCGAGAAATGTGTCAGACGCATTTTCCCGCCGGAAAATGCGCCTGACACAATTTTCGGATTCCCTTGTGGGAGAGTCGTC
>DASTSM010000173.1:0-8643 GCA_035760685.1 Gammaproteobacteria bacterium | reverse complement strand
ACGACGGCGCCGGCCGGCGACCTTCGCCCTGGCGATTCTCTGATGCCTCTCTATCGGGACCTCTTCCGCGGCTATGAGAGGGTCTATCAGCCGATCAATGGACATCTTTACCCTACGCATCGGCTCGCGGACGAGTGGAATCTTCGCCACGGCGTATACACGTACGGGGTCGGTCAACATCGGCATCATTCGGATCACGATCGACGGAACAATCGGCCTTGGAACATCGTGCGAATGGTTGCGGCGGAGCAAATCCTCGGGTGTGACCGCACGGTCTTTCGCCGGTTTCCGGAAGTCATTGCGAGCTATAAGGGAGCCGGACGCAACCACAAGATCGCGTCCGTCCGCGAGCTGCCCGGCGATCACGACGTCTATTGCCTCACGGTGCCGGAGGCAGGCAATTTCGCCCTCGAAGCCGGCGTCTTCGTCTCGAATTGCGGGATCATCGTCAACGTAACCCCATTGGAGCCCGAGTGGGAGGGGCACGTCACGCTCGAGTTCTCAAACACGACGCCGTTACCCGCGAGAATCTACGCGAACGAGGGCGTGGCCCAGATGCTGTTTCTAGAGTCCGACGAGGTCTGCGAGACGTCGTACAAGGACCGGGCAGGAAAGTACATGGGACAGCGCGGCGTGACGTTGCCGAAAGCGTGATCTCGTGGAGAGTCGCTTCCGGGCTTCCCCCGCAGTCCTTGAGGGACGAAGGACGGACTCGGTCAGGGCTGAGAAATGCGCACCCTAAGCGCGTGGGCGTCTAATGCGGTGCCGCTTTGGGTTCGAGCCCCTCGACCGAATCGAGCGTCATCGCCGTCAGCAGCTCGTCGTTCTTGTACTGCGCGATCTTCGCGGGCAGGAAGCGAAGCTTCGGCACGGCCCAGAACACGGTGTGCCGTGACGATCCTTCGTGGTGCTGCTTGATCACGGCCGCCTCGAACGTGCCCGCCTCGACGTCGAGCTTCTCGGTGCCGGTCGGCGTGTACTCGTACGAGCTCGGCGCGTCGCCGTCCGTGTATTTGTAGGGGCCCGGCGCCACCGCGCGCTCGAGGTCGAGCATCAGAGCGACGAGAATCGTCCCGCCGTCGAGCATGTCGGGCTCGAGGGGAAGCTCCGACATTCGATCGTCCCGCGTGACGATCGCCGTTCCGTGGTCCCAGTCGAAGACGATGTGCCGGTCGTCCTCGCCCTTGCGCGTGCCGTCGTCGAGCCAGAACTCGAGCGGCCTGATCTCGCCGTCGTGTAGCACGAAGTCCGTCGTCTGCACCGTCGCCTTCGGGCGCACGACCTTGAGCACGCCGGAGGCTTGCGTGCGCGACACGAAGCGGTAGCGCTGGCGCTTCTCGTCGTAGTGGACGGACATGTCCATCTTGCCGACCTTGTGGCCCTTGTACTCGACCACGTAGTGCGCGTCGAACGTCGGGACCGTCCGCTCGGCCGCGGACGCGGGCAGCGCGACGAGCGCGAGCACAGCCGCGGCAGCTGCCGCCGCCCCGAACCCGGCCGTTGCTCCGGCGACAGCCGGCCGCCGGGCCGACTTCTTCGCTGCCATCATTCCTCCTCCACGACGATCGGCGCCGACAGGCGCCGGCCGTCGAGCCAGGCCGAGCCCTCGCGCAGCTCGACTCGTCCCGTTGCGAGCCAGCCCGCCGCGCGCGGCAGGATCACGTGCTCGCCCGCGTGCACGCGCGCGATGAGCGACTCGATGGGCTCGCCGCGCCGCACGCGCATACGATACTGCAATATCGGCGGGCCGGCATCGAGCTCGTCGGTGACGAAATGCACCGTCGCGCCGTGGAGCTCGTCGCCGGCCGCGAGGACCCGCGCGTGCGTGTCGAGACCCGGATACTTAGGCAGCAGGGAAGGGTGCAAGTTGATCATGCGGCCCGCGAAGCGGCGCACGAACGCGGGGCCGAGCACCCGCATGAAGCCGGCGAGGACGACGGCGTCCGGACGCTCGGCCTCGATGGCGCGCGCGAGCGCGTCCTCGTAAGCCGCGCGGCTCGCGAATTCGGCTCTGCCGATGAAGTGGGCCGCGATGCCCGCGGCGCGGGCCCGGTCGAGCGCGCGCGCCTCCGCGCGGTCGCTGAAGACCGCCGCGACGCGGGGGGCATCGGCGCCGCCTTCGCTCTCGGCGTCGATGAGCGCCTGAAGGTTCGTTCCTTCGCCCGACGCGAGGACGACGATGCGCGGGGGCGTCGAGCCGCTCAACGAATATGGACCCTGCCCGCGGCGTCGCGCACGACCGCACCGATTCGGTAGGCGCGCTCGCCGGACGATTCGAGCCGGCGCACGGCGGCGTCGGCGTGATCCGGCGCCGTCACGACGATCATACCGACGCCGCAGTTGAAGGTGCGATACATCTCCTCCGGCTCGATGCCGGCCGCCGCGAGCCACTCGAACACCGGCTGGCGCGGCCAGCTCGACGCCGCGAGCTCGACGCCGAGCCCGGCCGGCAGGATGCGCGGCACGTTCTCGAGCAAGCCGCCGCCCGTGATGTGCGCGATGCCTTTGACGGGCATCTCGCGGAGCAGCTGGAGCAACGGCCGCACGTAGATTCTCGTCGGCGCGAGCAGCTGCTCGACGAGGGGCCGGCCGCCGGGCGCGGCGTCGCGCGCGTCCGGGCGGCTCTCGAGCACGCGCCGGATCAGCGAGAAGCCGTTCGAATGCGGCCCCGACGAGGCGAGGCCGATGACCGCGTCGCCGGCCGCGATCGAGCTGCCGTCGACGATGCGCTCGCGCTCGACGATGCCGACGCAAAAGCCCGCGAGGTCGTACTCGTCCGCGCCTTCCGCGCCCGGGTGCTCGGCCGTTTCGCCGCCGAGCAGCGTGCAGCCCGCGAGCTCGCACCCGCGCGCGATTCCCTTGACGACGCGCTCCGCGACGTCCACGCGGAGGCGCGGCGTCGCGTAGTAGTCGAGAAAGAAGAGCGGCTCCGCGCCCTGAACGACGACGTCGTTCGCGCACATCGCGACGAGGTCGATGCCGATGTCGTCGTGAGCGTCGTGCTCGATGGCGAGCTTGATCTTGGTTCCGACCCCGTCCGTCCCGGCGACGAGGACCGGCTCCTTGAAGCCCGCCGGGACCCTGAAGAGTCCGCCGAAGCCGCCGAGGCCGCCGATGACCTCCGGGCGCTGCGTGCGCGCGACGGATCCCTTGATGCGCTCGACGAGCTCGTCGCCCGCCTCGATGTCGACGCCGGCGTCCTTGTACGTGAAGATCCGCTTCGATGTCATGGAGTGCGGCGAGTGCGGCATTTAGGCGGGGTCGCGCCGAGGGCCGCTATAATACGCGACGTCACTCTAGGGGGGCAGGGTTCGATGGAACGACGCTGGGCGTCCGTGCGGGCGATGGTGCGACGGCCGGGGCTGAGGCGCAGGAAGCGCATGGCGAGCATAACGTGCAGCACGTGCAGGGACGCGGCGGCCGCGCTGCTCGTGTCGCTCTTCGCGCTCGCCGTCTCGCCGGCGCACGCGATCACCTTCCAGGATCTCTACAGGCCGACGGTCATGCCCGAGCCCGGCGCGCCGAGCACGCGCGCGGCCGCCGAGCAGGCGGCGATGGGGCAGCTGCTCGAGCGCGTGACGGGCAATCGCGGGGCGGCGCTCGAGCCGGACCTGCAGAGCATGATCGCCGACGCTGCCCGCTACGTGAGCTCGTACGCGACGCTCGACGGCGGGCGCGTGCAGGTCGGCTTCCTCTCGAGCGCCGTCAACAGCGAGCTGCAGTCGCGGGGCCGGCGGATTTGGGGGCCGGAGCGCCCGCTCACGCTGATCTGGCTCGCCATCGACAGCGGGCGCGGCGAGCGCACGCTGCTCGGTGCCGGCGCCTCGGACACGGCGCTGAGCCCCGAAATGGCGGCGCTGACGGACGAGATCCGGATGCAGCTCGCCGACGTCGCGAGCGAGCGCGGTCTGCCGATCGCGCTGCCCTTGCTCGACCTCCAGGACCTCTCCGCCGTGAGCTTCATCGACGTTTGGGGCGGCTACGACGATCGCATCGAGCAGGCCTCCCAGCGCTACGCGGCCGACGCGATCCTCGTCGGGCGATTGCTCGTGGGCGACGTGGGCCCGACCGTGCAGTGGACGCTGCTTCGCGGCGGCGGGCGCGCGGTCAGCGCGAGCCAGGACGTGGCCGAAGGCCTGCAGTGGACGGCGGATCAGTATGCGCAGGAGTTCGGCGTCGTCGGCGGCGTGCGCACGCTGCGCGTCATCGTTCAGGACGTCGAGAGCCTCGAGGACTACGGCCGCGTCATGAGCTACCTCGACGGGCTCAGCAGCTTGCAAAGCATCGACGTCGACGGCGTCGACGGCGACGTCATGACGTTGCGCGTCGCGGCGCGCGGCGATGCGGGCGTCATCGAGCGCATGTTCTCGCTCGGGCGCGTGCTCGAGCCGGCCGATCCGGCGCCCGGATTTTCCCAGACGGGCGACTCCAACAGTCTCGTCTTCAAGGTCGCCCGCTCCGCTCCCCGGCAATGAGCCTTAGGTGGCTGCCGAACGCCGTCTGCATCGTGCGCATGGCGCTCGTCGTGCCGCTCGTGGTCGCGCTGCTCCATCGCGAATTCGCCGTTGCGCTCTGGCTCATTCTCGTCGCGGGCGGCTCCGACGCGCTCGACGGCTTTCTCGCGAAGACATTCGATTGGCGCACGCGGCTCGGCAGCCTGCTCGATCCCGCGGCCGACAAGCTGCTCGTCGTGAGCGTGTTCGTGACGTTGACTTACCTCGGCGTCGTGCCGATCGGCTTGACCGCCATCGTCGTGCTGCGCGACGTCGTCATCGTTTTGGGCGCGATCGCCTATCAGCTCTTCGTCGAGCCCGTGCACGGCCAGCCCTCGTCGATCAGCAAGCTCAACACGGCGTGCCAGCTCGCGTTCATTCTCTTCACGATGACGAACGCGGCTTACGCATGGCCGCCCGAGATCTCGCTCCAGCTGCTCGGCGCGGCCGTCGTCTTCACGAGCATCGCGAGCGGATTGAACTACGTGCTGCGCTGGAGCAAGCGCGCATGGCTCGTCACGCACGCCGAGCGCTGACTTAAGCGCACGGCGCGCCGGAGGAGAAGGCCGCATGGCTCAGCTGCCGCTCGCTCTCCGCCTCGAGAGCCACGCCGTGCTCGAGACTTTCGTCGAGGGCGCGAATGCGGCTGGGCTCGCGCACGCGAAGGCGCTCGCGTCCGGCGAGAGCGGCGGCGCCGTCTGGCTCTGCGGCCCGCGCGGCAGCGGCAAGAGTCACGTGCTGCAAGCGGCGTGCAGAACGGCCGGCGCCGCCGGGAGACGCGCGATGTATCTGCCGCTCGGCGCGCCCGACGTCGAGCCCGGGCTGCTCGCGGGGCTCGACGCGCTCGACGTGCTCGCGCTCGACGACGTGCCGCGCGCGGCCGGAAGCCCGGCTTGGGAAGCGGAGCTGTTCCGGGCGCTCAACGAGTTTCAGTCGCGCGAGCGGGCGCTGCTCATGGCAGGCGAGGCCGCGCCGGCGGCCGCGGGCTTCGCGCTGCCCGATCTCGCTTCGCGCGCGGCGGGCGCGGCCGTCTATCGTCTCCAGCCGCTCGCGGACGCGGATCTCGTCGAGGCGCTGCACCGGCACGCTCGGCACCGCGGGCTATGGCTCGACGCCGCCGCCGCGCGCTTTCTACAGTCGCGGCTGCCGCGGGAGATGGGCGCGCTCGTCGCGTGGATCGAGCGGCTCGACGCGGCGTCGCTCGCGGCGCAGCGGCGCCTCACGCTGCCGTTCGTGCGCGAGATCCTGGGGCGGTCGGCGTCAGCGCCGGCGCGTCAAGACGAAGAGCAGGGCGAGCTCGAGGAGCGAGGCGAGCAGCATGAGGCTGACTAGAGGCGATCGCCCGAGCGTCGCGACCGTCTCGACGGTGGCGGCTCCGGCGAAGAGCACCATGAGGAGGCCGGTCCACTGGTAGGTCCGCACGCTGCCGCGGTAAAGGCCCGGCAGCACGGCCAAGAGAGGGGCGGCCGCGGCGGCGCCGAGCAGCGCACGGACGGGTGCTGAATGGGCGCTCGCGACGACGGCGGCGAGCGCCGAGACCAGCAGCACCGCATGCACGGCGAGCAGGCCGCGCTCGAGAGCCGAAGAGCCGCGCATCGCGTTCGCGCCGTACGCTCAGCGCTTGAGGCGGCGCGCGAGGCTCGCGACGCGCCTTCCGAGCGCCTGCGCGAGCTCGCTTTCGTGACGCGAGAGCTCCGGGTTCCACGCGCTCCCGACGTGCGACGCGCCGTAAGGCGACCCGCCCGTCCGAGTCTCGAACAGACCCGCCTCCGTATACGGGATCCCGACCCAGACCATGCCGTGGTGGATCAGCGGCAGGGCCATCGTCAGCAGCGTGGTCTCCTGGCCGCCGTGGGCCGAGGATGTCGACGTGAAGACGCCCGCGGGCTTATCGACGAGCGCGCCGCCGAGCCAAAGGTCGCCCGTCGAGTCCAAAAAGTACTTGAGCGGCGCGGCCATGTTGCCGAAGCGCGTCGGGCTGCCGAGCAGCAAGCCGTCGCACGCGGCGAGGTCCGAGGGCCGCGCGTAGGGCGGGCCCTCGGCGGGGATCTCGGCGGCCGTCGCCTCGGTCGTCGTCGAGACCGCCGGCACGGTCCGGACGCGCGCCTCGGCGCCCGCGCTCTCGACGCCGCGCGCGCACTGGCGCGCGAGCGCGGCCGTGCGGCCGCTGCGGGAGTAATAAAGGACCAGGATCTCCGTTTCGCTCACTCGAAGAGCTCCAGCACGCGCTCGGGCGGCCGGCCGATGCGCGCACGATCGCCGACGACGACGATCGGCCGCTCGATGAGGATCGGATGCTGGACCATGAGGTCGATGAGCTCGCGCTCCGGAGAGTCGAGGCTCAAGCCGCTGGCCTTCCAGTCGGGCTCGTTGGTGCGGATCAAGTCCTTCGCGGCGATGCCGAGCTTCGCGAGCAGCGCGCGCAGCTCCTTCGCGCTCGGCGGCGTCTTCAGATACTCGACGACGGCCGGCTCGTCGCCGCGCTCCTCGAGCAGCGCGAGCGTCGCGCGGGATTTCGAGCAGCGGGGATTGTGGTAGATCGTCGCTTTCATGTCGGTGCCTCCTCGGTGCCTCCGGCTGTTCTCCGCGGCGTCAATTTCGGGTCGAGGCCGAAGTTTAGGAACGGGGGTAGGTGCTTTCCAGAGCGCGGAAAGGCGCGTGCTATGCTTGACGCCCAGGAATCGCCCTGGCTAGCTTACGCGTCGACCTTGGCGTCCGACCCGAAAAAGCGCCCGAAGAAGAGAAAACTCACGGTGTTGCGAGGACGAGCCGACGGCCGGCTGGCTGCTTTCGTCGCCGCTTGCTGGTTGGCGGCGTGCGCCACGGCGCCGCCCGTGCAGGAAATGAGCGATGCGCGGCAGGCGATCGCCGCCGCGGTCCAAGCGAACGCCGAAGGCTTGGCGCCCGATTCATTGAGCGAGGCGCGCCGTTATCTCATGGAGGCCGAGGAGCAGATCCGCAACCAGGCCTACGGCCCCGCGCGCGTCAGCGCAGTCCGCGCCAAGAACCGCGCCGTCCAGGCGCTCGAAGCGAGTCAGCGCGCGGCCGGAAGCCAGAAGAAGGAGTGACGCGTGGCGGGGACGCGCAAGTCCGTCCGCTATCTCGTCTCGGGCCGCGTCCAAGGCGTCTACTATCGGGCCGCGACGGCCCAGGAGGCCGCACGCCTCGGCGTCTCGGGCTGGGCCAGGAACCTACGGGACGGCCGCGTGGAAGTTCTCGCCCATGGCGAGGCCGAAGCGCTCGAGGCGCTCTGCGAGTGGCTATGGCAGGGTCCGCCGGCCGCCGCCGTCTCCGGCGTTCAAGTCGAGCACACCGACGAGGAGCCCTCGCCCGGCTTCCGAATCCGCTAGAAAAATGGGGTCAGACCCCATTTTCCCGGCCCGAGAACTGGGCCCCGCGAAAAAATGGCGTCTCGATAAATGGGGTCTGACCCCATTTTCCCTGGCCGCACGAAGAAATGGGGTCTGACCCCATTTTTTCACTTACGACTTGAACCACTTCTTGCGGAGCCGATCCATCACGCGATCCGCGTAGTTGCGCCGTCCGATGCTGCCGTTGTAGCGCGCGAGGCCCTTGACGAGGTCTCCGTGCTCGAGATCGAGGTAGTACTTGAGGATTTGGCAGCCGAGCAGCACGTTGAAGTCGATGTTGAAAAGGAGGTTCATGTCCTTGCGGCCGACCTCCTTGACCCAGAAAGGCATGACCTGCATGAGACCGAGCGCGCTCGACGCCGAGATCGCGAAGCGGTCGAAGTTGCTCTCGACGTCGATGACCGCGAGCACGAGCTCCGGAGGCAGGTTCGCGTGCGTCGCCTGCCGATGCACGGCCTGGAGGATCTTGATGCGCTCCTCGGGATCCGGCACCTGCTTCGCGAGGCGCTGCGACATGTCCGTGTACCAGACTTCGGCGTCGAAGCGGTCCACGAAGCCGTTGTCTTCGCGCACGGCCTTGATCAAGACGGCGCGCAGCGCGGGATCCGGGCCCGATCGAGCGTCTTGATAAACGGGCTCGGCGGCGGACACGGCCGAGCAGGCGAGCCCCGCGAGCGCGACGAGGACCGCGCCTACGGGTCTCATGGCCCCTTGCGCGTCCTCGCGGCCAGGAAGTCGACGACGTCATCGAGCGGCACGAGCTCGGCTTCCTCGGCGCG
>DASTSM010000172.1:0-19425 GCA_035760685.1 Gammaproteobacteria bacterium | reverse complement strand
AACTGCTCCTCGGCGTGCTGCATCTCGTCGGGCTGCTCGGCGAGCTGCTCCTTGGCGAGCTGCTCCTCGACGAGCTGCTCCTCGACGACCGGTTCCTTGTCGAACGGTCCCTTATTCATATTCATAGTCACGCCGCCGTTCGGTCCTCGAGCTCCTTGCGGAGCGCGCGGAAGCGCTTCCGGTATTGCGCGGGCGTGAGCGCGACCTTGCGCCGAAAGAGGCGCCCGAAGAAGCTCGAGGCTTGAAGCGCGCGCCGTCGGCGGAGCGGCTCCAAATCCGCAACGACTCTACCACGCGCGCGGCCGCCTTGGCATGCGGCTTGCTTATTGGCCGGTCAATGGGCCGCTGCCCGGCCCAGCGGGTCGCGAACGGCGCGTGCTGGCCGTGCCGTTCGATCGCGCGATGATCAATCGGGGAGAGCCGCCGAGCATGTTCCGGGCCGATCACTGCCTCGCCGGAGGCGGGCGCATGGGCGCGCTCATGCGTTCAATGGACTGGAGCCGCACGCCGCTCGGTCCCGTCTCGGGCTGGCCGCAGAGTCTTCGGACCTCCGTCAGCATCTGCCTCGGCACGTCGTTTCCCATGATGATCGCGTGGGGCAGCGACTTGCTCATGCTCTACAACGACGGCTACTTGCCCGTGCTCGGCAGCAAGAAGCATCCGGCCGCGCTCGGCGCCCCGCTGCTCGCGTGCTTCGCCGAGATCCGAGACCTCATCGGCCCTATGTTCCGCGGCGTCCTCGAGACGGGCGAGCCGGTCGGCGCGGAAGACATGATGTTTCCGATCGAGCGTCACGGCTTTCCCGAGGAGACGTATTTCGTCTTTTCGTACAGCCCGATCCGCGACGAATCGGGCCGCGTCGGAGGCGTGCTCACGACCTGCACGGAAACGACTCAACGCGTCATCGGGCAGCGGCGCCTTCGCACCCTGCGCATTCTCGCGGAGATCGGCGCCGACGCGGCGAGCGTCGACGACGCGCTCGCTCGGGCGGCGCGAGCGTTCGATCCGGCCGACATGCTGTTCGCGCTGCTCTACCTGCTCGAGGTCACGGGGGACAGAGTCCGGCTCTCGGCGGCAGCGGGGCTCGAGCCCGGCGGCCCCGCGAGCCCCGTCTTCGTCGAGTTGGCAGGCGGCCGCGAGAGCGTCTGGCCTTTCGATCGCTGCGCGGCGCAGCCGCAGCTCGCGCCGCTCGACCCGAGCCTCTGCCGGTTTCCGGGCGGCGCGTGGGCGGAGCCCGCGACGCAGGCGTTGGTCCTCTCGATTCGTGCGCACGGCGATCCGCGGCCCTACGGCTTTCTCGTCGCGGGCTTGAGCCCGCGTCTACCGCTCGACGACGCGTACCGGGGCTACCTCGATCTCGTCGCGGATCACGTCGGAACGCTCATCGCGAAGGCACGCGCGCGGGAAGAGGAGCAACGGCGTCTCGCGGCGCTGGCCGAGCTCGATCACGCGAAAACGATCTTCTTCACGAACGTGAGCCACGAGTTTCGAACGCCGCTCACGCTGATGCTCGGTCCGCTAGAGGATCTCGTCTCCGGGGAGTACGGCGCGCTCGAAGGCCCGCACAAGGAGCAGGTCGAGATCGTGCAGCGCAACGCGCTGCGCTTGCTCAAGCTCGTCAACGGCCTGCTCGATTTCGTCCGCATCGAAGCGGGCCGCGCGCAAGCGCTGCTCGAGCCGCTCGATCTTGCCGAGCTCACCCGCGATCTCGCGAGCTTGTTCCGGGCCGCCGTCGATCGCGCGGGGCTCGAGCTCCGCGTCGACTGCCCGCCGCTGCCGACGCTCGTGCACGCGGATCGCGACATGTGGGAGAAGATCGTCCTGAACCTGCTGTCGAACGCGCTGAAGTTCACGTTCGAGGGCTCGATCTCGGTGACGCTTCGGGAGCGGGGCGGCGTCGTCGAGCTCGAGGTCAGCGACACGGGTGTCGGCATCCCGGCCGACGAGCTGCCGAAGCTCTTCAACCGCTTCCACCGCGTCCTCGGGACGCGCCGGCGCAGCCACGAGGGCAGCGGCATCGGCCTCGCGCTCGTGCAGGAGCTCGTGCGCTTGCACGGCGGCTCGATCTCGTGCGAGAGCGAGCTCGGAGCGGGCACGTCTTTCCGCGTGAAGGTGCCCGTCGGGCTCACGACGGCGGCCGGCGAGATTGAGCCGCAAAAGCCGGCCGCGGAGGCGCAGCCGCATGCGCCGGCCGGGGAGCGGCGGGCGCAGAGACCGTCCGTGCCCGCCGGGATCTCTGCAAAGGCTTTCCTCGAGGAGGCGCTCGGCTGGCTCCCCGATGGGCCGGCCGTCCCGCGGGGCGACGAGCAAGCCGTCGGTCCGGCGCACGAAGTGCGCGAGCCGGCGCGCATTCTCGTCGCGGACGACAACGCCGACATGCGCGCCTTCGTCCGGCGTCTCTTGAGCCCGTATTGGAGCGTCGAGACGGTCGGCGACGGCGCGGCCGCGCTCGACGCGGCGCTCCGAAGGCCGCCGGACCTCGTCATCACCGACGTCATGATGCCGGGGCTCGACGGCTTCGCCTTGCTGCGCGCGCTGAAGTCGGATGAGCGCACGCGCGCCGTGCCCGTCGTCATGCTGTCCGCGCGCGCGGGCGAGGAGGCGAGAGTCGAGGGACTCGAGGCGGGCGTCGAGGATTACGTCGTCAAACCGTTCAACGCCCGGGAGCTCGTCGCACGCGTGCGCTCGCAGCTCATGCGGAGCGCCGCGCGCCGCGCCGTCGAGCTCCATCGCAGCGCGCTCTACGATCTCTTCATGCAGGCCCCCGCGCCGATCTGCGTCTTCAAAGGGCCCGACCTCGTGTTCGAGATGGCGAACCCGCTCTATAGGAAGCTCGCGGGGACGCGCGATCTCGTCGGCAAGCGGCTCCTGGAAGCGCTGCCGGAGCTCACGGGACAAGGCCTCGACGTGCTGTTGTCGGAGGTCATGCGCAAGGGACGGGAGCACGTCGGACGAGACACGCTCGTGCGGTACTCGCCGCGCGCCGACGGCAAGATCGAGGACGCCTATTTCACTTTCGTTTACGCGCCGCTCTGCGATGCCGACGGGCTCTGCGACCGCGTCATGGCGTTCTGTCACGACGTGACCGAGCAGGTCCGCTCCCGCGGCGAGCTCGAGGAGGCGAGACGCCGATCGGACGAGGCCGTGCGTGCGAAGGACGAGTTCATCGCGATGCTGAGCCACGAGCTCAGGAATCCCCTCGCGCCGATCAAGACCGCCCTTCAGCTCATGAAGCTTCGCGGCGCGGATCAGCTCGTGACCGAGCGCACGATCATCGAGCGCCAGGTCGCCCATCTCGTGACGCTCGTCGATGATCTGCTCGACGTCGCCCGCGTCGCGCGCGGCAAGATCCAGCTGCGCCGGCGCCGAACCGACGTCGCCGAGGTCGTCGAGAAAGCCATCGAGATGGCGAGCCCGCTGCTCGAGGAGCGCAGGCACGGTCTCACCGTTCACGTCGCCGCGGACCTCATCGTCGACGGAGACGAGCTGCGCCTCACGCAGATCGTCGCGAACCTGCTCACGAACGCGGCGAAGTACACTCCGCCCGGCGGGCAGATCGCGATCAGCGCCGGCATGGAGGCCGGCGACGTCGTCGTGCGCGTCAGGGACAACGGCATCGGCATGTCCGGGGCCCTGATGCCGCGCGTGTTTGACTTGTTCGTGCAAGGGAAACGGCCGGAAGCCGGTCAGGGAGGGCTCGGTTTGGGCTTGAGCCTCGTCCGGAGCCTCGTCGAGCTGCATGGAGGCTCGGTCGGCGCGCACAGCGAGGGAGAGGGGCGCGGCAGCGAGTTCCTCGTCCGGCTTCCGCGCGCGGTCGAGCCGTCCGAGTCGTCTTTCGCCGCGTCGGCGGGCGGGCGGACGGCTGCGGGCGGGAGTGCCCGAAAAGTGCTTGTAGTCGACGACAATCGTGACGCCGCCGAGACGCTCAAGGACCTGCTCGACGGGTTGGGCTACGAGGTGCGCGCGGCGTTCGATGGGCCGGACGCGCTCGAGATCGCGGCGGCTTTCGAGCCCGATCTGGCCTTGGTGGACCTCGCGATGCCGGTCATGGACGGCTTCGAGCTCGCGCGCAGGCTTCGCGAGCTGCCGTGCGGCGAGCGCATGAAGCTCATCGCCGTCACGGGCTACGGCCAGGAGCACGACCGGGTGCGGTCGGGCGCGAGCGGCTTCGATCTGCACCTCGTGAAGCCGCTCGACTTCGCCGCGCTCAACGAGAGCTTGGAGGCGCTGCTCGTCCAGCAGCGGCCCGGATCTCCTGTCAGTCCTCGTGATATCCCGTGACGTCTTGGGCGCGGTCCGAGAGGCCGTCCGTGTAGCTGCTCCAGCCCGAGTTCATGCCGTACGGCGAGTGAATCAGGAACGCTTCGATCGGCCCGATCTTGTGATCGTGGATCTTGAAGACCTCGGCGATGTACCAGGTCCAGGGCTGCGTCGGTCCCGCCGTGACCGTCTCGCCGTTCGGCTTCTTGAACGTGCGCGTGCTGCCGGCCATGTGGTCGAAGAAAGCGATCGCCATGACGACGCCGCGCTCCTGATCGACGGCGACATAGCGCCGGTCGCGGATGCGCGTGACGAAATGCAGCAGGCCGGACTTGAATTGCTCGAGGCACGTCCACGTGGCGGAGTAGTTGTTCGCCGTGGCGGGATCGGGCCGCGTCTCGCCCGGGCGCGGAGCCGCGTTCGTCGTGTGCCCGCCGTTCTCGTACCGGTCGCAGTCCTCGGCGAACGGATAGTCGCCCTTGCCGTCGTTCTGCTGCATGCCGGAGAAGTACTTGTTCGCGGTCGTGATGATGTCGTGCCGCGACATGCGCGCGCTGTCGGGGATCGCGGTCGTGAACGCCGCACGCGGCTGACCCATGGCCTCGATGCGCTGCGCCGTCATCTCGTTGCGCTCGACCATCTGCTCGATCTCGGCGATCTCGCCGTTCACGATCTTGAGCCGAAGCGCCATGGCGGCGGCGATGCCCATGCTCGGATCGCGGCCGTCCTCGACGACGGTCGTGATGAGCGCGACCTGGCCCGCCGGCACGTCCGTCACGAACAGGCGATACTTGCCCGCGGCCTTCATGCTCTTCCAGAGACCCTCGCCGATCGGCAGCTGCTGTCCGTTCTCGGTGAAGCGCACGTTGATCGAGAGCGGCACCTCGCTCGGATCGTCGTCCATGACCGCCTTGAAGTAGCGGTCCACGAAGCCTTCGAGGCAGCCGCGGTCGCAGCTCGTCTGCGCCTTCGCGGCCGGCGCGAAGGCGCCAAGACCCGCGGCGAGCGCGGCGGCGAGGGCCGCGCCTCCGAGAACGGCGGATTTCATGACGTTTCCCCCTGGTGCAGAGTGCTTTTCGTTCGGATGGCGATAAGCCTAGGCGACGGGCAGGGCGCGGGCAAGGAGCGAGCAAGCCCGGGGCGACCGATCGGGAAATCGCAGCGGTCGGAACAGCCCGCGGCTACAGCGCCTTCCAGCGCCTCGACAGCACAAGCTTGAGCTTGCGCTGCTCCTCCTCGGCGAGCTGAGCTTCGCAGCCTGCCAGCATGTCTTCGACCGACTTCAAGGCGGCCGCCTCGCACGCGCCCTCGAGCCGCTCCTTGAGATCGTAGAAGAGCTGCGAGTACTCGCCGCGGAGCTCGCGCAGGTACGTGAAGGACCGCCGATGGATCGGCGAGAGCCCGAGCCGGCGAATGGCGTCCTGGTGCTCGGGCGTCGCGTAGCCTTTATGACGCTCGAAGCCGTAGCCCGGGTGCGACGCCGCGAGCGCGTCCATGAGCCGATCGCGGTGCGTCTTCGCGATGATCGACGCGGCGGCGATCGAGAAGTTGATGCCGTCGCCCTTGTTGAACGAGTTTTGCGGCGCGGCGACGCCCGGGATGCTGCGCGCGTCGACGAGCACGTGCTCCGGCGCCTGCGGCAGCGCCTCGACGGCGCGGCGCATCGCGAGCAGCGCCGCCTGATAGATGTTGATCGTGTCGATCTCCGCGACGTCCGCGACGCCGACGCCGATGCCCGCCGCCGTCTCCCGGATGATCCGCTCGGCGGCCGCGCGCTCGTCCGCATCGAGGCGCTTCGAGTCGTCGATGCCGGGCAGCGCCGTGTGCGGCGGGAAGACCACGGCGGCCGCGACGACGGGGCCCGCGAGCGGCCCCATGCCGGCCTCGTCGACGCCCGCGATCCGCTGCACGCCCGAGCGCCAGAGCACTCGCTCGAAGTTCAGCATCGCGTCGAGGCGCAGGTGCAGGGCGCGCTCGCGCTCGTAGCGCTTCTTGAGCGTCTCGTAGAGGCGCTGGACGCCCTGGCGCGGATCCCGCTTGAGCTTGTTGAGCAGCTGCGGCGACACCGGCTGATCTGCGCGCGCGTAGCGCTCGCGGATCTCGTCGATCGACAGTCGAGTCAGGTTGGAAGCCACGTGTTTCTTTCGTCGAGTTCCTATGGGGCCCGGGCCCGCCGCTCGGGTCGGAGTGTACGCGGGAGCGGCACGTGAGGGCCACTACGACGGCACGTTCGTGCGCGAGGACGGCCGCTGGCGGTTCCTGCGCCGCGAGGCGTTCACGGACATTCCGGCGCAGCCATGGCGGCGCCGGGACCGCGCCGGCGCTCCCTAGCCTGCTAGAGGCGCCTGCCGTCCACGTGCTTCGGCTTCAGCGCCCTCGGGTCGACGCCCTCGAGACAGTTCACGTTGATGGCCGCGACGGCAGCGCCGTCGATCGGCCGCTTCCCGAGCGCGAAGCTCTCGACACCGCACGTTTTGCAGAAGAGGTGCCGAATCTGCTTCTTGTTGAAAAGGTATTCGGTCAGGTTGTTTTCGCCGGACTTGAGCTCGAAGCGCTCGGCCGGCGCGAAGGCGAGCACGAAGCCGAGCTTCTGGCATCGCGAGCAGTTGCACGTGATCGTGCTGCCGAGATCCACGTCCACCTCGTAGGTGACGGCGCCGCATTGGCATCCGCCCTTGTAATGCTCGATGGCCATCGGTCCTCCTTGCTCACTCCTTCGCTCGATCTCGCGACTCGCTGGTCTCGCGACTCGCTTCGGCTAAGACGTCCCGAGGCTCATCTGCTCGAGGATGGCCCGGCCGAGCGGGCCGTAGGGATGGCCGAAGTCCTCGGCGATCTCGTAGTGGTTGTATCCTTCTGCGACCACGAGGGCTGCGCTCTTGCCGGCCTCCTCGAGCGCCGCCGCGAGCTCGCGGCTCTGCCGCTGGAATTCCGGCGTCTCCGCCGTGCCGTACGCGACGATGAGCGGAGCCGAGATCCGATCGATGTGACGCATCGGGCTCAGCGCTTCGACGACGTCGGTCGGCAAGGTCACGTACTCGCGCCGCGACGACAGCGCGACCGGATAGAGGTCGTACATGCCGCTCGCGCAGATCCCGCCTTTGACGACGTCACGGGGCAGGCCGTAGTCCTTGTGCCAGTCCGTCGTGTGGACGACGGCGGCGAGGTGCCCGCCCGAGGAGTGGCCCGAGACGTAAATGCGGTCGCGGTCGCCTCCGAAGCGCTCGGCATGCTCGTAGACCCAGGCGACGCCCCGGCGCACCTGCTCCGCGAGCGGCCGCATGTCGCCTTCGGTCGCGACGACGTTCGTGAAATCGAGCGCGATGAAATGCGCGCCTCGATCCACGTACATCTCCGCCTGATACGCGCAGCCCGCCGCGTCGCCGAAGCGCCAGCTTCCGCCGTGAATGTAGACGCCGATCGGAGCGTCGAGCTGCTGCGTCGTGTAGACGTCGAGGCGCTCGGCGTCCGTATCTCCATAGGAGAAGCGGCGAGGCTCGCCGAGGCGCCGGCGCGCGGCGGCGTTCTTCTGCGCGACGCGCTGGCCGACTTCCCGTTGATTGTGCGCCCAGGCCGCCTGATCGTAGGCGGCGTCGAGCTCGCGCTGGTCGTAGTCGAGAAAGACCAACGGACCCTTCTTGCGGCTCCCGAGCTTGCTCACGATTCGGCTCCGGCAAAGCAACCGGAGCACGGAGCCGGCCGTGCTCCGGACGACTCGCGACTCGCGACCTAGGTGCCGTCGCGGCGGGAGCCGCCGCGAACGGCTCGCAGGCTCAGTGATGCTGAAGCGCTTGCACGGCCTCGAGCGACTTCATGACGTTCTCGGCCGGCGAGATGCCGCCGATCGTCGCGGCGACCTTGCCGTCGGGAGTCACGACGAACGTCGTGCGCTCAGCGAAGCCGTGATCGATCTCGACGCCGCGCGTGTCCTTTGCGCCGGGGCGGCCCTCGGCCACCTTGAGATCGAAGGACTTCGCGATCTTGCCCGACGCATCCGACGCGACGGCGAGCTTGCCGGCGCAGTAGTTAGGGTCTGCGGAGAAATCGTTGAGCCGCTCGATGCTGTCGAGCGACACGCCGATTACGCTCGCGCCCGCCGCCGTAAACTTCTCCATGTTCTCGGAGAACGTGTGCGCCTGGATGTTGCAGCCCTGCGTGTACGCGGACGGATAGAAGTAGACGACGACGGGGCCCTTCTTCAGGGCGTTCGTAAGCGAATAGTCGAAGGGCTTGCCCGCGAGCGATGCCTTGGCCTCGAACTTCGGAGCCGAATCGCCTTCCTTGAGCGCCGCCGCCGCGGGCAGCGCAACGACCGTGGAGCACAAGATGCCAAGCAGATGTTTCATGGTTTCGCCCACTTCTTGGTTAGTTTTGATGCCACTGGCCCTTCGGCCAAAAGCTGATCCTGACAATTGCGGTCAGCGCACGCAAGACCCGGGAGGGTGGCCGGCGCTCGACGCAGGCTTCGCAGCGTGGGTTAGGGTCGCGCGGGAGAGACGGGCGGCTCGGGGCGGTCCGGAACAACGGCCGGCGGAGCCGGCGTGACGTCGCCGCGATCGGGCTCGGAGCCGCCCCTCAGGTCTTCGCGGTTCTCCTGCGCGGCGGCCGCCGCGGCCTCGGCCAATCCCCGGCCGACTTCCCGCGCCTGCTCGGCCGCGTCCCGGCCTTCGCTTCGGGCCTCGGCGCTCTCTCGCGCGGCTTCGGCGACGGTCGTGCCGAAGGCGCGGCGGTCATCGCGGGCGAGATTGGCCCGCGTCAGCCCACTGGCGCTGTGCTCGACGCCCTGTTGCGAAGCGATGTAGGCACCCGTCGCCTTCCTCGGCAGCTCGAGTGTCTTCGTAACGGCCGCCGGCCGGTCGGCATCTTCCGGAATCAGCGTGATCGTCACTTCGAGCGGACCCGCGGCTTCGTCGGCAGCCGCGGGCTGCGGCGTGCCGGTTTCCTGGGCAGAGGCCCATGGCCCGACCAGCGCGAGGCCGAAAGCCGCGATCGACCAGAAATGCCTCATGCCGGATCTCCATGCCCCTCTGCGGGCCCTGTCACGTACACGTTCCATGGATTGGAAGGTTCCCGGCAGTTTCACAAAATCTGGAAAATATTTCATTGCGCTGGAGCATGCTCGAGGCCTCTCGCATCCTCGAGCCCGCACCCATCGGTCCTGTGTCTTCGTCGAGCCCGGTGGGCGAGTCCCGCCGAGTCGAGGCAAAGCCGCGCAAACCGAGAAGCAGCCGGCAGCGCGAACGGGTCGGGCCGCGTACGCTCGCGCTCGTTATCGATGACCAGAGAGGATGCAGTGATGCGTAAACGGGCCGCCCACGTTGTCGCCGCGGTCGCTGCCGCGATCTTCGCCTTAGCCGTGCGGGCGGAGGAGACGTCGGTGCCGAAGACGACGTACCTGCATGAAGCGAAAATCACGGTCAACGAGCGCGCGGGCGCCGATGGTTTCCTCCGCGTGCGCATACGTCCAGAGAACGGCCAGGCGCGAGAGGCGACCATCGCCGTCGAGAAGCACATGAGCGAGAACCACATCGCGAAGAGCATCGCCGAGGCGCTCGGCAAGGCCGTGGGTACGGACTACAAGATCGATCGGGACGCGGGCGAGCACGTCAAGATCAAGAAGGCGAGCCGCGCGGCGCCGGACTTCGCCGTGGAGATCACCTTCAGTGCGCCCGGGTTCTCGATCGTCCTCGACGACTGAACGAAGAGGGCCGGCGAAAAACGCCGGCCCCCGTTTGCGCTAGACCGCGGAGCCGAAAGGACGGCGTCCCCTCGGCGCGCGCCTCAGTTCCCTTGTCCGCCGCCTTGTCCGCGGCCTTGTCCGCCTTGTCCGCCTTGTCCGCCCCGGCGCGGCCGGTTATCGAACTCTTCCTTCGACACGCTGCCGTCGCCGTTCGCATCCCAGCGGCTGAAGACCTGATCGGCGTTGGGGCCGCCGCCGCCGTTGCCTCGTCCTGCGAACTGCTTGAAGAAGTCCGCCACTTCTTCCTTGGACAACGAGCCGTTCTTGTCCTTGTCGAGCTGGTCGAAGTTGGGCCCCTGGAACTGCTGCGTCCATCCGACTCGGGCACCAGCCAGAAGCACGAGAGTAGAAGCTAGCATCACGGTCTTTTTCATGTTCGTTCCCCTTCTAGGGTGTTTTGGAGAGGTGGGCGAGAGATGGACTGAAGTATAGGTCCGAGTTTCTGCGGTGCTCGCTTCAGAATTCTGAAGTCCGAGACCTTCGTACGTCCGACCGCGCGGAAGCGCCCGAGTCGAGGCGGAAGCTCAAGCCGCGTCGCGGTCGCCTTCGCTCGTCGGCAGCACGACCTTGTAACCGCGTCCCTCCATGCACGCACTCAGCGCGCGCACATAGTCGTTCTCCTGCGGAGTGAGCCCGGCGGCGCGGTCGTGCGGCTCGGCATCGCGATCGCTCGGAGTCGTGGCGGCGCCGACCGCGGCGCCGACGGCCGCGCCGACCAAGGGTCCCTCGGCTCCGTGGTGATGGCTGTCGCTCGTGATCAATCCGCCGATGGCCGCGCCGATTGCGGCGCCGCCGATCGCTCGGCCGGCGCGTTCGGCTTGTCTGGCGTCGTCGGCGCGGCGTTCCGGCTCGTTGCTCTCGGGCCGCGGCGCGCGCGGCACGAAGCGGGTCTGCTCCACGGCCCAGTTGTGACATTCGTAGCGGTCGCGGCGCGCCTGCGCCGAGGATTGACCGTGTTGCGGGAGAACCTGAACGGCCGCAAGATCGATGCTCGCCAAAGCCGTGCCCGTGCCCACTGCGAGCGCGGCGCAGGCCGCCGCCGAGCGCAAGAGGACGACGGCTATTCGTGCGGCGGCAGGCGGCGTCGCGCCCACCCTACTTGACCACATAGTTGCGACCCTCCATGCAGGCCGTGAAGGCGCGGGTGTAATCTTCGGCGTCGCTCTTCTTGCCGGCGCCGAGGGTCGGATCGTAGCCGCTCTGATCGACTGCCCAGACGTGGCAGTCGTAACGGTCGTCCGCCATCTGCTTTTCGCTCTGCCCCGCCGAGGGATAGACGTAAAGCTTGAGCGCGCGCTGCTCGCCGCCGCCTTGGGAGTCGGGGCCCGAAGCGCGCTCTCTTTCGCGCGGCGCCGCCCTCACCGTCACGCCGACGAAGGGCGGATAGAAGGGCGGATAAAAGAAAGGACCGTACCCGAAGCCGAAGGGGTAGACGGGGTAGCGATAGCCGTAGCTGAAGCCGAAGCCGACGTAAGGCCGCACCGAGTAGCCGCGCCAAGGGTCGGCGCCGGCGGGCAAGCTCGTGAGGGCCGCCGCGGCCGCGACGACCCAAAGCCACTTTCGCATCCTTTGCATGGTCGTGACCTCCGATCCCTCGCGTGCGGTCTACAACGCACGAGCCTGCTTCAGGTTGACAAGATGGCCGCCGCGAACGCCTGCCAGACGCCGGTCGTGCCGACGGTCTCGCGCGCGAATTGGCTCGCTACGATGAAGGCGCCGCCCCAGAGATAAGCCGGGGCGACGCGGCCCCGAGCGGCGGCGTCGTACAGCATGGCGGCGACGATCATCGCATCGGGGACCCCGTAGTAAGCGAGCGGCGAGGTCGCAAATACCTCGATCGGCCAGCGTCCGACGGCGGGGTCGAGAATGCTGATCGTCGCGAGCAGCATGAGGCGCTTGTGAGTCTCGGGGCGCGCACGCCGGGCAAAGGCCGCGCCCGCGAGCACGGCGAACACCCCGATCGACGTGACGGGCGTGGCGAAGAACGCGAGCGCGGCCTCGCCATACCCGGCCGCGACGTCCCGGCGGCCCGCGAGAATCGCCGCCGAGAGGGCGGCCACGATCATCGCGGGCGCGAGGGCCGCGCCGAGGATGCCGAGCCGGCGATGCCAAGCCGGCCGCCGGCCCGCAACCAGCAACGTCTGCGCGGCGAAGAGCGCGATCCATGCAGTGAACACGGTCCCGTGGATCGCGAGCGCAACAGGCAGAGGCGTCCCTTCGAAGCGCGAGCGCAGGTAGAACGTCGGGGCGAAGCCGATCGCGACCGCAGCCGCGGCGGCGAAGGCCATCGCTACGTAGAAGAGACGATCGAGCGAGGACGCGCCGGGCGCGGCGCGCGAGCGGCCGATCGACGGCGTCGACGGCGCCGGGCTCGGGGCAGTTTCCGCGGCGCCGCTTTCGAGGGGATTCATGAAGGGCTTCTTCGAGGGAGTCCGATGGCGTTCAGGATCGTACATCGCGCCTCGAAGGAGACGCTACGTCCGGCGAAGCGGCCGTTCCGCGTCCGCGCCTCGGACACGCTATGCTTGCGCCGGCGTTTCGGTAGAATCCGTCGACTCTCGGAAAACGAAGGGCGCCGCGGGTCGCGCCGGCCGCGCCCGCGGCGCAGCGCCGGACCCCGGTCGGCGGGACACAAAACAAGGAGAACGACATGCGACGCGCTCTGCTGCTTACCTTCTTCTCGGTCTCTGCCCTCGCGGCCGCCACGGTTTTCGCCGACGCGGAGTACAAGACGATCAGGATGGAGGTCGACGTCGCCCGGCCCGCGCAGGAAGTCTGGGCCAAGGTCGGCCACTATTGCGACATCGCGACGTGGATGAAGGTCGATTGCAAGATCACGTCCGGCGATGGCGAAATCGGGACGGTTCGCTCGCTGGCCGGCGGACGCGTCACGGAAGTGCTCGTCGGGAAGACGGACCTCTCGTACGGATACACGCAACCCGCCAAGGAAGGGCAGTTCTACAACCTCTATCACGGCTTCCTCGAGGCGAAGCCCGTGACGGACAAGACGTCCAAGCTCATCTATACGCTCGTCTACGACGTCTCCGACAAGCCGGATCAAGCCGCCAAGGACGCGGATGCCGCCGCGCGGCGCACTCGGTTCGAGGCCGCGCTCAAGAGCATGAAGGAGCTCGCGGAGGCGCCGTAAGCCGCACGGCTCGTGGCGGCGCACGAGGATCGAGTGGAGCCTCGCGGCTTCCTCGTCGCGCCGCCGTTCCTGCTCCGAGAACCTGGCTGCGGCACGGATCTTGCCCTGACGATCGCTGGATTCACGAGCGAGAATCGTCATGACACTTCTCTGGTCCTGGCTGATCCTTTCCTTCGCCGTATGGCTCACCGCCGCGATACTCCCGGGCGTTCACGTCAAGAACTTCGTGAGCGCGATCATCGTCGCCGCGATCTACGGCATCTTGAATTGGCTGCTCGGCTGGCTGTTCTTCACGGTGCTCGCGATCGTGACGCTCGGCATCGCTTGGCTGCTCGCCTTCATCACGCGCTGGATCATCGATGCGATTCTGCTCGTGCTCACCGACAAGCTCACGGATCATCTCAAGATCGATAGTTTCGGCTGGGCACTCGGCGCCGCGCTCCTGATGTCCGTCATCGGCACGCTCGGCGACTGGCTCGTGCGCGCCGTTTTCTAACGAACGTCGAGTGCCCCCGTGGCGGCCGATACCGAGACGCCGCTCGCATCGGTGGTCATGCCGACGTTTCGCCACGCTCGCTTCATCGCGCGAGCGATCGAAAGCGTGTGCGCTCAGACCTTGAGGAGCTGGGAGCTCAGGATTATCGACGACGCCTCTCCCGACGAGACCCGGGAAGTCGTGGCACCCTACCTGACCGACGAGCGAATCGGCTACGTGGCACTACCCCGCAACGTCGGGCTCGGCGCCGCGCTCAACGCGGGCCTCGCGGCCTCGCGCGGCCGCTATGTCGCCTATCTCCCGTCCGACGACGTCTACTACGCAGACCATCTGACGGCGCTCGTCGAGGCGTTGGAGGCGGCGGCCGACGCCGTGGCCGCCTATGCCGGCGTGCGCCATCACTACAATCGCAAAGCCGCGGGGCGCATTCCCGGCGAGCCGCTGCAGCTCGTCCAGACCCTGCATCGCGCGACGTCCCTGCGCTGGATCGAGCGCACCGAGCTCGTGACAGACGACCTCGACCGCATGTTTTGGCGACGGCTCGCGGGCCATGGCCGCTTCGTCGAGACCGGTGTCGTGACATGCGAATGGACGGATCACCCCGATCAGCTCCATAAAACGATCCGGGAGCCGCTCGGCGGCATCAACCGCTATCGGCAGCGGTTCGGCGTCCCGCACCCGTTGCGTTTCCATTCGTCGATCGGCGACCGCATCGACGAGGTCGAGCGCTATCGCCGCTTTCGCGAGCGGCCTCCCACGCCGCCGGCGAGCGACGGGCTGCGTATCCTGCTGGTCGGAGAGCTCGCATACAACCCGGAGCGCGTGCTCGCGCTCGAAGAGCTCGGTCATCGTCTCTATGGCCTCTGGATGCGGGATCCCTATTGGTACAACACGGTCGGTCCCATGCCCTTCGGGCACGTCGAGGACGTCCCGTTCGAGGACTGGCGAGCCGAGCTCCGGAGGATCCGCCCGGACGTGATCTATGCGTTGTTGAATTGGCAGGCCGTGCCGTTCGCTCGCCGAGTGCTGGAGGACAATCCCGGCATTCCGTTCGTTTGGCATTTCAAGGAAGGGCCGTTCATCTGCCGCGAGAAGGGCACATGGGACGCGCTCGTCGACCTCTATCGAGGAGCGGACGGATTGGCTTACTCGAGTGCCGAGATGCGCGATTGGTTCTTCACGGTGCTTCCCGAGCTCGAGGCGCGCCCGACGCTTGTGCTCGACGGCGATCTGCCGAAACGCGACTGGCTGGACGCGCCTCGCTCGCGCCGGCTCTCGGAGGACGACGGCGAGATCCATACGGTCGTGCCGGGGAGGCCCATCGGGCTTCATCCCCCGAACGTCGCAGAGCTCGCCGCGCACGGCATCCACGTCCACTTCTATGGCGACTTCACGCACGGGCAGTGGAAGGGCTGGATCGAGGAGGCCGGCGCGCTCGCGCCGCATCATTTGCACCTGCACGCGCAGGCGGATCAGCCGCGCTGGGTCGAGGAGTTCTCGCGTTACGACGCGGGCTGGCTGCACGCGTTCGCATCCGAGAACGGCGGCGAGCTGCGCCGCGCGATTTGGGACGACCTCAACTGCCCCGCGCGGCTCGCGACGCTCGCCGCCGCAGGCTTGCCCGTGATTCAACGCGATAACCGCGGCTCGCTCGTCGCCGCGGAGAGGCTCACGCGCGCCCACGACGTCGGCGTGTTTTTCGAGGACGTCGAGGGCCTGCGGGCGCAACTCTCGGACGCCGCCGAGATGGCGCGGCTTCAAGACAACATGTGGTCGTGCCGCGAGGAGTTCACGTTCGACCGGCACGCGCCCCGGCTCGTCGACCTTTTCCGCGAGGTCATGAGCGGCAGCCGAGGAAGACGCGCGGCGACGCGACGCACGCGGCATGCCACGGGCGGGCTCTCCTCGTGATGCTCGAGAGTCACGCTTTGTCGGCCGATCGTCACGAGAGGAGGTCAGCCTTGCGTGCAATGCTCGCGCGAGCTCCGGCTCGGCTCGCCGCCGCCTTCATGGGCCTTGCGCTGCTGTTTCCCGGCGCGGCTCGCCCGCAGGTCGTCACAGGCGACGTCCCGAAGCAAGTCGATCTCGTCGTCGACGGCGACCGGCTCGTGGCATCGAACGTGCGCTTCAGCCGTTTCGACGAGTGGAAGCTGGGCGCGCGCGAGCGCGTCAAGGAGACGGCGATCGGCGAGGCCGTCATCGTGGTCGTGACGAATCAGCACATCATCGCGTACGGCGTCTTGAGCGGCTGGCGATCGATCGACCGCGAGCCCGACGAGCAAGTGGAGAGCGTTTCGGCGCAGGACTACGGTGGGCTCATCGTGACGACCAAGCGGCTGCTGAACTTCAACGGACAATCCGGCGTCTGGGGCGAGCAGGATCGCCGGCCGCGGCAGTAGCGAGCGCGGCGGCCGAGCCGGTGCGGCGCGGCGCGGCGCGGGCATTGCGGCGGCACCGCCGGCTATCCACAATGCGGGCGAGAATCCCCATAAGGAGAAGAACGATGCGTATGCTTCTTGCCGCCCCGCTGCTCGCGGCGTTCACCGCGTGGAGCGCGAGCGCGTCCGCTCAGCAGCCGGCCTCGCCGCCCATGAAGACTTTCGCTTCCTCGAGCGAGATCGCTTCGCTCGTCGAGAAGGCGAAGGCGGAGCGCAAGGCGGATCAGCCGCTAGTCGTGGAGCCGATCCTTTCGCTCGCGCCTTATCGCGCGCAGATCGAATACCGTCCCGCGCGGGCGCCGGCGGCCGTGCACGAGAAGGACGCCGAGCTCATGTACGTGCTCGAGGGCGCCGGGAACATCGTGACGGGCGGCAAGCTCGTGGAAGAGAAGCGCACGAATGCGGCGAATCTCTCCGGCACCTCGATCGAAGGCGGCCGCTCGCAGGCCGTCAAGCCCGGGGACTTCGTCTTCGTGCCGGAGAGCACGGCGCACCAGGTCGAGCCGACAGGCGGGGCCCCGATCGTTCTCATTACGATGCACGTGCCGCGTCCGGTCGACTGGAATCGATGAAGCGCACGCCGCGTCCGCTCGCCGGGTATTCAGCGGCGGCTCTTTCGGGCCGATTGGTCTCAAACTTGCTTTAAATTGCGGCGGTGCGGCGGCGGCCGGGCGTGCCTGGCCGCCCCCGCGGTCACCAGCGCAGCGAGGTTCGTCATGGCAAGCAAATCGGCGAGATTGAACAAGCATGCGTGCAAGGCCTATTTCGATGAGCTCACGAAGCAGCTCGAGGGCAAGGAGGCTTACATCGAGGTCGGATCGCTTTCGCTCGGCAATCAGGTCGAGTCGGAGTGGACGCGCCTTCTCGGCATCGCCTACGACCCGAAGAGCGACCTCGTCGAGATCGATCTCGAGGGTCTAGATCACTTGATCGAGCACCCGAAGGACATCCGCGTCGGATACGACCACTCGGGAGTGCAGGCGATCGAGATCGTCGACGCCGACGACGCGAAGCAAATCGTGCGTCTCAGGGAACCGTTGCAGCTGCCGGCCCCCGCCGGCTCGCCTTGAGCCGGCGGCCTCGCAACCCGCGCCCGCAGCCGATTCGCGCTTCAGCGGTGACGTGCGTCACACTTTCTTTGCGTGCTCGTTGCACGCTCTCACAGCCGTGCACCCCGCGGCGTTGCTAGTCTTCACTGCGGCCGCAGAGGAGAAGTCCGAGGATCCGGGAACATGCGCAGTGCTCACAGTCCGAGCTCGCCAGAGCAGCAGATCGCCCTCAGCGAGGCGCGCCTGAACGAAGCGCAGCGCATCGCGAAGATCGGCAATTGGGAATGGGACATCGTCTCGGGCAGCGAGTGGTGGTCGGAGGAGCTCTACCGGATACTCGAGGTCGACCCGAGGCGGCAGAAAGCTTCTCTCAAGCTGTTTCTCGAGCTCGTCCACCCGCAGGATAGGGAACGAGTCAAGCAGTCCGCCGAGCGAGCGGTGGCCGAAGGCGCGCATCACTCCGTCGACGTGCGCGTCGTGATGCGCGACGGCAGCGAGAAGATCGTCAACAGCCAGGGCGTGGTCACGTTCGACAAGCAGGGCCGGCCGCTGCGCATGTCGGGCACTCTCCAGGACATCACGAACCGCAAGGCGATAGAGACGACGCTGCGGTTGATCGAGCAGCGCTACAAGGAGGCGCAGCGTCTCGCCAAGATCGGCAACTGGGAATGGAATCTCGTGACCGGCGAGAACTGGTGGTCCGAGGAGCTTTACGAGATCCTCGAGGAGGATCCCGAAGCCTACGCGGCGAGCTTCGAGAACTTCATCGCCAGGGTGCATCCGGACGATCGTCGATTCCTGATCGAGGGCAGGGACAACATTCCGACGGACCCGGAGGAATCTCACCGGACGAGGAGCATCCGCCTCGTCGTCCGCGGGGGCCGCACGAAGGTCGCGGAGCTGCGGATCAGCGTGCGCTACGACGAGTTCCACGAGCCGAGCGCGGTCATCGGGACGATTCGCGACGTAACCGAGCGCTGGGAGCTCGAGACGGAGCTGCGCGAAAGCCAGGAACGGTACTTCAATACTGTAGAGCTCGCCGCCGTCGGCATCGCCCACGTGGAAGCCGGCGGCCGCTTCATCTGGGTCAACAAGCACTTTTGCCAGATGCTCGGCTATTCGAAGGACGAGCTGCTGACCCGGACGACGAAGGACATCTCTCATCCCGAGGACGTCAGCGTCACCGACGAGGAGAGGGCGAAGCTCCATGCGGGCTTCATCGACTCGCTGACGTGGGAGAAACGCTACCTGCGCAAGGACGGCGCGACGATATGGGTGCGCATCACGAGCACGCTCAAGCGCAACGTGCAGGGCGCCCCGCTCTACGACATTTCGATCGTCGAAGACATCTCGGACCGAAAGATCGCCGAGGCCCGCATACGCTACCTTGCGACCCACGACGAGATGACCGGCCTGCCGAACCGTGCAACGTTCGGAGAGCTGCTGAACCACGCGATAGAGACGACGCGCCGGCGCGACGGCCAGTGCGCAGTTCTGTTCATCGACTTGGACCGCTTCAAGGTCATCAACGATTCGCTCGGGCACGAGGCGGGAGACCAGCTGCTGAAGACGATGTCGGCGCGCCTGAGCCGCTGCATGCGCAAGAGCGATATGGTGGCTCGGCTCGGCGGCGACGAGTTCGTCGTGCTGCTCGAGGACTCGAACGACGCCGCTGCCGCCGCCGAGGTCGCGAAGAAGATCCTTGCGGCGGTCATGGAGCCCGTCGAGATCATGGGCCAGGAATGCCGCGTGACGGCGAGCGTCGGCATCGCGAGGTACCCGGACGACGCGCGCGACGCGCTGACGCTCATGAAGCACGCCGACGTCGCCATGTATCTCGCGAAGGAGGAGGGTAAGAACAACTATCAGTTCTACTCGCTCGCGACGAGCGCGATGTCCGTCGAGCGGCTCACGCTCGAGACGCAGCTGAGCCGCGCGCTCCAGCAGCGCGAGTTCTCGATTCAGTACCAACCCCAGGTGTCGCTCAAGAGCGGGGCGATCGTCGGCACCGAGGCCCTGCTTCGATGGTGGAACCCGCTGCTAGGCACCGTCTCGCCGGCGCAGTTCATCCCGATCGCCGAGGACACAGGGCTCATCGTCCCGATCGGCAAGTGGATCTTGAAGACGGCGTGCGAGCAGAACGTCGAGTGGCAGCGACGCGGTCTGCCGCCGATCGTGATGTCCGTGAACCTCTCGCCGCGTCAGTTCAAGGACGGAAATCTGCTGAAGGACATCGCGGCAGCACTCGAGGAGACGGGCATGGCGCCGGAGCTCCTCGAGCTCGAAATCACCGA
>DASTSM010000171.1:0-3956 GCA_035760685.1 Gammaproteobacteria bacterium | reverse complement strand
AGCGCAAGGTCGACGTGCCGCGGGGCGCCTTGATCACGATCGGTTTCGACGGCGCAACGCGCCGCGACGCCACAGGCATCGTCTGCACGCACATCGAGACCGGGTACCAGTGGGTCGCGGGCCTCTGGGAAGCGCCGCCGGAGAGCGATCGCCGCGCCGCGACCTGGCAGGTCCCCGAGCACGAGGTCGACGACGTGATGACGGCGCTCTTCGAGCAGTACACCGTCTGGCGGCTCTACGCCGATCCGCCGTGGTGGCAGAGCTGGGTCTCGGCGTGGATCGGGCGCTGGGGCGACGATCGCGTGATCGAATGGTGGACGAATCGCCGAAAGCCGATGGCGTACGCGCTCAAGCGGTACGTGGAAGGGATCCGCGGCCGCGAGATTTGCCACGACGGCAACCAGGACCTGCTACGCCACATCGGAAACGCTTACCGCCAGGAACTCCCGTTCCGCGATGATGCCGACGAGCCGCTTTGGCTGATCCGCAAGGAGCGGCCCGACTCGCCGTTCAAGATCGACCTCGCGATGGCCGCGGTCCTGAGCTGGGAGGCCCGCGCGGACGCGATCGCCGCGGGCGTGCTCGCGGAGCCCGCTTTCAAGCCCGAATGGCTCCGGCACTGGAAGGCAGCGCCGAAGGACGGAAACCGCTATCTGATCGTGAACCCCGCGCACGAGCGGAAGAAATCGCGCACGACCGAATTCGTCGTCGTCGAGCTCGGCGAAGACCGGCACTACTACGTGCTCGAGATGATCCGCCGCGAGCTCGATCTCGGCGAACGGACGGACCTGCTCTTCCAGCTGCATCGGCAGTATCGGCCGCTGCGCGTCGGCTACGAGGAGCACGCGCTCGAGGCCGATCGCGAGCACATTCGCGAGCGGCAGGATTCCGAGCACTACCGCTTTACGCTGACGCCGCTCGAGGCCGGGAAAATGACGCTCGACGACCGGATCCGTCGCCTCGTGCCCCTCTTCGAGGCCGAGCGCATCGTGCTGCCGCCGCGAGAGCTCGAGATCGTCGGGGAATTCATTGCCTCGGAATATCGGCCATACCCCGCCGCCCCGCGCACCGGGCTGCTCGACGCGCTGTCCCGGATCCTCGATTTGCGTGCGGAATTCCCGGAGCCGGTTAAACTGACGGCGCCACTGGCGCACCCGAGTGACTGGTAGAGGATCGGGACGTGGCAACAAATCGACGTCGTCGGGGCGCGCCGCGGCCAGAGCACGAGCTCGTCGCCGAGGCCAAGGACTTCCTATCCGAGCGCGAAGGCGCCGAGAGCCGGAATCGCGAGGCCTTCGTCGAGGATCTACGGTTCGCGTTCGTGCCGGGCGAGCAGTGGGACGAGATGGCGCGTCAGCGCCGGCTCGGCCGACCGTGCTACAGCTACAACCGCGTCGTCGGCGCGATCAACCAGGTGGTCGGCGATCAGCGGCTCGTCCGCCCGACCGGCACGGTGCGCGCGGTGAACAATCGCGAGAAGGTCGGCGTCGCGCTCACGCTCGCAGGCCTCATCCGCGATATCGAGGCGCAATCGAACGCCGAGGACATCTACGATCACGCGTTCAAGTTCTCCGTCGCCGGCGGGTGGTCGGCGTGGCGCGTGGTGCCGGAATACGCCGACGACGTGAGCTTCGACCAGGTGTTGCGGATCCGGCGAATTCGGAATCCGCTCACGACCTATTTCGACGCGCAAGCCGACGAGTTCGGCCGCGGCGCGCAGCGCGTCGTGATCGCCGATCGCATCTCGCGCAGCGAGTACGAGGCGAAATACGGCGAGGATCGGGCCTCGAGCCTGCAAATGCCGCGCGATTGGGGCGGCTGGGTCGACAAGAACGAGGTGCGCGTCGGCGAGTTCTACAAAGTCACGTATCGGGAGAAGCGCCTCGCGCTGCTGTCCGATGGTCGCGTCTTCGAAGCGGGCGATGCGCTCGAGGCGGAGCTCGAGCGCGCACGTGCGAACGGCATTCTCGACCTCACAGTGCTGCAAGAGCGGACCGTCAAGCAGCCGATCATCGTGTGGGCGAAGATCGACGCGCTGCATCTACTTGAGGGGCCGATCGAGTACGAGTATCGGCACATTCCCGTCGTGCGGCTGCCTGGCCGCTACATCAACATCGAGGGCGAGGAGCTCTTCCAGGGCCTGATCGCGCATGCCAAGGATCCGCAGCGCACCTACAACTACGACCGCTCGGCGATGCTCGAGACGGTCGCGCTCTCGCCTCGGGCGCCGTTCGTCGGCACCGCGAAAATGTTCAAGAACTACGAGGACATGTGGCGGCAGGCGAACGTCCGAAACTACGCCTATCTGCCGTTCGATCCCGATCCCGACGCGCCGCAGATGAAGCCCGAGCGGCAGCCTGGACCCGAGGTCCCGGCGGCCTTCATGGCGCTCGCTCAGCACGATGCCGAGGACATTCGGCACACGACCGGGCACATCAACCCGGCTGTCGAGCAGCCGACGCGAGCCGGCGACGCCGAGAGCGGCCGCGCACTCTTCGGGCGGCTGATGGTCGGCAACTCCGAGAGCTACGAGTTTCTCGACAACCTCGGCAAGGCGATCAAGTTCACGCACGAAATCATCATCTCGATGATCCCCGTGCACATGACGACCGAGCGGATCGTGCGGATCCTGGGGCCGGACGACCGAGAGAATTTCGTCAGATTCGATCCGGCCGAGCTCCGCGACGCGAAATTCGACGTCACCGTGACGCTCGGCCCGTCCTATGCGACGACGCGCATGGAAGCGCTCGATCGGCTGCTCGAGGCCTCCGAGCGCATGCCGATCATCGCCGAGGAGGCGCCCGACATCATCGTCCGCAACATGGATGTCGACGGCGCCGACGAGATCGAGCGGCGCATCCGCCGGCGGCTCATCCTCGAGGGCCGCATTCAGCCGACGCCGCAGGAGGCCGAGGAGATGGGCCCGGCGCCGCCGCCGGATCCGATGCAGGCCGCGCTCCGCGCGCGGCTCGAGGCGCAGGCGCAGCGTGACGCGGCGTCCGCGCAGAAATACGAGGCCGAAGCCGCGGCGCGCCTCGCGGAAGCCAGGAACGCCGAGCGGCGGGAGGCTGCCGAGCTCGCGCTCGTCCTTGAGGAGATCCGAAACTTGCGGGCGGAGACCGCAAAGCTCATCAGTGAAGCCCGGGCACCGCGCATTCCCGACGCAACGAGGTAACGCATGGCACACGAGAACCATCTGCCGACCGATCCGAACGTGGGCGCCGATCCGAATCCGCCGGCCGACGACCAGGGCGCGCCCGATCCGCAGGACACGCCGGCCCCCGCCGACGATCCCGAACGCGCCGACGATACGCCACCCGCAGGCGACGACGCCGGCGATGACGGCGGGACCGACGGCGGTGACCCCGCCGACCGCGGCCGCCGCGGCGGAGCGCAGGCGCGCATCCAGGAGCTCGTCGCGGAGCGCAATGCCGCGATGGAGTTCGGGCAGTATTGGCAGCAGCGCGCGCTCGAGCTCATGCGACAGACGGGCGCGGCGCCCGCGAAGGACGGCGGCCCCGGCGGTGAGCCGGCCGACGATCCCGAGCCCCGCCTCGAGGACTTCGATTCGACGGAGAAGTGGGCCGAGGCCTTCCGTGCGTGGACGCGCCGACAGATCGAGACCACGGTCGACAAAACGGTCGAGCAGAAGACGCGGAGCCAGCGCGAGGAAGAGCAGCGCGCCGCAGCGCTCACCGCGTGGAACGAGCGGCTGACGAAATTCGTCGAGGAGCAACCCGACGCGCTCGCCGTGATCTCCGCTCGCACGCTGCCGATCACCGAGCACATGCGCGACGTGATCCTCGCGTCCGAGATCGGCCCCCAGATCGCCTATCACCTCGGCAAGAACCCCGCGACGGCCGCGCGCATCGCGCGTATGTCGCCGACGCAGCAGGCTGCGGCGATCGGGCGGCTCGAGGGACAGCTGCTCGCGCAGCAACAGGTCGGTGCACCGA
>DASTSM010000170.1:0-7081 GCA_035760685.1 Gammaproteobacteria bacterium | reverse complement strand
GTCGGCCGGGAGGTCGGGCCGCAACAACGCGGCCTCGGGCGCGCCCGAGCTCAATCTCGCCTACGAGCGGTTCGTGCTGCCCAACGGCCTCACGGTCATCGTGCACGAGGACCACAAGGCGCCCGTCGTCGCCGTCAGCGTCTGGTACCACGTCGGCTCGAAGAACGAGCCGGCCGGCAAGACCGGCTTCGCGCATCTCTTCGAGCACCTGATGTTCAACGGCACGGAGAACTTCAAGGGCGAGTGGTTCGAGCCCATGCAGAAGGTCGGAGCCACGGACTTGAACGGCACGACTTGGCTCGACCGCACGAACTACTTCGAGACGGTGCCGACGCCGGCGCTCGACCTCGCGCTCTGGATGGAATCGGACCGCATGGGGCATCTGCTCGGCGGCATCACGCAGGACGTGCTCGACAACCAGCGCGGCGTCGTCCAGAACGAGAAGCGCCAGGACGACAATCAGCCCTACGGCCGCGTGAACTACAACCTCTACGAGGGGCTGTTCCCGCCCAATCACCCCTACCATCACGCGACGATCGGCTCCATGGAGGATCTGAACGCGGCGTCGCTCGAGGACGTCAAGGCGTGGTTCCGCGGGTATTACGGCCCGAACAACGCCGTGATTTCCCTCGCGGGAGACATCGACGCCGCGACCGCACGCGAGAAGGTCGAGCGCTATTTCGGCGACATCCCGGCCGGTCCGCCCGTCGATACGTTCAAGGCGTGGATTCCCGTCCGGGAGCGCAACACGCACGAAGTCCAGTACGACGAGGTGCCGGCGGTCATGGCCGATCGCGTCTGGGCCGTGCCCGGGCGCGCGACGCGCGACCGCGCGCTGCTCGACCTCGCCGCGTCCATCCTCGGCAGCGGACGCAACTCGCGGCTCTACGTCGATCTCGTCTACAACCGCCAGGTCGCATCGACGATCAACGTCGGCGTCACGCCGTTCGAGCTCGCGAGCGTCTTCGACCTCGCCGTGACCTTGAATCCGGATCAGCCCGCGTCCGTCGCGAGCGAGGCGATCGACCGCATCGTCGCGCAGTTCGCGCAGGAGGGGCCGACGGCCGACGAGCTCGAGCGCGCGGTGACCGGCATCAACGCGGCGACGATCCGCGGCCTCGAGAAGGTCGGCGGATTCTCGGGCAAGGCGGCCGTGCTCGCGGAAGGGCAGATCTATGCGGGCGACCCGCTCTTCGTGAAGACGTATCTCGACTGGATCAATTCCGCGACGCAGGAGGACGTGCGCGACGCCGCGCGCAGGTGGCTCGGCACGGGCTGGCACCAGGTCGACGTTTTGCCGACGGCGCATTTGACGTCCTCGTCGTCCGGTGTCGACCGCTCGACGGGCTTGCCCGCCATCCCGGACGATCTGCCTAAGCTGACCTTCCCCGAGATTCACAAAGGCACCTTGTCGAACGGCATCGAGGTCGTGCTCGCGGAGCGGCATTCGCTCCCCGTCGTCGAGCTCAAGATGGAGTTCGATGCCGGCTACGCGGCCGACGCGGGCGGCAAGCTCGGCGTCGCCTCGTTCACGATGTCGATGCTCGACACGGGCACGCGGAGCCGGTCCGCCCTCGAGATCTCCGCCGAGGCGGATCGGCTCGGCGCGAATATCGATGCGGGCTCCAACCTCGACGCGTCGGCCGTGAACCTCTCGGCGATCAAGAACGAGCTCGGGCCCTCGATCGACCTGTGGGCCGACGTGATTCGGAATCCCGTCTTCGCGCAAGCCGAGATCGACCGCCTGCGCGGCCGGTGGATCGCGTCCATCGCGCAGGAGAAAGCGCAGCCGGTCTCGCTCGCGCTGCGTTTGCTGCCGCCGGCGATCTACGGCCCGAACCACGCCTACGGCGTGCCGCTCACGGGCACGGGCACCGTCGATTCGATCCGCTCGATCACGCGCGACGACTTGACGGCGTTCAAGGACCGATGGCTGCGTCCCGACAACGCGAAGATCTTCGTCGTCGGCGACACGACGCTGGCCGAGATCACGCCGATGCTCGAGCGCGCGTTCCGCGGCTGGACGGCGCCGGCGACGCCCGTCCCGACGAAGAACGTCGGCGACGTGCCGCTGCCGACCTCGCCGCGCGTGATCCTCATCGACAAGCCGGGCTCCCCCCAATCGTTCATCTTGGCCGGCCACGTCGCGCCCGGCCTCGGCACGGACCGCGACGTCGCGATCGACGCGATGAACGAGGTCTTGGGCGGCGCGTTCACGTCGCGCATCAACATGAACCTGCGCGAGGACAAGGGCTGGGCCTATGGCGCCCAGACGCTGCTGCAGGGCGCCAAGGGCCCGCGGCCGTTCCTCGTCTACGCGCCGGTGCAGACGGACAAGACGGCGGACTCGCTCTCGGAGATCGTCCGGGAGCTCACGACGCTGAAGACCACGCGGCCGATCACGGCCGACGAGATGCGGAGCGCAATCGCGGGCCTGACGCGCGAGCTGCCGGGCCGCTTCGAGACGAATCAGTCCGTGCTCTCGAGCCTCGCGACTTCCGCGCGCTACGGCCGGCCGCTCGACTATGCCGCCACGCTCGGCGAGCGTTACGAGGCGCTGAAGCTCGGCGACCTGCAATCCGCCGCGGACGACGTGATTCATCCCGAGAGCCTGATCTGGGTCGTGGTCGGCGACCTCTCGAAGATTCGCGCCCCCGTCGAGGCGCTCGAGATCGGGCCCGTGCAGGTGTGGAACGACGACGGCAAGCCCGTCGAATGAGTGCGCTTGCGGGTGTCGAATGGGGCGGCGAGCGCGACGAGCTCGCCGCGACGCGATGAGTTAGGAGGTAACAACAATGAAGATCGCCCCGTCCTCGCCGCGCGAGCGGCCCCTCGGCCGGCTCCTTAAGCCGCTCGCCGTCCTGCTCTTCGCGGCCGTGGCCGCAAGCGCGGCGCAGGCGCAGCAGAAAGTGCCCTTCAAGGGGGGCATTCCCCTCGCGCCCACGGGGCTCGCAAACAAGCCCCTGCCGCCCGGCCCGTTCGAGTACGAGACGGGCGAAGGCCAGAACATCCGCGTCGTCGTCGTGACGCGCGACCTTCAGGATCCGTTCGGGCTCGCGTTCCTGCCGGACGGCAGCATGCTCGTGACCGAGCGCCGCGGGCAGCTGCAGCGCGTGCGAAACGGCAAGGTGGATCCGCAGCCCGTCGCCGGCACGCCGAAGTCCTTCTGGACGGGCATCTCCGGGCTGCCGGGCGCCGTGCACGGCTATATGGACGTCGTGCTGCACCCGAACTTCGCCGAGAACAAGTACATCTATCTGAGCTACACGAAGCCGCTCGGCGATCAGAAGACGGGCCTCGCCGTCGGCCGCGGCAAGTGGGACGGCAACGCGCTGACCGACTTCCAAGACGTCTTCGTCGCCATGGACGGAACGGGCGGCCCGGGCCGCATCGCGTTCGACCGCAACAACCTGCTCTACATCACGACGAGCGGCGGCGACGCGCAGGATCTCGGCACCTACGGCGGCAAAGTCCTTCGCATCCGCGACGACGGCAGCGTGCCGAGCGACAACCCGTTCGTCGGCAAGGAAGGCGCAAAGCCCGAAATCTTCACCTACGGGCACCGAAGCTCGCTCGGCCTCGCCCTGCATCCGCTGACCGGGGAGATGTGGCAGAACGAGAACGGCCCGAACGGCGGCGACGAGGTCAACATTCTCAAGGCGGGGAAGAACTACGGCTGGCCGATCGTGAGCCTCGGCCGCGACTACCCCGGCCCTTGGCACGGGAAGGGTCCGACGCACGAAGGCTACGAAGGGCCCGTCGTCTACTGGACTCCGGCCGTCGCGCTGTCCGGCATGGCGTTCTATACGGGCGACAAGCTGCCCAAGTGGAAGGGCGACGTTTTCGTGGGCAGCCTGCGCACGGGCGAGATCCCGGGCACCGGCCACCTCGAGCGGATCCTGTTCAACGAGAACATGCAGGAGCTGCGCCGCGAATCGCTGCTCGTGGACCTGCGGCAGAGGATCCGCGACGTGCGCCAAGGCCCGGACGGCCTGCTCTACGTGCTGACCGATCAGACGCCGGGCGCGCTGCTGCGCATCGAGCCCGCCGACTAGCATAAGAGGCTGCAACTCCGGCCGTGCGCGCTCGACGCGCACGGCCGGAAAACGCCGTAATAATTTTCCCCGCGCTCCGGTCTTCTCCGATGCACGCATGGCGTCCGGCCCTCGTGGCCGGACCGCGATGCGCACGTTCGTCACCCGAAATTCGGACACAGGAGTGCATCTCATGAAGACCTCGAAGCTCGTCATTTCCGCCGTCGCCGCAACCGTCGGGTTGCCGTTGCTCGCGCAAGCCGGCCCCGCGCCGACGCCGAGCTACCAGGCGGAAAAGTGCTACGGCATCAACGCCGCGGGCAAGAACGATTGCGCCTCCACGGGCAACCATTCGTGCGCGGGCCTCGCGAAGCGCGCGAACGATCCCAATTCCTGGATCTACGTGCCGACCGGCACCTGCGAGAAGATCCAGGGCGGCAGCTTGATGCCCAAGAAGGCCTGACGTCCTCTCGCCGCCATGATCGAGAGATCCGCACGGGAGGCCGGCGGAGCCTTCGTAGCGAAGATGGGGGTCGGCCTTCGCGGCCCCCACCTCTCGGAGATCCGCTCGACACGGCCTCAGGTCGGCTGGTTCGAGGTCCACGCCGAGAATTACCTCGGCTTCGGGCCGGCGCTCGACGCCCTGCTCGACGTCCGCAGCCACTATCCGTTGAGCCTTCACGGCGTCGGACTGTCGCTCGGCAGCGCCGAGGGCCTCGACGAGGCCCACCTGGCGCGCCTCGCCGCCCTCGGCGCGGCGACGGAGCCGTTCGTGATCTCCGAGCACTTGTCCTGGAGCGTTGCGGGCGGTCGCTACCTCAACGACCTGCTGCCTTTGCCTTATACGGAGGAATCGCTCGACGTCGTCGCGCGCAACGTGGACGCCGCGCAGCACGCCCTCGGCCGGCGCCTGCTCGTCGAAAACCCTTCGGCGTATCTCCGCTTCCGGCACTCGACGATCCCGGAGCCCGAATTCCTCGCCGCCCTCGCGAGCAGGACGGGCTGCGGTCTGCTCGTCGACGTCAACAACGTCTTCGTGACCTGCACGAACTTCGGCGCCGACGCCCTCGCGTATCTCGACGCGCTGCCCGAAGCCGCGGTCGGGGAGATTCATCTCGCGGGCCACTTCCGGACGGCCCGGCGCGATCCCCCGCTCCTCGTCGACGATCACGGCGACAGAGTCTGCGACGCGGTCTGGGATCTGTACCGCGCGGCGCTCCGGCGCTTCGGCCTCGTCCCGAGCCTCGTCGAGTGGGACACGCGTTTGCCGCCGTTGCCGGTCTTGCTCGGCGAGGCGCACCGCGCCGCGCAAATTGCGGCGGCGGAGGAGCAGGCGCATGCCGACGCTGCTTGAGCTGCAACGCGACTTCGAGCGCGCGCTGCTCCGAGGCGAAGACGGTCCGCTCGCCGACGTTGTTTGCGGCGACGGGCTCGACGCCGCCGAGCGCATCGACGTCTATCGCAACAACGTGCTGTCCTCGTTGACGGACGTGCTCGCGGAGGCATTCCCCGCGGTGCGCCGGCTCGTGGACTCGAGGTTCTTCGCTTACGCGGCGCATGGGTTCATCACGAGCGAGCCGCCGTCGCGTCCCCGCCTCGCGGAGTACGGCGAGCGATTCCCGGCGTTCATCGGGCAGTTCGAGCCGTCGCGGCGTCTCCATTACCTTCCGGACGTTGCGCGGCTCGAATGGCTCGTGCACGCGGCCGCGCACGCCGAAGACGCGGCGGGGGTCGCACCCGACGCGCTCACGGCCTTCGCTCCCGGCGACGCCCCGAGGCTCGTTCTTCGCTTGCAGCCGTCGTACGGCTACCTCGATTCTGCGTGGCCCGTCGACGAGATCTGGGAAGCGAACCGCGACGCGGATGCGCACGCGGGCGACGAGACGATCGATCTGGATACCGGAAGCGTTCGTCTCGAGATCCGGCGCACGGCCCAGGGCATCGTCCTGCGCACACTCGGCGCCGGCGCCTTCGCTTTCCGAACCGCTCTCCGCGAGCAGGCGACGCTCGAGACCGCCGCCGAACGAGCGGTCACGGCCGAGGAAAATTTCGATCTGGCGGGAGCGCTGGCCGATCTGTTTCGCGAAGGCGCCGTCGTAGGCGTCGCGCTCTCCGATGCGCTCGACAGGGAGACCGTTCGATGACCACTCGTGTCGAAACCGAACGCGGCGAGCACGATGCCGCGGCGACGAAGCGTCCGGCAGACGAGCAAAGGCCGCTTCCGTTCCCACGCCTGTTCGCCATGCTGGAACGCTTTCCGATCTCTCTGCTCCAGCTCATGTTCCGAGTCGCCGTCGGGGGCGTCTTCTGGGACTCGGGGCAGACGAAGATCGCGAGCTGGCAAACGACGATCGTCCTGTTCCGCGACGAGTATCGCGTGCCTTTGTTGTCGCCGCAGGTCGCCGCGACGCTAGCGGCCTCGATCGAGCTCGCCTGCCCCGTGCTCCTCGTCCTGGGTCTCGCGGCACGCATCGCGACGCTGCCGATGCTCGCGATGGTCTTCGTCATCGAAGCCTTCGTCTACCCCGAGGACTGGCTGCAGCATCTCTCCTGGGCCGCGATGCTGCTATTCGTGCTGACGCGGGGCCCGGGCACCTTCTCGATCGACCACTTGATCGTTCGCGCTTTGGAGCGGCGCGCGCGGCCCAAGCGACGCCCGGTCAACCTCTAGGCTTCCCAGGCGACGGCCGCGACGATTCGGCTCTGCTCCGCGGCGTCCACGGGATGCCCGATGCCGACGATCGCGATGCTGCCGTTCCCCGCCGGCACGATACGGCCGGAAAAGGCGCCTTTGTCGATGACGATCGAGCCGGAGGCGTGCTCGTCGAGCAGCAGCATGACCGTCACGGGACCGGTCGGCGTCTGCACCACGAGATGCGGCACCTGCCGGCCCTCGAACGGGCAGATGCGCACATAGGAGATCGCGCCGATCTGCTCGGAAAGCCGCACGCCGTGCTGCGCGAGCTCCCGCTGCACGGCCGCGGCATCGAGGACCGAGCGGCCCTCGCGAAGCGCCTCGGGCTCGTCGCGGATGTGCTCAAGGACGG
>DASTSM010000169.1:0-6007 GCA_035760685.1 Gammaproteobacteria bacterium | reverse complement strand
GGAACATCGATCTGTCGCCTCCTTCGGCCAGGCCCTGCGTCTCAGCTCGTTCGCCCGTCGAAAAGATCGCGACTCTCGCGCTTGCCGCAGTCGCCAGTCAGTCGGGTTGTGCGGAAGCTGACGTCCGTTCCGGTGTCCGTTCCGGGTCTTTGCCAGGCGAAAGCCGTGGGGCTTCCCCGGTCGCTTGCCGATCGGTTGATGGAAGCGTGCGCGGAGTTCCGGCACGTCGCCCGGAAGGAGGCATGTGGATGAGGGCGTTTTCGGAACGCTCGCGCGCAGGGACGCGCGCGAGCGAGCGTACATGGACGTATTCACAGCGGTTCCGAAAACGACCTCATCCGCATGCCTCCGCTTGCCACCAACGCCATCGTCACCGCGCTTGCCACCAATGCCACCAACGCCATCGTCACCGCGCTTGCCACCAATGCCGCCAACGCCATCGTCGCGGCGCTTGCCACCAATGCGAACGCCACGGCGCTTGCCACCAACGCGAACGCAGAAGCGTACGGCAGTCGGCCACCGGCAGTCCGCTACCGTCGGAATCGCGAGCGGTCTTGCGAGGGGTCCCGGAGCCGCTTCCGAAGGCGCCGCAGGGTGATCTTCTGCCACGGGATCCGGATCGCGCGCGCGACGCGCTCGAGCAGCAGGGGCCGGTAACGCGCCGCGTCCTCGGGCGAGAGATCCTTGGGCGAGCGGCCGTACTTGTGCTTGATCCAGGCGTTGTAGTCCATCTGACGGACGAGTCCGAACGCCCCGCGCTTCCACGCGGGCGAGTCCGGCTTGCAGCGCAACGCGATGCCGAAGTCGATCAGATACGGCGACTCGCCCGGCCCCACGAGGATGTTGTTCTTGCGCTTGAGGTCGCCGTGCGCGACGCCGGCCGCGTGCAGCCCCTCGATCGTGCGGAGGAGACGCGCGTAGAAGCGCTCGGGATCGGCGAGCCGGTCGTCGAGCTCGCGCAACGACGGTCCGGGCACGTGCTCGAGCACGAGGTAGCGGCCGCCGAGCAGCCCGAAGCTGCGCGGCGTGCCGGGCACGCCCCGGAGGCTCTCGTAGATGCGCGCCTCGCGGCGTAACGTGCGGCGCCCGAGCATCCCGCTGAGCCCCGAGGAAGGCGCCCGCTTGACGACGACGTCGCCCACGGGCGAAGCGTAGAGATGGATGGAGCCCTGGTAGCCGCGCCCGAGCAGCCGGCCCTCGTCTCCGGCCGCGAGCCGCCGCTCGAGCCACCGCATGAGGTCGCCGGCGTCGTCGTGGATCCCCGCGGCGCCATCCGTGCGCGGCGCGCCGCCGTCGGTATGGGCCGGGCCCGTCACGCTCGCGTCAGACGGCCCGATGGACGATCACGGCCACGCAGACCACGACGTAGATGGCGACGAGTATCTCGCCGTTCCGCGCGAAGCTCTTGCGGATAGACCACTGCCCCAGCCGGAACCCCTTGAAGTTGCCGATGGCCGGCACGAGCGCTGGCACGGCGGCCGCCCACCGCTGCCACGCCTCGCCGAAGAGCGCGTGAAGCTTGCGGTCCTCGTACTGGATCGCCGTCGGGTAGTAGAACCAAAAAAACACAAGCGCGAGCGGAAGCGCCCACCAGAGCCCGTTCCCGAGCGCGAAGCCGATGACGACGAGGATGTTGCCCGTGTAGAGCGGATGGCGCATGAGCGAGTAGGGCCCGTCGGTCGCGAGCTCCGAGTTTTTCGCGATGAACCCGCTCGCGTAGAGGCGGACGACGGTGCCGAGCACGACGAGCGGAACGCCGAGCGCGAGCAGCGCCGCGCTGGGGCGAGCGGTCCAGGTATAGACGAGGATCAGTACGAGCGCGAGGCCCTGCCGCGATGCTTCGTGGTAACGAAGATCCCGTATGAAGCCTCCGAGGCCGCCGATCGGCGGCAGATCCCGGGTTCGATTCGACAATCGCATTCGGTTCTCCCTGCGCTGCCCGCGCGCAGGTTCAGCCCGCCTCGGCGAACGCCTCGCGCGTGAGATTGCGGATTCCGCCCGCCTCGACGAGCACGTCGTCCTCGATCCGAATGCCGCCGTGAGGCATGAGGCGCTCGACGGTTTCCCAGCGGATGCGGCGACGGTCTGCCTCGGCGAGGCCGCGCAAAAGCGACGAAATAAAGTACAGACCGGGCTCGATTGTCAACACGAAGCCCGGCTCGACGACGCGCGTCAAGCGCAGATACGGATGCTCGGGGGGCGGCTCGCGGCGGCGTCCCTCGGGCGAGACCTGCCGCCCGCCCGCGTCGTGGACCTGGAGCCCGAGCAGATGTCCGAGCCCATGCGGCAAGAACACGCGCGTGATGCCCGTCTCGAGCGCCTCCGCCGCCGAGCAGGTCACGAGGCCGTGCTCCGCGAGCACGTTCGCGAGAAGCTCGTGAGCGCGCGCGTTCAAGGCGACGTAGTCGACGCCTGCGCGAAGCTCGCCGCAAAGCGTTTGCTGGAGCGACTCCATCGAATCTATGAGCGCCTGAAACTCCTCCGCGCTGCGCGCCCACGTGCGCGTGATGTCCGACGCGTAGCCGAGGTGCTCGACGCCCGCGTCGAGCAGGAACGACGAGTCGGGCGCGCGCCGGACCGCGTCGAGGTTCTGATAGTGCAGGACCGACGCGTGCGGCCCGAGCGCGACGATCGCGCCGTACGGAAGCTCGGATTCGCGCTGCCCCGTCGCGCGCAGAAACGCGGCGTGAATCTCGAGCTCGGCGGCACCGGCCGCGAACGCTTCCGCCGCCGCCCGATGGCCTTCGGCCGCCGTTCTCGACGCGGCCGCCATGCACTCGACCTCGTACGGCGTCTTCCGCGCGCGCTCGAAGTCGAGCCGCGCGAGCAGGGCCTTATCGTCGACGGCCGCGAGCTCCGCCGCGGCCGCGCCGGGCTCGCCGATGCCCGCGAAGCGCTTTCCGGGCTCCGCGAGCCCGCGGGCCGCCTCGTGCTCGGATTTCACGACACGGAGATCGACGGCCTCCGTCCAGAAGCCTTCCGGATCCGCGGGCGGCGCGTACCAGTAGTCGTCCGGCTGGAGGTATCTGAGCTCGGGGCGGCGTCCCGGCACGAGCTTCAGAACCGAGCCGACGGCGCGCGGAAGCGGCACGAGCGCCTTGAAATAGGGCTCGACCTTGAACGGATAGGCGATGTCGTCGCGCGCGACGATGCGCTCCGGCCCCGCGAACACGCAGAGACCGTCGAACCCCGTCGCGGCGAGCGCCGCCTCGACGCGCGCGCTCATGCGCTCGAGATGCTCCGGGTAAAGCGGGCCGATGCGAGCGTCGTCTGCGTTTCGAGGTTCGGGCATGCGTCTCTTCGATCGCGGCGGTTCGATCTCGCCGTCGTTCTCGGGAATAATAGTCCGCGCCGAAGAGCCGGACCAAGGCCGCGCGGCCCTTGGGGGCGTGGCCGCGGCCGTCGAGATCGCGGCGATCGGAAAAAGTCACATGGAAACGATACTCACGGGCATTACGACGACGGGAGAGCGAGGCGCGCACATCGGCAATTACGTCGGCGCGATCCGCCCCGCCATAGCGGCGAGCGCGGACCCCGGCGTGCGCTCGTTCCTCTTCCTCGCGGATTACCACTCGCTCATCAAGAGCGGCGACGCGGAGCGCCTGCCCCTCGCGACGCTCGAGATCGCCGCGGCGTGGCTCGCGAGCGGCCTCGATCCCCGCAAGGTCGTGTTCTATCGGCAGTCCGACGTGCCGGAGATCTTCGAGCTCCAGTGGATCCTGACCTGCGTGACGGCGAAGGGCCTCATGAATCGAGCGCACGCCTACAAGGCGGCCGTCGCGGAGAACGAGGAGGCCGGCGAGGACCCGGACAAGGCCATCACGATGGGCCTTTTCTGCTATCCGATCCTCATGGCCGCGGACATCCTGCTGTTCAAGGCCACGAAGGTCCCGGTCGGAAGCGATCAGATCCAACACGTCGAGATGGCGCGCGACATCGCCGGCCGCTTCAATCATCGTTACGGCGAGACCTTCGTCTTGCCGGACGCCGTCGTCGGCGAGAGCTCGGCGATCCTGCCGGGGCTCGACGGGCGCAAGATGTCGAAGAGCTACGGGAACACGATTCCGCTTTTTGCACCGGCTAAAGAGTTGCGCAAGCTCATCATGCGCATCAAGACGAATTCCCAGGAGCCGGGCGAGCCCAAGAATCCCGACGAGAGCACGCTCTTTGCGATCTATCGCGCGTTCGCGACGCCCGAGGAGACCGCGGCGCTGCGCAAGCGCTACGCCGAGGGCATCGGCTGGGGCGAGATGAAGCAGCTGCTGTTCGAGTATCTCGACGCGCATCTCGCGCCGATGCGGGCGGAATACGAGCGGCTGCTCGCGTCGCCCGAGCACGTCGAGCGCGCGCTGCGCGAGGGCGCGGCCAAGGCGCGCGAGATCAGCGCGCCGTTCCTTGCGGAGATCCGCCGCGCCATCGGCGTACGTTCGCTCGACGCTCGGCGCTGAGCCGACCCAACGGCAGCGACCGTCCCGAACGCGGGTCTTCGACGCCCACGGGCCTTTCTGGATTTTCGGCAGTCCCCACGGATTGGAATCCTGCTGCGGCGGGTTTCGCTCCGCCCCTTTTCGCTCGGGGGGAGTCTCGCCTGCTGCGAACGCGGGACTGTGGGTCAGCGAGTGGCATACGTCTTGCAGCACCCGCGGCCTCGGAGAGGGGAGAATTCGTATGAAGACGCGATCCACAACACGCCTGCGACGCCGGGGCCTGCGGGCCGCGTTGACCTCCGTCGTAGCCCTCGCGGTTCTCGCGCCGCTTGCGGGGCATGCGCAACAGAGCGAACGAAGCGTTCGGCCGACGAAAGGGCCGATGCAACAGGGCATCGATGCCTATCTCGGCGAGGATGCGATTCAGGTGCTCTATCGGCGGAACATGGACATCGGCGAGCTCGGCAGAAACGACGTGCGGGCCGGATTCTTCATCAACGAGGATCGCGATCTGATCGGCATCGCGGACATGCTCATCAACGTCGGACGCGCCGAGCGCGAGCATCCTGCCTGGGACCTGCAAGTCGGCCCGCGTGTGTATGGAGCGCTGCTCAGCGTCGAGAACCAGGACATCTTTTCGATCGCGCTCGGCGGCACGTTGAGCTACCACCTCGGCCGCCAACGTTCGACGTGGGTCTCCGCGACGGCCTACTACGCTCCGGACATCACGAGCTTCGGCAACGCCGATAGCGTCACCGATATCTCTCTCGAGATCGAAACGCCGCTGACGGAGGCCACGCGCATCTTCGCCGGCTACCGATGGTTCCGCTTCGATCTGGCGCCCCAGGGAAACATCGACTCGAGCGACCGCAAAGTCGACGAGGGCGTGCACGTCGGCATCAGCTATCGCTTCTGAGAGCGCATCCCGACGAGGAGCCACGCGCAGGCGGCGGCGCCGACGAGCAGGACGATCGCGATTCGGCGGCGCCATTCGGCCTCTGCGGCGGCGCCCGCCAAACGGAAGAAACGGGCCGGGCGTGCCGACGCAAGCGCGCTCTCGGCGCACTCGGCCGATTTCCCGGCGCTTAACTTCGGTTCCGCGGCGCCCGAGTCTCCGATGCTCGCATAGCGGCCGCCCCCCGCCGCCGCCGCTTCGCGCAAGAATTCGGCGCGCGGCGCGCCTCCGAAGCCGGCCGTGAAGAGACGGGCGCGGCCGAGCCCGCGGCGGATCACCGCGAGGATCTCGGTTTCGTTCGCGATGCCTCCATCGGTCAGCAAAACGACTCGCCGCGAGTAGCCGGGGGCGACCGGCTCTTCGAGCGCGACGCGAAGCGCGGTCGTCATGTTCGTCGGTCCGCTCGCTCGGAGATCCCGCACATAGTCGAGCGCGCGCGAGTACGCCTCAGGCGTTCTCGCCACCGGCGCCCGATAGAGGCTCGACGCCGCCGAGTCGAAGCGAAAGACGTTGAAGCGGTCCTCGCGGCCGAGCCGCGCGAGCGAGGCCGCGAGGGCGCGCTTCGCCTCGTCGAGCGGGCGGCCGCACATCGAGCCGGAGGTGTCGACGACGAAGATGAGCTCGC
>DASTSM010000168.1:0-11196 GCA_035760685.1 Gammaproteobacteria bacterium | reverse complement strand
CGCAGCAGCAGAAGGAGCAACCCGGCAAGCAGACGCACATGTACCCGGAGCCCGAGACGATCCGGGAAGGATACGTCGGCTCCCGGCGTCTCGCGGACAAGGCCTGCATCATCACGGGCGGCGACAGCGGCATCGGCCGCGCCGTGGCCGTTCACTTCGCCGCGGAGTCCGCGCGAATCGTCGGTATCGTCTATCTCGAGGAGGGCGAGGACGCCGAGAAGACGCGCGAGCTCGTCGAGCGCCGCGGCGCGCGCTGCGTAACCATTCGCGGCGACGTCAAGGATCCCGAATTCCCGCGCGCTGCGATCGATCGCTTCGTCGGCGAGAGCGGCGGCGCGCTGGACGTGCTCGTCAACAACGCCGCGGAGCAATGGCCGCAGAAGGACATCGAGGACATCACTTACGAGCAGCTCGACAGCACGTTTCGAACCAACATCTACTCGCAATTCCTGTTCGTTCAAGCCGCGCTGCCTCACATGAAGGAAGGCGCGTCGATCATCAACACCACGTCCATCACCGCGTATCGCGGCAGCGGACATCTGCTCGACTACTCCGCGACGAAGGGCGCGATCGTCGCGTTCACGCGGAGCCTGTCGACCGCGCTCGTAAAGCGCGGCGTTCGGGTCAACGGCGTCGCGCCCGGGCCGATTTGGACGCCGCTGATCCCGGCCACGTTTCCGCCCGACAAGGTCGAATCCTTCGGCCGCAACACTCCGATGGGGCGGGCCGGTCAGCCTTCCGAGGTTGCGCCCGCCTACGTGTTCTTGGGCTCCGCCGACGCCTCGTACATGACGGGCCAGGTCCTACATCCGAACGGCGGCGACTTCATCTCGAGCTGAGGAGCGGCGCGAGGGCGCCCCCGGCTCACGCCTTTGCTGCCTATTCACTGACCGGATCCAAGCTTTCCCAAGCTTTTTAAACGAAGCTTTAAATTACGTCCTTAATGTAACTATTTGTATTTTTAGAGAACACCGAGTCCGGCTGGGCTCGACCGTCAAGTATCCGCGGCCGTTGCAAATCCTGGAACCGAGCCATCCACACGCTTATCCACAACGCCTCCTCGCCGGTGGAATAGGACTCCGCGGGGCACGAGACTTGCACCCCCTGAGCGCCGACACGGAAGAAAGAAGCCCGACAGGAGCGAACGATGGCACCGACCGACGAGAGAAGCCGCCCCGATCCGCGAACACCCGAGAAGCCGGGCGCAGGACGCCGGTCGGGTCCGCCGCCCTCGCCCGAAGAGACGGCGGCACCCGGACAGCCCTCCGAGCAGAAAACCTCCCGGCCCGGCCGGCGCAAAGCCAAGGAGGCGCTCGACGAGCAGCTCGACGAAGGGCTCGATGAAAGCTTTCCGGCCAGCGATCCTCCGTCGGTGACGCAGAAGCCGCGGTGATGACCCGCGCGTTTCACTGGCACCGATTTTGCTTCATGCCGCTCCGAGCGGAGCGCGAAAACGAACACAACGAGCGCACCCTCGAACTGCGGCCGGCTGAACCTAGGAGGACTCGTCCGAATGCGAAACGGAGAGGCACGCCTACGAACGGGCATCGACGATCTCGGAAAGCTGCTCGCAGACCTCGAGCGCCTGCCGCGGCACCAGTGGGACAACTATCTCTGGGAGTTTTGCAGCCGGTTCGTGCAACGCCGCGCAAACGCGGACTCGCCGGGCCGGAGCCTCGACGGGAGCGGCGAGTCGACGGGCGGCGGCTCGGTCTAGCGCGGAGTCTTCAGAACTTCAGGTTTTCGCGGCGCGCCTTCGCGACGCCGTGCTTTCCGCTCTGAAGCTGCGCGAGGACGGTCTTTAGCTGACTCGGCGCACATTGAAAAGTCGCGTGCTCGTCGGGCGCGCTCATGACAGCGAGCGTCTCGCTGTGCGGACAGTAGACGAGAAACGGAAACGCGAACTGCTGTTGCTCGTTGAAGCAGCTCAAGCAGACCCCCACCGGCACGGACACTTGCTTCTGTCTTGCGACCTTCATCCTGACTCACCTGCTTGCGTGCTTGCGTTTGGATACGCTGCCGGCCGCGCCCGGAAAGCGCGGCGCACTCGGCAGCGACCCGGCGAAGGAGCAAATCGCGTGCCAGAGCTTTCATGCGTTGCCGCCATGAAGGGCAACGGCGCCGCGACGGGCGCTCGTCCTATCGCGCTCGTCCTATCGTCGCGCTTCGCGCAGCGCCGCGACGGGCGCAACGCCGCTATCGCCGCGCTTCGCGGAGCGCCTCGATGAGTTGCTCCTTGTCCATTCTGCTGCGGCCCGGAACCCGCAGCGCCTTCGCCTTCTCGTAGAGATCGTCTCTGCTGAGCTGCTCGAGCGCCCCGCTTTCCCCCGCCTCTTGCGCCGAGGTCCGCTCCTCCGCCGCCCGCTCGGCGCCGCGGCGCTCCGCGCGCTTCGCCCCGGCTCGCTTGCGGCCGGACGCTTTGCCCGCGGCGCGCTCGCTCGGCCGCCGACTCGTACGCTCGGCCGCAGGCGCGGGCTCGGCCGCCTCCGGCCGCAGGCGCCGTTTCAGCACCTCCATGAGGTCGATGATCTCGCCTTCGCCGCCCTCGCTCTCTTCAGGCTCGGGCGGCTGCTCGACGTCGATGCCGCGCTCGAGCTTGCGCTCGATGAGCTCGCGCAAGTGTTCGGTATAGGAGTCTTCTAGCTCGCGGAGATCGAGGTCGTCCGCCTCGAGCGCCCCGACGGCGCGGCGAAACTCGGCGACGCGCGACGCCGGCGCCGACCCGGCGAACGACAGGCCCACCTCCTCGACACTGCGGATCTCGTCCTCGAAGCGCAGCGTGTCCGCGCGCAGAATCCCTTTCTCCGAAAGCAGCGCGACGAGATACTCCTTGCCGCGCATGACGAAGGTCGCAACGCCGGCCCGCTTGCTCCGCTCCATCGTTTCAGCGAGCAGGCGGTACGCGCGCGCACCGCCTTGCCCCGGCGTCAGGAAATACGACCGTTTGAAGTACAGCGGCCCGATCTCGGCGGCGTTCACGAATTTGCGCAGATCGATGGTCCGCGACTTCTCGGGGGCGATCGACTCGAGCTCCTGATCCGTCACGATCACGAACTCGTCCTTCTCGATCTCGTAGCCGCGCACGATCTCGTCGCGCGGCAGAAACCGCTCGTGCGCCGGACAGAAGTAGCGGCGCGCGAGCAAATGATGCTCCTTGTCCACGAGCTTGAGCGGCAGGGCGTGCGTGCGGCTCGCGGGGAAAAGGTCGACGGGCAGGCTCAGCAGCCCGAAGGTGATGGCGCCGGACCACAGCGCGTGCGGGGCCGCGCTCTCCTCGATCTCGAGGTCTTCTTCGTCAGGCACGCTTCCTCTCCCGCTGTTGCTCGAGACTCGCGCGCAGGGCCTCGACGAGGTCCTCGGACGGACGCACGACGCGCGCCCGTTGCCGCCGCACGGTCTTGCCCTTGGCCTTCGCTTCGATGAGCTCCAGCAGGCGGTGTCGATACTCGTCGCGGAACTGCTTCGGATCGAACTCGGACTCGAGGATCGAGAGGAGTTGCTGCGCCATCGCGATTTCCTTGTCGTTCAGCGGACCGCCCTCCGGGGCGCCGAGCTCCGAGGCCGGTATCGTCTCTTCGGCCGAGCGCAGCGAGATCAGCGCGAGGCAGCCGTCTGCGACGACGCGCAGGGCGCCGCGGTACTCCTTCTTGCGCATGACCCAATGCGCAAGGCCTTCCCGGTTCCTGGCACCCAGCGCCTCGACGAGCGCGAGGTAGTCTTCGCCCCGGCCGTCGGGGCCGAGGTAGTAAGGACGGTCATACCAGCGCGGGTCGATCGTGCCCGCCGGCAGGAAACGGCTGAGCTCGATGTCGCGCGAGGGCTCGGGCTCGAGCGCTGCAAGCTCGTCGGCGTCTAGCAAAACCAGAGCGCGCTCGGCCGTCATGTAGGCCCGGCGCGCGTCCTTGAACTCGACGATCTCGTCCGTCTCGGGGTCGACGAGGCGCTGCTTGACCGGAACCTTGTCGGCATCGTGCAGCAGCCGAAAGTGCACCGTCCGGTCCTGAGCCGCGGAATAAAGCTTGACCGGAACGGTCTCCTTCGCGAGACGGAGATTCCCTTTCCAGATCGCCCGCGCCGCCATGCCCGCCTCAACGCGCGCCGTCCGGCGACGACGCGGCCGCGATCATCTCGTCCGTGATCGTCGTTCGGGCCTCCTCGAAGCCGGCCCACGGGTCTTTGCGCAGGGCCGCGAGCCGGCGGCGGACGGTGTCGATCGCGTAGCGGTCCGAGCGCGAAGCGGGATCGAGCTCGTCCCAGGCCACCGGCACCGCGACGGGCGCCCCGGGACGGGCCCGCGTCGAATAGGGCGCGATGGCGGTCGCGCCGCGGCCGTTGCGTAGATAGTCGATGAAGATGCGGCCGGTGCGCTTCGACTTCGCCATGTTTGTCGTGAAACGGTCCGGGCGCTCGCGCGCCTCCGCTTCTGCGATCGCGAGCGCGAAGCGCTTCACGTCGTCCCAGCCGCGAGCCGGCGCGATGGGCGCGACCAGATGCAGACCCTTGCCGCCCGTGAGCTTCGGGAACGTTTGCAGGCCGAGCCGCTCGACGCGCTCCTTCAGCCCGAGCGCGCCTTCGAGAAGCCGGGGCCACGTGACGCCCGGCCCAGGGTCGAGATCGAGCACCAGCAGATCGGGCGTCTCGAGCGTGTCGATGCGGCAGCCCCAGCAGTGAAGCTCGAGCACGCCGATCTGCACGAGCGCGACCAGGCCCTTGAGGGAGTCCACGTAGAGATGCGTGGCTTCGCCGCCGCTCTCCTCGATCGCGACCCGGCCCACCGCGCTCGAAAGTCCCTCGGGCGGATGCTTCTGAAAGAAGCACGCCTCGCCGGTTCCGGACGGGCAGCGCAGCAGCGCGAGGGGCCGGCCCGCGAGATGCGGCAGAATCCACTGCCCGATCTGCTCGTAGTAGCGGGCCAGGTGCAGCTTGGTGATTCCCTGCTCGGCGAACAGCACTCGGTCGGGATGACTCAGCCTCACGCCCGCAACGACGTCCTCGAGCCCGTTTCCGTTCTTGGCCGCGAGCGCGCGAATCGGAAGGCTCGGGCGCGGCAGATCGAGCGGCAGCGCATTGCCGAGGCCGCCGTCGCCGCGATCCACGATCTCCTCCGGGCTCCTGTCCTCGCGCAACCCGCGGAACACGGGGTGACGCAGAGCGCCGTCGCGCGTCCACTCGCTGTACTCGACGTCCGCGACGAGCTCGGGACGCACCCAATGAACGCCGCGCAGGCTGAGGCGCTGCGTGCCCGCGGCGAACGGACACTCGTCGGTCTCGAGCTCGCGCAAGGTCTGATAAAGGCTCCGCAGGCGCTGCGCCGAGAAACCCGTGCCGACGTTGCCGGTGTAGATGAGCTGACCGCGCGCGTCGTAGACCCCGAGAAGCAGCGATCCGAAGCCGATTCGCGCGCTGCTCGGGTCCGTGTATCCGCCGACGACGAACTCGCCCTGCTCGACGCACTTGACCTTGAGCCAGTCCGTCGTGCGGCCGCTTCGATACCTCGACACGCGGCGCTTCGACATGATGCCTTCGAGGCCGAGCTGGCAGACTTCGTCGTAGAGCTCGCCCCCCTTCCCTTCGAAATGCGGCACGTAGCGCACGCGGCCCCGGTTGTTGACCCCGCGGCTCGCGAGCAGCTCCTTGAGCGCCGCTTTGCGGGCGACGAGCTCGACGTCGGCGAGATCGTAGCCGTCCAAATGCGGCAGATCGAAGACCTCGTATATCAGCGAGCCGGAGCGCTTCGACGCGAGCGCCTCCTGCAGCTGGCGGAAGCTGCTCGTGCCGTCGGACTGCAGAGCGACGAGCTCCCCGTCGAGGACCGCGCTGCCGAGGTCGAGATCGCCGAGGGCGGCGGCGAGGTGCGGAAATCTCTCCGTCCAATCCTTGCCGTTGCGGCTCCGAAGACGGACGTCCCGGCCTTCGACCCAGGCGATCAAGCGATAGCCGTCGAACTTGATCTCGTGAACCCAGCCGTCACCGCGGGGCGCCTCCTCCACTCGAGTCGCGAGCTGCGGAGCCAGCGTCGGCGGCGGCGGCGCCCGGCGAGCGCCGGGCAGAGACGCGACGTCGATCTTCGGGTGACGGACGGGTTCGGAGAATCGCTTCCGACCGCGACCGCGGCCGCGACCCACCGATCGCACGGGCCCATCGCGGCCGCTCGGAGTGCCGCGCAAGTCCTTCTCCTCTCTGTCATTGGATGGACCCGGGTGGGACATCGCTGGATCGCCGTAGAGTCTTCGAGGGAGTCGTTCTGCAGGCCGGGTGCAGGATTCATGCCACGCCTTGGTCAGCTTTTTGGAACGCGCTCCCAAAAAACCTCCGGCTCGGAGCCGTTACGAGGGTCCCGCGGCGCGGCGGACGCTTGTGCCCGCCCGGCGTTCGCCGCCGGGGCCGAGACGTGAAGCCTTGGCACACTAATTGCTTTCTTTCTGCACGTCGTATGACGTCGAGCCGAGCCTTCTTCGGCTCTTGAGTTTCAGATGCGACGCCGAGGCTTAAGCCCCCCCATGCTCTGCCTCGGCTCGTGGCTTGAGCCCGGCGCGCTGGCCGGGCTTTTTTTTGGTCGGTCGATCGAGCGTCGTCCGGGATCCGTCGACGCGATGTCGCGGGCCGATCGTTGCACGGGTGAGTCGGCATAGTCGAACGAGTCGAGCGATCGAGTGTGCACGAGGACGCTCGCATGAACGGAACAGTTCCGGCCGCGGCAGCTTCGAGCACCCCGTAGCGCACGATAGCCCGACGACGCCGCAGCGCCCGCATAGCCCGCAACGCAGCAGTGCCGGGCCGCCGAGCGCGTGGCATGGTTCTTGCTCGTCCTGCCCCGCACAACAACGACCTCCCGAATTCGTCGCGGCGGCGAACCACTCTTGATCTTGGACGGCACAATACGCGAGAGAACCGTTTGCGCTTTCGCGCCGCTGCTCGTATTGCTCTCGACGCTCGCCTTTGCGGCTCCGGCCGTCGCAGATCTCGCGATCGTCAGCACGCCCGTCACGACGGCGATCGTCGATCAGCCGTACTCTTATAAGCTGGAAGCGACCGATACGGACGGAAGCGGAGGCGGCGACGACAAGCCGAAGCTCGTCTTCTCGGCCTCGCTGCTCCCGGCCTGGCTCCATCTCAAAGGCGACACGCTCAGCGGAACGCCGAAGCGCGCGAACGTGGGATCGAATCCCGTCGTCGTGCTTGCATCGACCAAGGATCAGACGGCGGTACAGTCGTTCACGATCGACGTCGCGCCCGCGGCGAACGCGGCGCCGACGCTCACGAGTCCCATCTCTCCGGATCCGCAGACGACGACCGAGGGCGCGGACTATCGCTTCGACGCCTCCAAATTCTTCGGCGATCCCGACGGCGACCGGCTCTCTTTTCAGGCGACGGGTCTGCCGACCGGCATCAAGGGCGACGCCGGAGGCAGCATCGCGGGCCGCGCCGCCAAAGGCGCGGCCGCAAGCTCGCCGTACTCGGTCAACGTAACCGCATCCGACGGCGCGCTCGCGGCGAGCGATGCATTCACGCTGATCGTCGTCGCGGCGAATCTCGCTCCGACGGCGAGCCAGATTGCGCCGGATCCGCAGTCCGCGACCGAAGGCGCCGCCTACAGCTTCAACGTGTCCGGATTCTTCAGCGACCCCGACGGCGGTCAATTGACCTACTCGATATCGGGTCAGCCCGCCGGCATCGGCATCGATGCCTCGTCGGGCGTGATCTCCGGCACTCCGGCGGCGGGTTCCGCCGGTGCCCACACGGTCACGGTAACGGCATCGGACGGCACGGACGCCGCGAGCGATTCGTTCACGCTCAACGTCGCGGCGGCCAACCGAGCCCCCGAGCTCACGGGACCGATCGCGCCCGATCCCCAAAGCGCGACCGAGGGCGCCGACTACGGCTTCGATGTCGCGAAATTCTTTCGCGACCCCGACGCGGACAAGCTGTCGTTCGCGGCCTCAGGTCTCCCGAACGGCATCTCCATCGACGCATCGGCGGGTCGGATTTCGGGGCGCGCCGCGGTCGGCACGGCCGCCGGCTCGCCCTACCACGTGACGGTCACGGCGTCGGACGACGGCAAGCTTTCCATCAGCGATTCCTTCGACTTGAACGTTGCCGCGTCCAACCGACCTCCGGAGCTCTCGAGCCCCATCTCTCCGGCAAAGCAGAGCACGAGCGAGGGCGCCGACTATCGCTTCGAGGCGGCGAAATTCTTCAAGGACCCTGACGGCGACGCGTTGACGTACTCGGCGTCGGGCCTGCCGTCCGGGATCGGCATCGATGCGTCGACGGGCGTGGTCTCCGGCAAGTCCGCGGCAGGGTCGTCCTCGGGATCGCCGTACAACGTGACGGTAACGGCCAGCGACGCCTCGGGCGGCGCATCCGGCTCCTATACGCTCGAGGTCAAGGCCGCGAACCAACCGCCGTCGCTGCCGGACCCGCCGCCTCGTCTCAGCACGCCGGAGGACACTCCGCTCACGATCACCCCTGCGATGCTTCAGGCCCAGGACGAAGATGTGTCGAGCCTGACGGTCGTGCTGACGCCGCCCGATCCCGGCGCGCACTTCACGATCACGGGCGGCGCGACCGTTCGGCCCGAAGCGAATTTCAGCGGCACGCTTCAGGTCGGGGCCGAGGTCAAGGACTCGGCGGGAGCGAAGAGCAACACCGTGACCGTGACCGTCGACGTGACCGCCGTCAACGACGCGCCGACCATCAAGGCGATCCCCGACCAGAGCGCGAGCGAAGGCGCTGCGTTCTCGCTCGAGCTCGCGAAGTTCGTGACCGATGCGGAGGGCGACACGCTGAGCTTCGCGGCGGCGAATCTTCCGCCCGGCCTCGCGCTCGACGGCTCGACCGGCGTCCTCGCGGGCACGCCGCCCGTCGGCGCGGCGGGAGACTATCGCGTCGATCTCACGGTGAGCGACGGCGCCGCAAACGGCACCGCGAAGTTTCTCGTCAAGGTCGCCGCCGCCGGCCGGGCCGACCTCCAGGCGGCCGCCTCGGTCGCGCCGAACCCGGTCCTCACGTCCGAGACGGCGACGTGGACGCTCGGCGTTCAAAACGCCGGCGCCGTCGACGTCGCGAACGTCGACCTCGCGGCCGCATTCTCGGGCGACGTGCCTCTCCGCTTCGACCCTGTCGACGCCGCTTGCTCGATGCAGCAGCAGGGCGCCGAGACCGACGTGACTTGCCGTCTCGGTCCGCTCGCGCCCGGCGCTTCGGCCTCCGTGCAGGTGACCGGGTCCGCGAGCCAGGCGGGGCAAGCGACCGTGGCCGTGACCGTCTCGATCGCCGATCCCGTGCCCATCGACGACGTCGCCGCGAACGACAAGGCGCAGGCCTCGCTCGACATCACGCAGAGCTTGACCAGCACGCCCGCGCAGCATCTCGACGCGCCGGGCGCTCACGCCGCTGCCGCGGGCGACTTCAACGGCGACGGCCATGACGACGTCGCCGTCGCGACGGCATCGGGGCCGCTCGTCTTCTTGAATGCCGCCGACCCTGCCAACTCGCAAAAGCTTGCGTTCGTGACCGTGCCGCTGAGCATGCCGGAGCCGGCGGACGCGACCGGCGTCGCCGCCGCCGACCTCGACGGCGACGGAGACGTCGACCTCGCCGTCGCGAGCGCATCGGGCAGCAGCGCCGTGCTCATCAACGGCGGGACGGGCGCCTTCGAGGCACGCGCGCTCGATTCGGGAGCCTCCGGGAGCCGCGCCGTCGCGGCGGCGGACGTGAACGGCGACGGCACCATCGACCTCGTTTTCGCGAACGACGCTGCCGACGCGATCTACATCAACGACGGCGCAGGCAACTTCAAGCGCGCGGACCTCTCGGGCGGCGGACTGCACAGCGTCGACGTCGTCGCCGCGAACCTCGTCGGCGACGCGCTGCCCGAGCTCGTGTTTGCGAGCTCGGACGGCGGCGCAACCATCTACAGCAACGCCGGCGGCGTGTTCACGCCCATGACACTCGACACGGGCGCGGCGACTTCGGTCGCAGCGGCGGACTTCGACGGCAATGGAATCATCGATCTCGCTTTCGGCGAGGCGCAGGGACCGAATCGCGTCTACTTGAACACGTCGAGCTCCGCGCTCTCGTTCTTCCCGGCCGCGGAGATCGGCGGCGTCGCCACCGTGGACGTGCTCGCAGGAGATTTCGATCTCGACGGCTTGAACGACGTGCTCACGATCAATTCGGTCGGCGGGCACGAGCTCTTCGCCAACTCGGGCGGCGCGAGCACCAAGTTCCTGCTGCATCCCGACCAATTCTCGACCGCCTCTGCCGTAGGCGCCGCAGCCGGCAAGTTCAACGGCGACGACCGCGTGGACGTCGCCGTCGCCGGAGCCGACGTCCTCGCGGTCTTCTTCAACGACGGTCATGGCAACCTCGGCCTCGGCGACGTCGACGCGCCGACGTTGAGCTTGAACGGCGAGCAGACCGTCACGGTGACGATCGGCGCGCAATATACGGACGCGGGAGCGACCGCGAGCGACGCGCTCGACGGCGATCTCACGTCGAAGATCAAGGTGACGAATCCCGTCGACACGAACGTGATCGGCGCGTACACGGTCAGCTACGACGTCGTCGACAGCTCCGGCAACGCCGCGCCCACGCTGCAGCGCACCGTCAACGTCCAGGCGAGAGACGCCGGCGGCGGCGGGGGCGGCGGGTCGGTCGGAATCGGCCTCGGCCTTCTTGGGCTCGCTGCGCTGCTTGCTCGGCGCAGGCTCGGATCCATCAGTCATGGAGCATCACGATGAAACTTCGCTCGCCGCTCGGCGTTCCGCTCGTGCTCGGCCTCGTGCTCGCGCTTTTTGTTCGCCCCGCGCCGGCCGCGGACCTCGGCTATACGTACCTCGACTTCCGCGTCATCGGCAGCGAGTTCGACGGATCGGGCGTGCAGCAGCCGATTCCGCAGCAAACCGTGAGCACGGACGCGAGCGGCGGCAGCGGAATCTCGATCGCCGGATCGTTGTCCTTGCCCGCGGGCCTGTATTTGACGGGCCTCTACGACAGCTCGATCGTCGACGTCGTCACGCGCATCGCAAGCCCTCTCGCGCAGGCGGAGACGGCGGATCAGTTCGACTTGACCGGCTCTCGATTGGGCATCGGATACCGCCGCGCGCTCGGCCCGAAGGTCGACGTCATCGCCGAGCTCACGTACGACAACGCCGAGCTCGACTTCGGGAGTCTCGCCGGCGAGAACTTCGA
>DASTSM010000167.1:0-8786 GCA_035760685.1 Gammaproteobacteria bacterium | reverse complement strand
CCACGTCGACCTCGCGCGGCTCGCGCTGAGCCCGCAGTGCGGCTTCGCCTCGACGGCGCCCGGCAATCCGATCACGCCCGACGTGCAGAAGGCGAAGCTCGAGCTCGTCGTCGAGGTCGCGAACTCGGTGTGGGGCGGCGGCTAGTCGGCGAAGGCCTTCATGCCTTAAGAAGGCCGCTGCGCGTGAGGAAACGCCGAGGCGTTCGCGCTCGGCTCAGTCGAGAAGCGCGGACAGGCGCCGCCGGCCCTGCGGCGTGACGGTCAGGGCACGCGACTGCGGCGTGCGCAAGAGCCAGCGCCGGGCCAGGAAGTGGTCGAGCAGCGCGGTCGCGAGGCGCCCGGCCAGGTGGCTGCGGCGCTCCGACCAGTCGAGGCACCCATAGGCGTACCGCCCGCCGCGCGCCGCCGGATCGCAAGCGACGCCGATCTCCTCGAGCCACGCCCGGCCCGTCGGCGTGAGGTCGTAGCCGTCGTCGCTTCCGACGAGGCGCCCGCGCGTCACGAGCGAGCGAAAGAGTTGCACGCCGAGCTCGCCGGCCAGATGCCGGTAGCAGGTGCGCGCGTGCTTGAGCGGGCGATGGCTCTCGCGCTGCCATTGATCGGGCGGCGCCGCGCGATCGGCGACGACGCATAGCGCTTCGAGCGCGTGAGCCACGTCGCCGCCGCTCACGCTGTAGTAGCGATGCCGTCCCTGCACGCGCACGGACACGAGGCCTTCGGCGACGAGCTTCGCAAGATGGCCGCTGGCCGTCGCCGGAGTGATGCCCGCGGCGCGCGCGATCTCGCCTGCCGGCCGGCTCGAGCCGTCAAGCAGCGCGCCCAGCATGCGCGCACGCGTCGGATCGCCGATCGTCGCGGCGATGCGCGCGAAGCGCGGCTCCATGTTTCGGTTCTGCATGCGCTCATGCTAGCCCCGCGCCGCGGAGAATGCTTCGGTACGGGCCGAAACGTCGTCGCCACGGAGTCCGTAGCATCGCCCGGCATGGAAAACGTGCAACGGATAGCGGCGCACACGCGTGCACGGCCCGCACTCGTGCTGCTCGTCACGTCCATCGGCGTGCTGGTCGCGCAAATCGACACCACGGCGGTCAACGTCGCGGTGCGGCGCATCGGCGCCGATCTCGGCACCTCCGTCTCGGGCATGCAATGGACGGTCGACGCCTACAACCTCGTCTATGCGACGCTGCTGCTCACGGGCGGTGCCCTCGGCGACCTCTACGGCCGGCGCCGCATCTTCGCCTGCGGCATCGCACTCTTCGCGGTAGGCAGCGTCGCTTGCGCGCTCGCGCCGGACACCGCGACGCTCCTCGCCGGCCGCGCGCTCTCGGGCCTCGGCGCGGCGCTCGAGCTCCCGATGTCGCTCGCGCTGCTCGCGCTCGCGTATCCCGAGCGCCGATCGCGCCAGCGCGCCCTCGGCATATGGGCGAGCTGCAACGGGCTCGCGCTCGTCATCGGGCCGACGCTCGGCGGACTCATGGTGCAGACGATCGGATGGCGCAGCATCTTCTATCTCGTCCTGCCGCTTTGCGCCGCGGCGCTCGCGCTCGCGCCGACGGCGGTGCCGGAGAGCTCGAGCCCGGAGCGCCGCTCGCTCGACGTATTGGGTCAGGCGGCGGCGATCGCAGCGGTCGGCGGGGTGGCGTTCATGGCGATCGAGGGACCGCACCTCGGCTGGACCTCGACGGCGGTCCTCATCGGAGCCTGCCTCGCGTTGGGGGGCGGGATCGCCTTCGTGCGCGTCGAGCGGCGCACGGAGCGCGGTCTCGTGCCGTTCTCGCTGTTCGCGATCCGGCCGTTTTCGGCGTCGCTCGCGGTCGCGGGCCTCATGACCTTCGGCACGTATGCGCTGCTCTTCCTCGTGCCGCTCTACTTTCAGACCGTTCTCGGCGACGACGTATCGACGGCCGGAGTGCGGCTCTTGCCGATGTCGATCGCTTTTGCCGTGGTGTCTCAGCAGAGCGGGCGCATCGTTCCCACCGTGGGTCTCCGCACGGCCATGACCTCCGGCATGGCGGCGATGGGCTTGGGCGAGCTCGCGCTCGCGCTCGTCTCGGCTTCGACGAGCGAGTGGCTCGTCGCGGCGGCGCTCGCCGTCACCGGGGTCGGCCTCGGCCTCAACACCGCGCCCGTCAATGCCGTCGCCGTCGGCAGCGTGCCGAACCATCGATCGGGCACCGCCTCGGGCCTCCTCAACACGGCACGAATGATCGGGGCGACGCTCGGCGTAGCGATCCTCGGCGCCGTGTTCGCGCACTACGCGGGTCAGAGCCTTTCCGCGGCGCACTTTGCATCCGGCATGCGCGCCGCGCTCGGCCTCGGCGGCGCCGCGGAGCTGGCAGGCGCCGTCGTCGCGCTCAAATTCATCGGCGGGACCGCAGGCGAAGCGCGGCGCGCCGAGTCGCGACGTCGATTCGTAGAGGAGCGCTAAGCTACGGTTGCGCGGAGCCCGTGCATTCGCTCACGGCCTGGCCCGGGCCGGCGGCCTGCGCCGTCGGATCTCCGACGTAGCCCACGAACAGGATCGTGCCGGAGAGGCGCTCCCGGATCACGAAGACGAACGGACGGTCGACGACGAAGCCCGTGAAGGACGTGACGCCCACGCCGACGGCGGTCGCGGCGGCGGCGCGCGTGCCTCGCTCGTCGACTTCGACGGCCGTCTTCTGACGCACGAAGTCGATGCAGATCTGATTGCCGAGCGGCGACATGCGCGTGAAGTCCGCAGCCGGCTTGAACGGCGCGTCCATGCCGAGCGCTTGCAGCGCGTCGTTGAGATACGTGTCGTACGTCAGGGCGAGCTTCGGGATCGAGAGCTTATCGAGCCGGGCGGGCGCGAGCCCGGCCGTCAGCGCGGCCCATGCATCGGCGTCGAGCTTCGCGAGCCAGTCGCGCGCGCTCACGCCCGAGTCCGGCAGCACGATGACCATGGAAAACGCTTCGCCGCCGTAAGGGAGCTCGACCGCGGTATACGAGGGCCCCGAGGCTCGCGGCAGCTCGACGTTCTCGAGCGACATCATGTCGACGTCCACCGTCGAGCCATCCTCGCGCATGAACGCTTGCGGGCGGGTGTCGTCGGGATCGAATTGCGTCGTCCACGCGCCGTCGAAGTAGATCGCGTCCACGAGCAGCATGATGAGCCCGGAATCGAGCGAGTCGACAATGCTGTCGATATGCCCGTCGGTGCGCTCCTTGACCCACGCGTTGATGGCGGCGACCGTCGCGGGATCGCCGAAGTCCCGCGACTCGGCCTGCGCGTCGAACGCTGCGGCGACGGCCTGGAAGAAGGCGTCCTCGAACGGCACGCTCGCATCCGCCCAGATCGCGTTCCCGATCTCGAAGCGCACGTCGGGATCGAGGTCCGTCAGCAGATCGATGAGGCCGCGATACGAGTCATTGATCTGCTCCTGCGTGAGCGCGCCGAAACCGAGCGCCGAGCGCATCGAGTCGAACGTCGCTCCGTTCGCGCCGTTGAGCGCCATCCCGAGCGCCATCGACGCACTGAGCGGGGAAAGGACGACATTCGCGCGCGCGTCGGACGCCGTCACGCGCGCGGCGAGCTCGAGACCGAAGCGGTTGGAGGCGTCGATGGCCGCGCGCTGGCTCTCGGTGAGCGCGTGCGGAAGCTCCGCGATCTTGCGCTCTTCGGCACCCGGCTCGGATGTGCCGACTCCGCTCCCTCCGCCGCCGCCGCTGCTGCACGAGGCAACAGTGACGAGAACACAGAGGGCGCAGATGAAAGCACGACTCGACGCGCGCATACCCATGACCGTCGTTCCGACCTCAAGGCTCCATCGGCTTTCGATGAACCGTACAGCCGCCTCGGAAGGTATAAAGGCTAATTAAAATCATGCGCCGCTGTGAAGTCGTCCGGCGGCGCGAGACTGCGCTGATTGATAGTCTGACCAGGTCTGACTATATTTGGCTATATGGAACGCACGCTTAGTCTCAGCGACGTCAAAGCCCGTCTGTCTGCGATCGTCGACGAGATCGAAAAGGGTCACGAGATCGTGATCACTCGTATGGGCCGGCCGGTCGCCAAGGTCGTGCCTTACCGGCCGGCCGCGGCGGCATCGCGCCTCGGGTTTGCGGCGGGGCAGATCCGGGTGGCCGACGATTTCGAGGAGTGGAGCGACGAGGAAGCCCGCTCCCTCCGCATCGTCGACTGACGAATGGCCGGCGCCTACCTCATCGATACGCATGCCTTGCTGTGCGCCGCGGACGACGCCGGAAAGCTCGGCCTTAAGGCGCGAGATGTGCTCTCGGGCGTCCACAATCGAATCTATGTCAGCGTTGCATCATTGTGGGAGATGTCGATCAAAGCGACGATCGGCAAGCTCGATATCCCAGAAGACTTCTTTCGCCTCGTCTATGCGTCCGGCTACCTGAAGCTGCCGATCGAGATCGAGCATCTCGACCGCTACCGCAAGCTGCCTCTGCATCATCGCGATCCCTTCGATCGTCTACTGGTCGCGCAGGCGGACGTCGAGGGACTGCGCATCGTCAGCAACGACGAGGGCCTTGCACGCTACGGCGTCGACATCGTGTGGTGACGCGTCAGCGGCGCATCTGCAGGCGTGCACCGCCGAAGAAGCCGTCGACGCTGTCGAGATCGATGACGACGGCGACGCCTTTGCGCTCCGGATCCTGATTCCGCTCGAACTCGTGGGCGTGCTCGTAGACGTGCTTGCGGACGTCCGCGCTGCCGTCGACGCGCGCGCGGCCGCGGAAGAACATGAAGCCGCGCTCGTTCGGCTCGAAGTAGCCGTAAACGAGCATGACGGCGGGATTCTTCGCGATCGACTCGAGGATCCGGCCTTCGGGGTTCCTGACCCAGATCGCGAGCTGAGTGTCGCTGTAGGCCTGGGTGCTGCCGCGGTAGGAGAGCTGCGGGGCGTTGTTCTCGTCGACATAGCCGATCATGACCGGCCGGCGCGTCGCGAAGGCTTGATCGACGGCCTGCTTCATCTCGTCGCTGAGCTTGAGCTCGGTAAGAACGGGTACGCTCATTTCAACATCTCCCTACATCACATCAACGAGGCCCTTTCGCCGGAGGCGTGGATCGTACCGCTTCAGGGAGCGTCAATACCAGGCACCCGGGTCAATCCCAGGCATCCTAGCGTTTCGACGAAGAGGCAAGGAGCACGTCGATGAAGACGCGTGACGCCGCTTGAAGCTTCGGTCGCTGCGCGAGCCGAGCCACTGCCGAAATTCCGAGTCGTTGCCGCCCTCGGGCCGATTCGCTAATCTCATTCACACCGCCGAGGGTCAGCCTTGAGCTCGATTTACGGCCAGCAACCGATTCGCCGAACCGTGGGCCGGCGCCGCAATCCGGAGGGTCGCATGCCGACTGCCGTCGACCGAGCGGCGATGACACGGCAAGCGCAGTACCGCACTCGCGCTCCAAAAGGCGTCTTCATCTACTACTCGGCAGCCGAAATGGACGCGGATCGTCTGCGCTGGTCAGTGGACGCCATCGTCGAGAAGCACCGTTGACGGAATACACGCGGCCGGCGACTTGGGATGACGTCAAGACGGTCGCCCGCTACCTCGTAGAGGCCGGCGCCGAGTACGCGTTGGTCGGCGGATACGCGCTGGGCGCACACGGCTTCAACCGCTTTACCGAAGACATCGACATTCTCGTCGATCCATCGGCCGAGAACTCGAGGCGCTGGATCTTGGCACTCTCTCGTCTGCCTGACTCAGCGGCCTCGGAGCTTGCTGGCGATAGCGACGTCTTCGCCGACGATAAGCCCTAAGCGATCCGAATCAACGACGAGTTCACGGTCGATGTCATGCCGTCGATCGCAGGACTAACGTGGGAAGAAATGAAAGCCCACGTGACGACTCTGAAGATCGACGAGGTCTCCGTTCGGCTGCTCGACCTTCCCCGGGTTGCTGAAAACGAAGCAAGGAGCCCGTCCGAAAGACCAGATGGACGCGGCCATCATTTCCGAAGCATTGCGGCGGCTCGGGGACGACGCTTAGCGGCTGGAGCACGTCACCGCCACGCGTCGATGCTGAACGTCGGCTTGACCTTGTTGTCCGTGCCCGGGCCGCGGCCGAGATAGCGGCCGCTCAGCATCCTGAAGCCGCCCTGCGTCTCGCCGCCCGTCACGACGATCTTGATGTCCTCGGGCCTGAAGAGATTGATGAGCTCGTCGGGCGCGGCTTTGAGGCGGGTCGCATAGGGTTCCACGCCCGCGACGGCGAGCGGCTTCAGCAAGGTCTGCGTCCACTGATCGTCCCAGTAGTCCCGCGCCGGCAGCTTCGCGTTCGCCGCGCACCATTCGATCAGCGATTGCTTCGTGTAGCCCAAGTCCACGAACGCGCGCGCGACGAGCGGATCCATGACGATGAGCGGCGGGCTGTAGAAATCCGTCGCGGTCAGCATGCGGATGAACCGGTCCTGCCACGTGTCGCGCGGGCCGAAGCCCGACTGCGTGTACCAGCCGCCGAAGAAGAGGCTCACGGTGCTGTCGGTCGGCTTGAAGCCCTCGTCGACGTGGAACGGTGCCCAGGGGCTGCGCTCCTCCGCCTCCGGGAAGCAGGCCGTGTAGGCGAGCCAGTTGCCGAGCGTGCCCATGTAAGTCTCGCCCGGCACGGAGCCGCCTTGCAGGTTCTGGCTCAGGAGGCCGTAGGCGCGGCCGATCGTCGCGTTCGCATGGTTATACGGCCCGAGCGCGCCGATGCCGGAATTCATGCCGAGCTCGTTGCGGATCGGGCCGTTGACGAGCGAGATCGTCGCCCACGACGTCGTGCTGCTCGAACGCGCCGTTATGCCGCTCGCGGCCATCGCGAGAATCACGGGCAGGTACTCCGGGCGCGCGCCCGCCATGACGGCGTTGACGGCGACCTTCTCGACGTCGAACTCCCAGGCTTCGCGGAACGCCGTGGGGCGAAGCCGCCCGACGATCTCGTCCCGCGGGTGCTTCGTGCCTTCGAGCATCCGCTCGACGCGCTCCTCGGTCGGCAGCACGATCGGCAGGTAGTCCGTCCAATGGCTCTCGATGAAGAGCCGGTGCAGGTTCTCCTCGCTATCCGCCGGCAGCAGCCGCGGCGTCGAGCGCTCGAACGTCGCGCCTTTGAGGTCCGCGTCGTCGAGCGGCCGGGTGAGTCCTTCGATGACGCCCTGCATGAACGGCCGCTTCGCGATCGGATCCTCGCCCTCGATGTAAGCGCGGAGCTGGGCGGGCGAGCGGCCGACGATCGGCTGCGGCACGTAGACGTTGCGCACGGTCGGCATGCCGGCCGCGAGCGACGTGGCCTTCGCGAGCCGGGCAAAGACGTGCGTGCTGACCGGAACGGTCGGCACGCCCTGCTGCTCGAGGGCCATCGCGAGCCCCACGACCGTGGGGCAACAAGTGCTTCAGAGGCCGACGCCTAGGATCGCGGCGTCGCCGTCGGCGGCGATCGCCGCGCGCATGTCCGGATCATCGACCCAGCTCTCGCGCGGCTTGATGACGCGCGTGACGACGGCCGGCAAATGCTCGGCGAACCAGAGCCGCAGCTGCTCGATGAAGACGTCGGAATTGTCGAACAGGCAATCGACGAGGTAGACGACCTTGCCGTCGAGGCGCTCGAGCCGGTTCGCGAGCCGCTTGCCGACGACTTTCGGCGGATAGCCGCGGGGGTCGTAGACGGAAATTTTCTCGGCCATGAGTCTCTTCCTCTCTCGCTCGCCGCTGCCTCACGCAAGCGCCGCTGTCTCTCAGGCGCCGCTGCGAATCATTATCCCCGCCGCCGGCGGACGGCCGCAAGAGCCGAGGGGGACTGGTGCTCTGCGCTCGTCCCGCGGACAAATGTCGCTATCGACGAGCAGCTTTGCGGGCGTATCTGCGACGGACTCGGGATGTCGGAAGCGGCTCGGCAATGAATGTCTCAGTCGAGATAGCGATCGAAGTTTTCGGCAATATCCGCCGGCAAGCCGTCGATATCGCCGCTCAGCTCGAGCAACGGATCGTCCGCCTGCGCGCGTGTGAGGGCGCGCAGTGCAGCCCGTATAGTCTGGGACTTCGTCCAGCCGCGCTCTCGAGCGAAGATCTCGAGCCGCTCGATATCGTCGTCATCGAGATAGACCTGCAGGGGCTTCCTCATGAGGAGATAGCCTATGCACTCATGCGGATTGCGTCCACGGTTTCATAATAGCCATAGCCGCATACGTATCCCGCAGCGCGGACGACACGGCTTCGGCCCCGGCGGTACCGGTTCCGTTCCGATTCCGATTGCCGATTCCCGAACGTCGCGACATCGAGCCTCAGCTCAACATTTGGAAACACGAGCTTGACGCCAGGGAGTCGCCCCGCGCCCTTGTGCCTGAGCACTTCCTCATATGCGTCGGTCACGTAATAGTCGGTGACCGCAATCGCCTCGATCGCCGGTGTCGCTTGTTCAAGAGCCGTGAGATAGTCATTCCATGCGTTAGGACCGGTGAACTGGTTGTTCATCACCGTGCCCGGCGCGTGAATATGCGGCTCCCATCTCCGCCACTCTGACCCCTGCTCAACGCCCCCCCCCAACCTCTTCTTTTTATTTCATCGCGCCGTTGGCTCGCGATGCGATGTCGGCGCAGCGCTCCATGAGCACCGCGAAAGGCTCGGCATCGTCGAGCAGTAGCCCGTCTTCCACCATGCGAGCGTAGTCGTCTTCGAGCGCCTTCGCGCCATCACCGACTGGAACGAGTTGCAAGCCGCCGTTCACTGCGGCTGCGTAGTCGATCAGCGAGCGGTCAACCGCCTTCTCGGCAAAGAACATGGCTTTGTGGCGAGCGACTGCGTTGGCCAGCTCGCGAT
>DASTSM010000166.1:0-5488 GCA_035760685.1 Gammaproteobacteria bacterium | reverse complement strand
CAGCACCCCGCCGTCGAGCACGTAGAGCCGCGGCGACTCGATCTTGTCGCCGTTTCCCGACGCGGTTTGTGCATCGGCGGCGCAAACGCCGAGCGCGAGCGCGGCGACGACGGCCGCGAAACGAAATAGACCGGCCATGTTTTCCCCCCTCCTGACCCGCGGATTGACAATCGCTGCGGAGATTTCATCATACGCGCCGATCTCGCAGAGATCCTACCGCTTCCGATTCCGGCGGTACGCTTTCCTTGACGGAGGTGCAATTCATGATCGTTTCGGGCGCAGTGGCGACGCTGGTCGCGACTTCCTTCGTCTCTTTCGTAGCCGGGATCGTTTTCAGGAAGTGGCCCGAGAAAGTCCAGGAGTACACCGAGTGCGTCGACGGGTTCGCGCTGTTCCTGACGCCGGAAGCGCACCGCTCGATGATCCGCGTCTGCGGCTCGACGCTGCTCGTCGCGTCCTTCGCCGTGCTGCTCGCGGCGGGCGTCCTGATCTAGCCGCGCGTCGCGGCCGGGGCCTCTAGCTCGGCGTTCACGATCCGCAGCGGCGCTCGACCGCCGCGCTTGCGCCTGACTTCGATCCGCACTGCATCGCCGGGGACCTTGTCCCAAAGCGCGACCCGGACGTCGGCCGCGGACGACACGGGCTGCCCGTCGATCGAGACGAGGACGTCGCCCTTCTTGAGACCGCTCTTCGCGGCGGCCCCGTGCTCCGCCACCGAGCGGATGCGGCACTTCCCGTCCCTGTCCTCGAAGCTCGCGCCGAGCACGCCGGCGGGCGGCAGCTCGCGCTCGGGGCCGAGGAGCAGAAAGTCCGCGGCGCCTCGCTCTGTCTCCTCGCCTGCGTTCAGGACGATCGCGTACGACGCATGCGTGCGCCGTGCGAGGCGCTCCGGAATCCCGGAGCCGTAAGCCACGTGACCCGAGCCCGCGAGCACGACCATGCGCCGATCGGGGTTCGACGCGAGATAGTCCGCAGCGCTCTCCGCCATGCCTTCGTCCCAGACGAGCTGCGCCTCGACGAAATGCTCGAAGTCGCCCGGCGACGCGCCGCCGTGCCCCTCGAACGCGCTGCGAAGGCGCGCTTCGTACGCCTCGCCCGCCGGCTCGATATCCTTCGGCAGCAATGAGCGTTGCTCGGCCGAGAGACCGGCTACGCCGACGCTCGCGACGGCTGGCGGGAGCGACCGCGGCACGTTGAGCGCACGCACCGGAATGCCCTCCCGTCGGGCGTAGCGGAAGATCGGCGCATAGAGCCGGTAGTCGAATCCCCAGGCTTGAAAGTATTCCGTGGCGCGCAAGAACTCCCGCTCGTCGATCCGGCCCTCGATGTAGTCGTCGATGTGCGGTTGGACTCGCCGCTCGAAGTATTCGACGCCGATCGCGAGCTTCGCGCCGTGCTCGTGGAGCTGCTCGATGATCGCGAGCTGATTCAGATGATCGTCATAGCGCGTGTGCGTCTCGCCCACGAATACGGCGCGCGAGCCGTCGAGGCGCGCGGCCAGCTCGGCGGGCGTGAGGGCGGCGGAAAGATCGATTGCGTAGAACGACGCGGAGGGAACGTCGGCGGCCGCGCGGCCGGCGTCGGGCGACGCCGGAATTGCGTGCGAGGCCGGCGGTGCGTGCGAAGCCGAGGCATCGTCGCCGGCCGTCACCGCGGGCGCGCTCTGCGCTTCGGCCCGCAGCACCGCGACGACGGTCGATAGAAGCAGGCAGCAGAGGCGCCGGGACCGCATGCCCGCGAGCATAGCAGCGTCTTGCGGCCTCACGAGCCCCGATAGAACGCGAGCAACGCGTCCGCCAACGCCGCGTGCACGGAGGCGGTCGGATGCAGCCCGTCCCAGAAGAAGAACGCGTCGAAGCGCGGCGCGCCGCCGTCGGCGTCCGGAGCGCACGCGGGATTGAAGCGCCGCTCCGCAAGTATGGACGTGCGGTAGGCTTCGCTGTCGAAGCAGGCGTCGGTGACGTCCACGCCCGCCGCCGCGTCCGCGGCGCGGATGCGCTCGAGCACGTCGTAGAGGTCGAACGGCTCGATGCGGGCTTCGGGATGAGCCGTCTGCGCGGCGGCGAGCCTCGCCGCGAGCGCCGTGTTGAATGTCCCCGTGACGTCGGCCGCGAGACTCCTGGCCTCCGCCTCGTCGAGCCCGAGCGATCGCGCGCGCTCGCCCACGATGGGCACGGCGGCGAGGTTCGGCAGGTTCGTGACGACGAGCCGGCGGGCGCCGGCATCGACGAGCGCCTCGACCGCGTCGCCGATCGCTGCGACGGCGGCGGCCACGATCTCGTCGCTGCCCTCGCTCGGCGAAATGCCGACGCGCGCTTCCCCGGCGGAGCGCAGCGCCGCGAGCCCGTCGTTGCCGCCGATCATGACGACGTAGAGCGCGCCGTCCGGCAGCACCGGGCCGCGGTCGACGCGCAGGATCTCGACTTGCGTGGCGAGGTCATCGACCCCGGCGCCGCGCGCCGTCGCGCCGGCGACGGCGTAGTCGGTTCCGTGCGCGGGCCGATCCGGCACGGTGTGGTACGAGGGCTCGAGGGGCGGCAACCCGAGGCCTTCCTCGAGCAGCTCGACGGCGACGGGTCCGTTGGTCGCACGGCTCTTCCCGTAGATGAGCGCGTCGCAGTTGCGATGCAGCACGAAGATATCCATGGGATTGCAGAGGCCGACGGTCGCCGCTGGATAGAGCGGCTCGCCGAGCACGTAGTCGGCGAGCGCGGCCGCATTGCCGATGTCGGAAAGGCTGTCGCCGAGCACGAACACGTCCGTCGGCGGTGCGGCGTCGCCGGCCCCGGTCTCCTCGACAGCGGAAGGCGCGGGCGGCGCGGCGCGAGCAGGCGCCGCGGCGAGGCACGCCGCGGCAAGCGCGAAGCCGAGCGTGCCCCCGATGAGATCCTGTATCCGCATGGCTCGAATCGTGGAAAACCTCTCCCTCCATCCAAGAACCGGACCACCGCCCGAGCACGGGCGTGCTTTCCGTCCTCGCCATGGACCCAGGATTTCGCCAACCTATGGCGCGCAAGCCCAGGAGGCCGCTCAATGCTCGGCAACGTACCGCGGTTTTCCCGCTTCGGTCTCGTCTCCCTGCTCGCCGCGTGCCATGGCGGCGGCTCGTCGCGCCCGAGCGCGCCGCCGCCGAGCGTGGCGGGCGGGCTCGACGCCCGTCCGTCGAACGCGGCTTGTCTCGCGCCCCCGCGCGACGCCGGCACGGGCGCCGCAATCGCGCTCGAGCGCGCGTTCCCCGATCTGACCTTCGACCAGCCCGTCGCGATGCTCGAGGCGCCGGGCGACTCGAGCCGCTGGTACCTCGTCGAGCGCCCGGGCCGCGTCGAGGTCTTCGCGAACGACCCGAGCACCCGGACGGCGAGCACCTTCATCGACCTGCGGAGCCGCGTCGACGCGAGCGGCGAAGGCGGCCTCCTCGGCTTCGCCTTCGATCCCGACTACGCCGCGAACGGCCGCGTGTTCATGTCGTGGACGGAAACCGGCGCGCCGCTCGTGTCCGTGATCGGGAGCTTCACGGCGACCGCCGACGGCGCGGCGCTCGATCCGAGCAGCGAGCAAACCGTGCTGCGCTTGAACCAGCCTTTCACGAACCACAACGGCGGCAACGTCGCGTTCGGTCCGGACGGATTGCTCTACATCGGCTTCGGCGACGGCGGCAGCGGCGGCGACCCGTTCGGCTACGCGCAGAACACGAAGAACTTTCTCGGCGCGATGCTGCGGCTCGACGTGCGCGCCGCGTCGCCCTACGCGATCCCGAGCGACAACCCGTTCGCCGGCAACCCGATGTGCCCGGCCGACCCGAACGGCTCGACCACGGACTGCCCCGAGATCTACGCCTGGGGCTTTCGAAATCCCTGGCGGTGGAGCTTCGATCCCTCGACGGGCGAGCTCTGGGTCGGCGACGTCGGCCAGAATGCGTGGGAAGAGGTCGACCGCGTCGAGCGCGGCGGAAACTACGGTTGGGACTGCATGGAGGGGACGCATCCTTACTCGGATCCCGCGCCGAGCTGCGCCGCGGCCACCGGCCTCATCCCGCCGGTCGCCGAGTATTCGCACAGCGAAGGCAACTCGATCACGGGCGGCTACGTCTACCGCGGCACCGCCGTGCCCGGCCTCGTCGGCAGCTATTTGTTCGCGGACTACGGCAGCGGACGCATTTGGCGCCTCGCCGGCGACGGCACCGGCGGGCGCATGCCCGAGGAGCTGCTCGACACGGCGCACAGCATCGCGTCGTTCGCGGAAGGCGGCGACGGCGAGCTCTACGTGCTCGACATCGCGGACGGCGGGGTCTACAAGATCGTGCCCGCGACCGGCGGCGGCGCCGCTTCGGGTCCGCCCGTGCCCGCGCTTCTGTCGGCGACGGGCTGCGTCGAGGCGGCGAACGCCGCGGCGCCCGCGCCGGGACTGATCCCCTATGACGTCGCGGCGCCGTTCTGGTCGGACGGCGCGGACAAGGAGCGCTGGCTCGCGGTCCCGGACGGCACGACGGTATCGGTCGACGCCGACGGCAAGCTCGCGTTCCCTCCGCGCTCGGTCCTCGTCAAGAGTTTCCGCGCGAACGGCAAGCTCATCGAGACGAGACTCTTCATGCGGCACCCCGACGGCGGCTGGGCGGGCTACACGTACGAATGGAACGCCGCGCAGACCGACGCCGCGCTCGTCGAAGGCGGCAAGACCGCCGACATCGGCGGGGGCGCGACGTGGATCTTCCCGAGCGAAGACGACTGCCTCGTCTGCCATACGGCGGCCGCGGGCTTCGTGCTCGGGGTCGAGGCCGCGCAGCTCAATCACGACTTCACGTATCCGAGCACGGGACGCACGGCCAATCAGCTCGAGACGCTCGACGCGGTCGGCCTATTCGACGCGCCGCTCGGGCCTGCGTCCGCGCAGCCGAAGCTGCCGGATCCGTTCGACGCGGCCGCGCCGCTCGGCGACCGGGCGCGGGCCTACCTGCACTCGAACTGCGCCGGCTGCCATCGTCCGCAAGGCCCGACGGGCGTGGCGCTCGATCTGCGCTACTCGACGGCGCTCGCCGAGACGGGCGCCTGCGACGCGCCGCCCCAGGCGGGCGATCTCGGCCTCGGCGCCGACGCACGCCTCGTCGCGCCGGGCGCACCCGACCGCTCCGTGCTGCTCGCGCGCATGAGCCGGCGCGACGCGAACGGGATGCCGCCGCTCGCCTCCGCCGTCGCCGACGCCGCGGGCGCGGCGCTGATCGGCGACTGGATCGCGAGCCTCGCGGGCTGCCAATAACGGGCGCGGAAAATGGGGTCAGACCCCGTTTTTCACGCTCGCCTTCCGTGGCCTGCCACGGCGCGGGAAAAATGGGGTCTGACCCCATTTTTCAGAGCTCGAACGACTCGTGCAGCTTCGGCATTTCGACCGCCGTGCCGCGCAGCAGCGCGCCGAAGCGTTGCGTGCTCTTCGGCTCGCCGTGCACGAGGAACGTGCGCGCCGCCCGCGTGCGGACGTGCCACGCGAGGAGCTC
>DASTSM010000165.1:0-2639 GCA_035760685.1 Gammaproteobacteria bacterium | reverse complement strand
GGAGCCTGCGTTCGGCTCGCCGGGTCTCATCGTCTTCCGCCCGGCCAATCTCACCGCCTTTCCCGGCACGGACTCGCTGCCCGTCATGGTCTGGGGCAACGGCGGCTGCGCGATCAACAGCACCCGTTACGCGGGCTTCTTCACGACGGTCGCCTCGCACGGCTTCCTCGTGATCGGGACGGCGGCGGTGCAAGGCGCGCCCCGCCGGCAGGCGACGGCCGACGATCTGAAGGCGGCGCTCGACTGGGCCGATGCGGAGAACGCGCGGGCCGGCGCGCCGCTCAAAGGCAAGATCGCCACGGACAAGACGGCCGTGATGGGCCAGTCCTGCGGCGGCTTTCTCTCGATCGTCCTCGGCGGCGATGCGCGAGTCGACACGATCGGCGTTTTCAACGCCGGCGTGCGGCCGCCCGTTAAAGAAACATGGGATGCGCCTTGGCCGCCGACGAGCGCGCTCGGCGACCTGCACGGCCCCGTGCTGCTCGTGAACGGCGGCGACCGCGACTTCATGCTGGAGTCGTCGCGCGCCACGTACGACATGATCGACCGCCTGCCCGTCTTCTACGGCTCGCGTCACGGCGCCGGACACACGGCGACCGTGGATCATCCAGGCGGCGGCGAGTTCGCGAACGTCGCGTCGAACTGGCTCTTGTGGACGTTGAAGGGCGACAAGAACGCGGGCGCGATGTTTCTCGGCGAGAAGTGCACGCTCTGCGTCGACTCGAACTGGGACACGAGCTCGAAGCGATTGGACGCGGTCGGCTCGCCGCGATAACGACGAGACGCTGCGCGAGGCCCACTCGAAAAAAATTGGGGTCAGACCCCATTTTTCGGAAAAAATGGGGTCTGACCCCAATTTCGCCATTTTGCGCGCTTACCGCGCGAGCAGCGGAATGTCGGCCACCGGCGGCGGCTTCGGCACGCTCGCGAGATACGCGCGCACGTCCGCGAGGTCCGCATCGCTGATGGCGCTCGCGGGGAACGCGGGCATGCCGCTCCCGAACGAAAAATTCGGCGTGCCGTTGCGGACCCACTGCGCGAAGGCGGCCGGCGGCAGCGTGCCGGGCGCGAGCCGCGGCCCGGCGCCGCCCTGCCCCACCGTGCCGTGGCACGCGGGACACCCGACGCGCAGGTAAACGGCCTCGCCGTTCGCGACGGCGGCGCGCTCCTTGCGCGCGGATTGAGCAGCCGCCGGGCCGCAGCACGCGAAGCAGAGCAGAACGAACGCCGAGAGAATCTGCCGAAGCTGCGTCACGTGGTCTGCCTACCGCGGCTGCGTCACGACGTCGATCAAGTACGGCTCGCCGCGCTTCACGACGCCGATGCCGCGGCGAATCGCCGCCGCGAGATCCTTGGGGTCGGAGATCGGGCCCGAGGACGCGACGCCGAGCCCCTCGGCCATCTTCGCGAAGTCGATGTTCGGATTGCCGAGGCCGAAGCCTTCTTGCGTGAGCTCGAGGCTACGGTTGCGCTTGAGCGCCGCCCGCTGAAACCACATGAGCTCCTGGTGATACGCGCGGTTGTTCTGCATGACGATGAGGAGCGGCACTTGATATCTCGCCGCGGTCCATAGCGCGCCGGGCGCGGCCATGAGATCGCCGTCCGGCTGAATCGAGACGCTGATGCGGCCGTGCTTGTTGTTCGCGAGTGCGGCGCCGACCGACGCCGGCGCGTAGTGGCCGACGCCCTCGCCGCCCGCCCGGCCGATGTACTGATAATGCTTCGTAAAGCCCCAGAGCCTCAGTGGCCAGTTGACCCAGCCCGTCACGTACGACCAGTCCTCGTTCTTGAGCTGCGCCCAGAGCTCCATCGACAAGCGCGCCGTGCTGACGGGGCTCGCGTCCCAGCCGTACGAGGCATCGACGCGCGCCTGCTCGAACGTGCGTCGGTTCGCTTCGGCGACGCGCTCGCCGCGCCGGCGGAACGCTTCGCGGCGCGCGTCCGTCGTCAGACGCCGAATCTCCTCGATCAAGGCCGGCAGCGACGCTTCGGCGTCTGCGGCGATCGACATGTCCACTTCCGCGTAGCGCAGGAAGTCCTGGTAGTTGCTGCGCTGAAAGAGATGCGTCGCCGTGATGCTGACGACTTTCGCGTTGCGCTCGTGCGCTCGGCGCGCGACGTTCGAGATGTCGCCCGGCTCGAGCGCGAGCACGAGGTCGGCTTCCCCGAGCGAGCCGCCCGCGAGCGGATGCCGCGTCGGGAAATTGAGGCGCCGATGCGAGTCGACGACGCCGCATTGCAGCGCCTCGGCGAGCTCGACCATGTGCTCGAGCCCCGCGGCCGTGCGCGCCGCGCGCGTCGCGAGGATCACGGGGTTCTCCGCGGCGACGAGCAGCTTCGCGAGCTCGGCGATCGCGCCGGAATCGGCCGCCGGCGGCGTCGGCACGCTGAGCGCCGGGATCCGCGCGTCGGCCGGGACCGACTCCTCCTGCATCTTGTCGTCGACGACGAGCGCGACCGGCCCCATGGGCGGCGTCATCGCGATCTTGTAGGCGCGCACGGCGGACTCGGCGAAATGGGCCAGCGATGCGGGGTTGTCGTCCCACTTCGTCATCTCGCGCACGAGCGCGCAGGGATCTTGCGCGCTGTGCAGCCAGAACACCTCGCCTTGCCGATTGGCGGCGTCGTTCGAGTTGCCG
>DASTSM010000164.1:0-2583 GCA_035760685.1 Gammaproteobacteria bacterium | reverse complement strand
GGACGGCGAGAAGGTCATCGACATCGACTACGGCCTCTATGCGAACACGCGGCGCATCCACATGGGCATGACGCAGCATCCGGCCGACGTCACGCCGAGCAACACCGGTCATTCGATCGGGCACTGGGAAGGCGACACGCTCGTCGTCGATACGGTCGGCTTCGCGCCCGGCGTGCTCGTGCCCCCGACGCGCAACAGCGACAAGATGCACATCGTGGAGCGCTTCACGCTCGATACCGGCAAGCCCGCGCTGAAGCGCGAGTACACGGTCGAGGATCCCGTTTACCTCGCGCAGCCTTACAAGGGTCAGGACGTCGTGCTGCCTTCCGACGTGCCGTTCGAGCGGCAGCCGTGCAAGGAAGAGACGTACGAGTTCCAGCAGAAGCCGGGGAGCGGCGAGCAGAGCCGAGCGGGCGGGCAGTAATGATCGCGCGCCGGCGGCCGCGTCCGGCGGGCGCGGTCGTCGGCTCGTGCGACCACCCTGCCGGCGAGTCGGAGCTGGTTCGAGGAAAGCTCGGGTTTGTCCGAGCTAGTCGGCCGTCCGCTTCCTCAGAGCCTCGGCCTGATCCTTCGTGATTTCGAAGGAGCGGCCGACGCGGCAGGAAGTTGCGTGCGGGTCGATGACCGTGAGGATGTCCCTCTCGCAGAGCTCGACGTTGTGGCCGCCGCCGCGGGATTGATAAACGAATGAGCGGTTGCGTCGCAGCCCGCTGCATTGTGTCTCCAATCTGTTCACGTAGAGGCGGCCGCCTGCCGCGTGGAACAGCACCGTTTGATCGTCAATGACCTCCGTTTCCCGAATGCGTACGGTGGAGATACACCTGAGGGCGGGGCCGTCGTTCGTTAGACGGCGATGCTATTGCGCGGCTCGGCCGACGGTCAACGATTCCAACGAGGAGCGTTTCGACGGAGGGTCGACGAGCTTCGCCGGGGACTAGGTATATAGTGTGCGCGGCTCGCGCGAGGGTGCGTGTACGGTAGAAGGTGCAAGAAATGAAGGTCCGTTCCTCCGACGACATCGCACGAGAGGCGCTCCGGCGCTTGCCGCGCTTTCTTGGCGAGTACGTCGCGGGCGGCTCGTATACGGAGCACACGTTGCGCCGCAACGTCGAGGATCTGCGCAGCATCGAGCTGCGCCAGCGCGTGCTTTCGAACGTCGCTGAGATCGACACGACCGCCGAGCTCTTCGGCCGCAAGTGGTCGCTGCCGCTCGGCTTGGGTCCCATCGGCATCTCGGGCATGCTGGCCCGGCGCGGCGAGACTCAAGCCGCGCGCGCGGCCGAAAACGCGAACGTTCCCTTCTGCCTGTCGACCGTCTCGATCTGCAGCCTCGAGGAAGTGCGCGCGGCGCTTACGCGGCCGTTCTGGTTCCAGCTCTACGTGATTCGCGATCGCGCCTTCATGGTCGATCTGCTCGACCGAGCGGCCGCCGCCGGCTGCTCGGCGCTGCTGTTCACGGTCGACATGCCCGTGCCCGGCGTTCGCTATCGCGACTTCCGCACGGGACTCGCGGGCAGCGCGGGCTTCGCCGGGCGGGCGCGCCGGGTTCTGCAAGCGGTCGCGAAGCCGCGCTGGAGCTACGACGTCGGGGTCCGCGGCCGGCCGCATTCGCTCGGCAACCTGCTGGCCGTGCTCGGAAAGAACAGCGGGCTCGAAGACTACATCGGATGGCTCGGCCGCAACTTCGACCCTTCGGTCACGTGGAAGGATCTCGACTGGATCAGGGCCAAGTGGAACGGCCCGCTCATCATCAAAGGGATTCTGGATCCCGAGGACGCGCGGCGGGCCGTCGAGCTCGGCGCGGACGGCATCGTCGTCTCGAACCACGGCGGACGGCAGTTCGACGGCGTTCGCTCGACGGTGCGCGCACTGCCGCCGATCGCGCAAGCCGTGGACGGCAAGTTGACGGTGCTCGTCGACGGCGGCGTGCGCAACGGCGTCGACGTGCTGCGCATGCTCGCGCTCGGGGCGAACGGCGTGCTGCTCGGCCGGGCCTGGGCGTTTGCGCTCGCGGCCGGAGGCCGCCGCTCCGTCGAGGCGGTCATCGACACGCTCGGCCGCGAGCTCGGGGCGGCGATGGCCATGGCGGGCCGCACGAGCATCTCGGAGCTCGACCGCTCCGTGCTCGATCTTTGAGTGCTCGAGCGCGGCGCGGCGCTCGAGCGCGCGTGGCATCCGGCCGCGGCGGGCGCGGCCGCGCGGGGGATCAGCGCACGACGGCGTGCTCGATCATCGTCGGCTGCTTCGGCAGCGACTTGAGGTACGCGTCGCCGTCGCTCCAGAGGCGGCCCTGGTCCAAGCCGTTGCTCGGATCGCCGACCTGCGCGAAGGCGTCCACGACGTCCATGCCCTCGACGACCTTGCCGAAGACGGCAAAGTTGTATTGCGGCGCCGCGAGTTGGTTGTTCTCGCCGAAGTTGATGAAGACCTGAGTCGTATTCGTGTTGGGGCCCGCCTTCGCGAAGCAAAGGGTGCCGCGCTCGAGGGCGAACAGGCTCGGATCGTCGTTGAACGGCTTGGTGCGCCACTGGCTGTGCGGTTGCCGCCAGTTCACGCCGAACTGCGCGACGAAGCCCGGCACGA
>DASTSM010000163.1:0-14226 GCA_035760685.1 Gammaproteobacteria bacterium | reverse complement strand
TCGCTCGCGAGCGGCGAATGCTCGACGAGCGAGCGAATCTTCAAGAAGAGCTCCGGCGCCGTGAGCACTCGGTCGTTGCTCTCCAAGGTTTCGAGGAACGCATGCGCGAAGACCGAATGCCCGTTTCCGCCGTTGTCGAGCACCGGCTGATCGCCGCCCGAGGCCAGCACGAGGCGCGAGCGCTTCGGCATCTTCCACTCGATGTATTCGTCGGTGTATTGGCCGTCGCCGACCATGACGTAGCCCGGGTCGTCGCCGAGCAGGCCCGCATAGCACGAGTCGGAGACGACGAGCACGCGCTTCGCCTTGATGCGGCCCAAGTGCCGGCTCACGAACTCGTTCGGCACCCAGAGCGTGTCGTCGGGCGCGGGCTCGGCGTTCGTCGGGAGCCAGTAGCCCGTCTCGCGCGAGCCCGTCTGCAGCCGGCTGCCGTGGCCCGCGAAGTAGATCAGGAGATTGTCGTCCTCGGTCAGCGTGTCGTTGAGCTCGTTGACCGTCTTCATGACCGTGAGCTGATCCGGGTTCGTGAGCATCTTGACGCTGAACCCGTATTTCTCCTCGAGGACCATCGCGGCCTCGCGCGCGTCGTTGAGCGGAGACTCGAGATCGTCGAGGTGCTCGTAGTCCTGCACGCCGATGATCAAGGCGTAGTAGCGCCCGAAGGACTTGCGCTTGTACTCGACGTCCTTGGCCTGCTTGAAGGCGCCGCCGCCCGTCGTCTGCCCGCTCGTGCCGGCGCTCCGGAGCGTCGGCATCGCATCGAGGCGCTGCTGATCGCTCGAGCTCTGCGCTTGCAGCTGAGCGAGCAGGGTCTGAAGCGATTCGAGCTCTTGGGCGGCGTCCGCGCGTTGGCTCAGCTGCTGCTGCAGCGACTTGACCTGGCCCTCGAGCGCGTCGATCTGGCGATTGCGCTGCTCGATTTGCTGCTCGAGCTGCGCCCGCAGCTCGGACTGCTCGGCGGCCGCGGCGGATCGGAAGATCAGGCTATCCTCGGGCAGCCCCCACGCCTTGCGGTACCAGTTCAGCGCCTCGAGCCGGTTGGCCGGCACGCCGTGCCCTTGCTCGTAAAGCGTGCCGAGATCGAACTCGGCGCGTGCGTAGCCTTGATCGGCGGCCTTCTTGTACCACTCGGCCGCGGCTTCGTAGTTCGGCTCGGCGCCCAAGCCGCGCTCGTAGATCTCGCCGACCATGGTTTGCGCTTCGGCATCGCCCTGCTCCGCCGTCGGCAGCCAGACGTTCAGGGCCGAGCGGTAATCGGCGCGGTCGTAGGCGAGGTATTCGCCGCCGCGCGCGCCGCAATCCGCCGCCGTCGTCCGCGTCGGGCGCCGGGGCGTCAGATACGTGCGGCCGCCGACGACGCGAACCTGACCGGGCAAGAGACAGTCGACGATCTCGAGCGCCTGCACGGCGCTGAAGCCTTCGAGCGCCTTGCCCGACTCTTGCGTCGCGTTCACGCTCTGTCGGGCGTTTCGCCTCGCGCGGCCCCGGCCTCCGTCCTGCGCGTCCGCTGCGCTCATGGCCACGCAGGCGATGAGCGTGAGAAGCGCGGCGGTGTTTCGGAGGATTCTGCGCGGCATGCGGCAAGTGATTGTTTTCGTGGCAAACACTAGCCACGGATCTCGCACATGTCAAACACCCGGGATCTCCTCGATGTAGGTAAAAACGCGCAAGCCGGCGTCGGCAATGGACTTACCGGTTCAGGGACCCGTATCCCGGCTCGGGCAGCCCATGCCCTCGAACGTGCACTGCCGCGCACCGAGGGCCGATTCGCAGGCCTTGTCGACGGGCGCGTAGCCGGATAGGTATTCCTGGCAATAGAGCTTGCGCAGCACGTTGCGCTGCGTCTCGCGATCGGCGCTCGCCATCGATTTCAGGAATCGGTCCGCGACGCGCTCGAGTCCGTCGACCGCACGAGGGTTGTTGCGATGAATGTCGTACGCACGAGAGAAATAGTCGAACGCATCGTTGAGCGCGAAGTCGCCGAAGCCGAGCGCCTTCTCCCCTTGCTCGACGTCCTCGTTGAACTGCTGCTGCGCTTGCGGCGGCAGATCGGAGAACGGCACGTCGGGCTTGAGCTGGCTGCCCGAGTAGAACGCGTAGGCGGCGATGCCGGCCAGCAGAACGAGCGCCGACGCGTAGGCGGCCTTCCTGACGGGACTCGGCCCTTCGAGCTCCCGCAGAAACGCGCCGGCGTCGGGCTGGCGCGCGGCGCGCTCGAACGACAGCGCCCTGGCCAGCGCCTTGCGCTGCCGGCGCGGCAGCTCGGCGACCGCGGGCGGAGCCAGTCCTTCGACGCGCGCCCGATCGGCCGGCAGCCTGTCGAACGGATGCCGGCCCGTGAGCAGCTCGTAGGCGACGACCGCGAGCGCATAGACGTCGTCCGCGGGCGCGGGCGGCTCGCCGCGCAGCATCTCGAGGCTCGCATAGGACGGCGTCAGCGCGCCGAGCGCCGCGGCGTCGAACACGGTGTCGTCTGCGTCGGGCGCGAGCTGCGTCGGCACCGCGCGCGCGATGCCGAAGTCGAGCACCTTGACCTCGCCGCGGCGCGTCAGGAACACGTTGCCGGGCTTGAAATCCGAATGCACGATGCCCTTCTTGTGCGCGTAGGCGAGCGCTTCGGCCGCGCTGTGGACGATCGCGAGCGCCTTCTCGGGCGGCAGGCCGCGGTCCGCGTGCGCCGCGATGACCTTGTTGAGCGGCTCGCCGTCGAGCAGCTCCATCGTCATGTACACCGTCGTGCCGTCGCGATCGAAATCGTGCACGGTGATGACGTTCGGGTGGGCGAGGGCCTGCGCCTTGCGCGCTTCCCGCTGCAGCGCGATCAGCGCGTTCGGATGGCGCCGAAACTCCTCGCCGAGAATCTTGATGGCGACATACGGCTCGCGGTCCTGCGCCTCCTGCTTGCGCCGGTCGAGCGCGCGGTAGACGACGCCCATGCCGCCGCGGCCGAGCACGGACTCGAGCGCGAACCGCTGCTTGACGACGCTGCCCGGGCCGAGCACCGCGTCGCCGCGGCTCTCCCACTCCTCCGGATGCGACCAGTCGGAGCCCGTGGACGCCGGGCCGCCTGTCGGCCTCGCCTTGAGCCTCGTCGCCTCGAGCGGCGCGGAGCGCTCCGCCGCGGCGACGCGCTCGGGCGGCGCGGCCGGCTTGACGGCCGTCGAGTCTGCCGTGCCGGGCTTGAGGCGCGTCGCGTCACCGGCGGCCGGCTCGATGCGCGTTGCGTCTGCAGCGGCCGGTTTGATGCGCGTCGCGTCGGTGCCGTCGGTCATGGTTCGCCTGCCTCCGTCTCGAGCGCTTCGAGGTGCACGACGATGCCCGTCAGATTGTCGGGCGCCTCGCCGCGCAACGCAGCCGTCATGAGACGCGCGCAGGCCTGCTCGGGCTCTGCAAGCGCAAGCGCCGCGGCGATCTCTTCGGGCGCGACCTCGCCGTACAGCCCGTCGGTGCACAGCAGGAACCGATCGCCCGGACGCGCGTCGCCGTGCTCGACGTCCACCTCGAGCGGATCGGGGGCGCCGACGGCGCGCGTCACGACGTGGTTGTCCGCGTTGACCTCCTCGGCCTCGGAGTGATCGCGGGACAGCTGCCGAAGCTCGCCGTCTCGAAGTCGATACACGCGGCTGTCGCCCGCCCAGACGCAGGCCCACGTTTCGCCTTGGACGAACAGCGCGGCAACGGTGCTCGCCGCGAGCTCGACGCCGGGCTGCCGCTCGGCCAAGACCTGCAGGCAGCCGTTGACGACGCGGAGCGCGCGCGCGAAACGATCGACGCGCTCGGCCAGGCTTGCGCGGGGGCAGCCCTCTTGAACGTAGGCCGGGAGCGTTCCGGAAAATTGGGGTCTGACCCCATTTTTTTCGGGAAGCGCTTCGGGAAATTGGGGTCTGACCCCATTTTCGGAAAAATCGGGTCTGACCCCATTTTCGAGGGCGTCGACGACGGACGTGACCATGCGGCTCGCGATCTCCCCGGCCTGGTGACCGCCGAGGCCGTCGGCGACGACGTAGACGCCGAGGTCGTCGCGCGAGGCGAAGGCGTCTTCGTTGCGCGTGCGCGCCTTGCCGGGGTCGGTAAATGCGGCCGAGCGAATCGCAGCGCTTCGTCGCGCTCTGCCGTCCGGCGCTCGAAAAGCCGCACGGTCGGGATCGCTCCAGCCGCGCGCGCTGAAGCGCCCGTCCAACATCGCGACGGAGGCCGAAGGGCTCGGCAGCTGAGCGGTGACGAGCAGGCTCGGCCCGATGCGCTCCGAGCCCTCGGTCCACCAGACGCAGGGCCACCCGAGCGGATCCTCGCGCGCGTCTGCGGCGAGGCGCTGCACGCCGTCGCGCAGCGACGCGCCGGGCGGCAGAGCGAAGCGCCGAAGCACGCCGGCCGGCGGCTCGCGCTCGCCGGAGCCCGCGCGCATCCGCTGCGTCGGTGCGTCGAGCGCGCCGTCGACGTCTCCGTCCGGGGCGCCGAGCCGCCCGATGCGCTCGTCGAAGGCCTCGAGATCGAGCGGCGGGTCCGCGAGGGTCGCGAGCAAAAGGTTCTCGACGTCGGCGAACCAGCCCTCGAGCTCGAACGCGCGCGCGAGCGCCGAGCGGCCGGGCTCGCAGCCGAGCGTGGCCGTCAACGGGAAATAGCGCCCGACCTTGTCGACGCTCGGCATCATGACGCCGAGCCGCCCCTGCTCGCCGCAAACGCCGGCCGCGAGCGCGAAGCGCCATATTGGGCTCGTGAGATAGACCTCGAGCCAGTCGGCGCCGAGGTCCGCTCGGCTCTCCGCGAGCGCGCCTTGGAGCCAGGCGTCCCAACGTTCGACGAAATCGTTGGGCATACGCCGGCTCACGAAGTCGCCGCGGGCAGGCAGCTTGCCGTAGAAGCCGGGGCTGCCGAGCGTCGTCATGCGCCGCGCCGGATCGTGCGCCAGCGCGCGCATTCGCCTTGCACGGACGTTCTCATCGGCGTGCTAGAGCGTTCCGGGGCATCGGAAGCGCTTGAGCTGCGACAGCGCGAACGGATTGAACGCGCTGCGCGCCGTGAGCTCGTAGATCACATTGCGGCCGCCTTGCGAGAACGTGACCTCGAACTGCTCCGCGCTTCCGGTCGGCGTGAGCTTCGAGCGGTCGAGCAGCCGGAACCAGGCCCACGGCCCCTCGACTCGGTCCATGGCCGTCGCATGCGTCTTGCGGTCCACGAGCTCGAGACGGACGCCGGTGCCGGGCTTCGGCCCCGGCCAGTGCATGAGCGTCTGCGTCAGCGGGCCGAACTCGTAGGTGAGCTGCGCTCCTTCGAGGTCGAGCAGGAACCGCGCGAGCGAGGTGTCCATCTCGAGCGGACGCAGATCGAATTCGATCGAAGGCTCCATGCTGCCCGCACGGAAGAACGTGCGCTTGATGACGTCCGCGTTCTCGAAGGCTTGAAGGGCGGCTTGCGACAGCTGGATCGGCACGTTCGCCGTCGGGCGGCTGCGCCACGGCGACGCGGACGCATCCACGTACTGGCGCAAATTCGTATTGAAGAAGGCATCCATGACGCCGCCGTAGCCGAAGAACTGCGCGAAGTCGTCGAGCCGCACGCTCTGCGAGCTGCCGGCGTCGACGGGATAGCGGCCTTCGATCGCTTGCTTGCAAGTCGCGAGCGGTCCCGACTGCCAGAGCTCGTTGAGGTACGTCCTGACGTCGCCCGTCGTGAGCGCCGCCGTTCGGTCGGCGGCCGTCCGCAGAAGATCGCCGACGAGAAGCTCGGGCTGCGTCGAGGCCTCGGTGCGCAGCTTCTGGACGACCGCTTGCCCCGTCTGCTGCACCTGCGGCGGTATCGCGCCGCCTCCCGCTTCGCTCGCGACGACGACGCCGAGATACTGATAGAGCTCTTGAAACAGGCCGACGAGATGATCGACGGGCCGCGGCTGCCCTTCGGCCTGGCGCACGAGCGCGTCGAGCGGGCCGAAGCGCTCCTCGACGGCGTTCCGCACCGATGCGGCCGCCGCCGCATCCGCGGCGCCTTGATTCGAGGCGCCGAGCACCTGCTGCAGGCGCTGCCGCAATTGATCCGCTCGGTCCTGCGCGCGCTGCACGATCCCGTTGCCGTCTGCCGCATCGAGCGACGTCTGCCGATCGATCTCGCGAAGCAGCAGCAGGAGCGGCGAATCGTCGGGCCGCGACAAGATGTTGAAGATGCGCGCCGCGTCGCCCGCCGTCGCGAAGGGCGCGAGCGTCACGTCGAGCAGCGTCGCGGAATAGAGCGCCGCGAACTCGTCGAGGTAGAGATCGCGCACGCGCGCCTCGAGCTGCGCCCGCTGCTCGGCGCCGAGCGCCTGCTGCTCGTCGCCGAAGATCCAGGTCTCGGCGGCGAGCTCGGACGTGAGCTCGCGGCTCTGATTCACGAATACTTGCTGGTAGCCCGCCTTCGTGAATAGGCCGGGCAACGGCTCCGAGAGGGGCTTGCCGCTCTTGCGCGCGAACACGAGCTCGGCCGTCGGCCCGCCCGCGGCGTCGCGCACGTTGAAGCCCGCGATGTTCGCCGGGAACGTGCGCTTGAGCCGGCCGTAGATGCGCTGCTCGAGCGGGATCGAGCGCACCTCGCGCCGCGCCTCGGCGACGACGGGCTCGCTGAGCGGCAGGGGCAGCGGCCGCGGGCGCTCCTCGAACAGCGCGTCGAGATGCGCGTCGAGCGCCTGCCGCTGGGCCGCGCTGACGCCCTGCGGCAAACGTGCGGACCAATCGGCGCGCACGAACGCCTTGATCGCCTCGGGGTCGTAGTGCTCGGCCGAGTCGAGCATGAGATAGGCCTTGAGCGCCTCGTACGTGTAGTCGGGCGAGGGTCCGCCGCGGCGCAAAGTGCTCTCGAGCCCCACCATGAGGCGCGAGAGAAAGAGCTGATTCAGCAGGCGGCGGTAGCTCGCGACGGCCTGATCGCCGAGCTTGCCGGACTGCGAGAGCCCGAAGCCCGCGAGCCAAGAGGCGCCGTCGAGGCGCGAAGCGTAGCCGCCGGGGATGGCCCGCACGGCATCGAGCGCGAGCAGCGCCGCGAGAACGTTCTCGTCGTGCTGATCGACGGCGGATACGAGCATGCGCGCCTGCTCGGCGCTCTCGCCGACCGCGGCGATCTCCGCCCGGTTCTCGAAATACGCGGTGATCCACGCCGCGACCGCGAGCACGACGGCGGCCGCCGTCGCGACGTAGGCGCCCTTCTGGAGCCATGCGCGCTGAAGCTCGGCCCGCCGGTTCGTGCCCGCGAGGTTCGACTCGCGAAAGGCCAGCTTCTTGAGCAGGTCCGTGATGAAGTAGCTCTTCCCCGCCGGCTGCTGGCCGCGCAGCGCGCCCGCATCGAGCTGGAACGTGCGCGCGAGCGCGCCCATGAGGCGGTCGATCGGCGCGCCTTCCTGCGTGCCGCTCGTGAAGTAGGCGCCGCGCAGCAGCGGGCCCGTCTCGAAGCGGCTGCTCTGAAAGATCTCGCCGAGGAAGGCGCCGAGACTTTCCTTGAGCGCGGCCATCTGCTTCGGGAAGCCGTGGATCAGCGCGCGCCGCGCGGGGTCCGGCTCCTGGCCGATGCGGGCGAGCAGGCGCTCGTTGAGCCGCCGGACGAGCGCGTCGAAATCCGCGCCGAAGCCGCCGACGGGGTTCGCGTCGGGGTCGTCGGAGTAGCGGAACGTGAAGCCCCAGACCTGCTCGCGCTCCCCGCGCGCGAGGTCGTCGAAGAACTCCGTGAAGCCCGCGACGAGGTCGCATTTCGTGAAGAGCACGTAGACCGGGAAACGAATGCCGAAGTGCTTGTCGAGCTCCATGACGCGCTGCTTGATCGCGGCCGCGTGCGCCCGGCGCTCGCCCTCGCTCTGCGTCATGAGGTCCGCGATCGAGATCGCGACGAAGGTGCCGTTGATCGGGCGGCGCTTGCGGTACTTCTTGAGCAGATCGAGGAAACCGAGCCAAGCGGCGCGGTCGACGGCCGCGTCGCTGTCCTGCGTCGTATAGCGGCCCGCCGTATCGATGATCACGGCCTCGTCCGTGAACCACCAATCGCAGTTGCGCGTGCCGCCGACGCCGCGCAGCGCGTCGGGGCCGAAGCGCTCGCGGAGCGGGAAGTGGAGCCCCGAATTCACGAGCGCCGTCGTCTTCCCCGCGCCCGGCGGCCCGATGATGATGTACCAGGGCAGGTCGTAGAGATTGAGCTTGCCCTTGCCCTTGCCGCCGCGCGCCTTCTTGAGGACGGTCAGCGCCTCCTCGAAGCGCTGCCGGATCGTCGCGACCTCCTCCTCGGAGGCGTCGGGCCCGGCCGGCGCGGCCGGCGCCTGCATGAGGGCGTCGACCATCTTGGTCTGGGCGCTCTTCGCGCGCTGCGCCGCGAGCACCTCCTTGAGGACCCAGCCGACGACGATGACGCCGATGAGGGCCCACTGCGCCGCGGCGCTCGCGAGCGGCCGCCGGTCGCCGATCGCGAGCAGCGGGCCGACGACGAGCACGATGCCGATGATGGCGGCGAGGCCCACGGCCCGGACGAGCCAGCGGTTCGTGACGAGCTTCAGTATCGCTTTCATTCTATGCTCGGACGCGAAAGCAGCTTGATCTCGACGCGGCGGTTCAGCGCGCGGTGCTCGGACGTGTCGTTCGCGACGAGAGGCTCCGTGTCCGCGCGTCCCTCGGCCGTGAGCCGGTCCGCCCCGATCGTGCGCGCCAGAATGTCGCGCACGGCCTCCGCGCGTTTCTTCGAGAGCTGCCAGTTCGACGGGAAGCGCAGCGTGCGGATCGGCACGTCGTCCGTGTGGCCCGTGACGAGCACGGGACCCGGCAGCTTATCGAGCGCCTGACCGACCGCTTCGAGCAGCGGCGCCGCCGACGGCTCGACGTCGGCGCTGCCGGACGCGAAGAGCCCCTCGCGCAGCACGACGCTCTCCGCGCCGCTGTCGTTCCTGACCTCGAGCGCGTGCCGATCGATCTGGGCGCGCAACAGCTCCGCGAGCGTGGTGCGCTGCGGCGCGACGGCGGCGCGGCGCTGCTCGAGCGGCTCGACGTCGCGCCCGAGCGCGGCGACTTGGACCGCGACGGGATCGGACGCGCGATTCAACGCCATCAGGAGCCCGGCGTAGACCGCGAGCGCGATGCCGGCGCCGACGGCGGCGACGACCCAGAGCGGCACGAAGCGCGCGAGCTTCGGGCGCGCGTCCTCGACGCCGCGCCAGCGCGGCGAGAGCTCGCGCTCGGGCTCGCCGCGATGCTGCCGCAGCACCTGCAGCACGTTCGCCTCGACGGCCTCGAGCTGCCCGCGTCCTCCGCTCTGCACGCGGTACTTGCCTTGCAGTCCCATCGCCATGCAGAGATACATGAGCTCGAGCAGATCGATGTTGGCGGCGGCTTGCGGCAGCAGGCGGTCGAGGATCTGAAAGAATTTCTCGCCGCCCCAGCCTTCGTTGTGGAAGAGATTCAGCAGCGTCTGACTGGCCCAAACGCTCTGGCTCCCCCACGGCGTATTCAGCACGGCCTCGTCGAGCAGCGTGCAGAGCGCGTAGCGCGCCGTCAGCACGTGCTCGTTGCGCGCGCCGGCGGCGTGGGCGGCGGCCTCGAAGCTTTTGATCTCTTGGGCGACCTGACGGAACAGCCCCGCGGGATCCGGGTGATGCAAGGTGCCGCGCAGGCGAGCCGCGAGCGCGAGCAAAGGCGCGGCCGCGCCCGCGAGCGGATTCACGTCGGAGGCATCGGTGCGCTGCAGAGCCGCCGCGGAGGCCGAGACGGACGCCGAGCCGCGCGGCGGCGGCGCGGACGGTCGGCTCGCCGGCGCCTGGCCCTGCCTGCCGCGCCCTCCCGGCGTCGGCCGCAACACCGTGCGGTCGTCGCCGCCGGCACCGCCGATGCCGAAGAACGTATCGTCGTTGCTCATCGCGCTACCCGCACCTCACGGCCTGCGAATCGCCCAGAACTGCATATCGATTCCCGGGAAATCGCCGCTCACGTGAATCGCGAACCCGCCCGAATTCGGCGCGGGCCAGTGTGCGCTCGCGCGGTCGAGCTCGAAGTACGTGAAGTCCGCGTGATAAGGAATCTGGCGAGGCGCCACCGGCAGCGGCCGGACGACGACGCCCGGCAGCTGCGCGTTGACGAGATCGCGGATCTTCTCGACGGCGCCGATCTTCGTCTGCGCGGGAAAGCGCCGCCGCAGCTCCTCGCCCGGCATGTCGGCGCGCACGGCGAGCACGAAGCTCGCCGTCGTCAGCAACGACTGATCGGCCAGCGGCGCCGCGCGTATTCCGTACCGCGGATCGCGCAGCGGGATCTGGACGGCGGCCTGCTCGATGACCGTGCCGAGCGACTCGCGCAGCGAAGCCATGACGGGCTCGAACGTAGCCTTCAAGTCGTCGTGACGATAGGCGGGGAACTCGGGCGGCCGCTTGCCCGTGCTCGTGAACGTCGCGAGCTCGCCGGCGACGGCGAGCAGCGTTCGATAGAGCTCTTCCGGGTGCAGGCCCGGGAGCGCGGCGAGGTGCGCGAGCACGGGCTCGTAGCGATTGACCGCCTGAAGGAGCAAGAACTCCGCGATCTCGGCCGCGCCGCCGCGGCCGGACGCGGACACGCGGCCCGCGAGCGCCTCGGCGCGATGATGCAGCAGGCCCTGGAGCTCGTTCGCGAATCCCGAGAGCACGGGCGACGCTTGGCAGTCGAGCGCGGGCGGGACGTAGGCGGGCTGGAGCACGACGCTGCGATCGGCCCGCACCTCGATCACGTGCGCGGCGCCGATGCAGCTGTACTCCCCGCGGGCGTCGGCGTCGAGCAGCAGGCGCGTGCGCAGCGTGCCGACGCGCATGAGCGCGGCGCTCTGGGCGTCCGAGCTCGTATCCTGAGTCTCGAATTCGCGCTGCACGAACCGCGCGAGCCCCTCGCGGCGCTCCTCGGCGTCGACTTCGCGCTCGCCGAAGCGCCGCGTGGGCAGCGCGAGGTAGACGCGCGTCTCGCGCGCCGATTCGGGGAGATCGAGGGCCGCGGGCGGACGATCGTCGTCGGGGATGTTGAACGGCGTGCCGTCGGGAAAGACGCCGCGCGCGCTCGCGATCGCGACCTTGCCGATCGCGAGCTGTGCCGTGTCGAGCCGGAGCTCGCTGAAACCCCAGGCGTTGTTCCGCAGCGGCCGGCAGCGTCCCTCGACGTAAGACTCGAGATAGCGGTCGTGCTGCTGGAAGTGCTGGGGCTGCAGGAAGAGCCCCTCGGACCAGATGACTTTGTTCTTCCAGGACATTCCGAATCCTATGAGCTCGCCGCGCTGGGGGAAATGGGGTGCGTGGAAAAATGGGGTCAGAGCTGATTTTTCCGGGGCGGATCAGTATCCGAGGCCGCTCCGCCGAACAATCAGCGCTGACCCCATTTTCCACTGCGCCGAAAAATCAGCTCTGACCCCGTTTTTCCGACTGACCCCCATTTCCGCTACTCTTCGACGATCCCGCACGAGACGGCGATTCCGTCGACCTTGATCTGAAACTTGCTCTTGCTGAACAGCTTGAGCGCGTCGGTCCATTTCTTCGCCGGCACTTCCGCGACGGCGCGCCACGTCGCTTGGTCGATCTTCGTGAACTCCGCGACGACGCCGATGAACTGCGTCTTCTCGTCGAACTTCTCGTCGAGCGAAAGCGTCTCTCCGGGCCCGACGAGCTGGTCGGCCGTGCGGATCAGGTCGCCGCCGAGCACGGGGGCGTTGGGCGCGACGAGGTCCCCGAAGCTCGCTTGCCGGAAGCCCTCGTCGTGCGCGAGGTAATAGATGTGAATCTTCACGGGCTGCGGCGCGCCGTGGCGGTTCGGATTGATGGCCTCCGCGGCGACGACCTCGCTCTTGAGCTTGGTCTCCTTGGCGGCCGCCGGCAGCGCAGGCGCCGACAAAACGGCCGCTGCAAGCAGGAACGCGAAGGCGTGAGGTCGGCGATTCAGGACGGCGCGAACGTTCATGGCTTCCTTCTCGGCAGCGCGGTCAGCCGCTGCATCTGCTCCTCGTACGCCTGCGCGAACTCGTCGCCGAAGAGGCGCCGGAACGTCGCGTCGTCGTCGCCGAGCGCCTCGTACATCTCGCGATAGAGCTCCCAGTACTTCGTCTTGTTGATGACGTCGAGCAGCGCGCCGCGCTTGAGCCCGCGATCGAATCCTTCCTCCAGGCGTTCGGGATCGAAACGGGCCATGAGCGCCGCGAAGGCCGCGCGCATGCCGGCCATCGTCGCGATTTGATGCGCGCGCAGGTCGTCGAACGCTTCCCGGAAGGCCTCGACGGGCGCCTTGAAGCTTTGCCCGCGCCGCGCGAAGAGATTGAAGAGAGCATCTTCGGCGTTCGCGGAGAACTTGAGCGGATTGTTTTCGACGGGCTTCAGCGTCGTCATCGCGACGCGAAACTGATTCTTGATCTCGGCGCGCGCGCGCAGCACGTCCATGAGCCCCTCGACGACGACGCGGAGAATCTCTCCGAGCGACGCGAGAGTCTCCGCGGACACGTTCGCCGGGTCGATTCCGGCCGCGCCGAGCAGCGCGCCGAGGTCGGAGGGCGAGAGGGCGGCGGCTCGAGGCGCGGGCTCGCGTGCGGCGCCCGCGGAGGCCGGCGCACGTTCGCGCACGGCGGTCGCCCGGGGATCCGGGCGCAAGGGTGGAGGCTCGGCGCCCGGCGGGCCGATGAACTCGGTCTTCGGCGGCGGAGCCGCGCCGTCGTCGCCGATCGATGCTCGTGCGGCGGGCGGAGCCAACGGATCGGCCGGGGGCCAATCGGCCCCGGCGGGCTCGCGCGCGTCCCAGGAAGGAGCGTCGACCGTGTTTGCACCCGCCGAGGGCACGCTCGGCGCCCCCTCGATCGGACGCGCTCGACTCGGCGCCGAGAAACCCGTCGCGTCCCAATTCTCGGGAATCAGCTCGGACCCGCCGGGCGCATCGCGCTCCGGCTGCGCCTCGAACGGCCGGCGCGGCGCGGGACCCGACCCGCTTCGAGGCGCTTCCGCTCGCCGGGGGTCGGCCAGAGCCGGATCCCGCGAGACGCGGGGAGGCGCGAAGAAGTCCGAGTAGGCCGGCGAATGATCCGGGATCGCTGCCGGCTCTTGCGGAACGGAAACGTTCCCGGGATCCGAGAAGAAATCGAGCGGGTCGACGCTGCTCTCGACACCGGGCACCGACGCGGAAGCCGGGTCGAGGAAGGCATCGATCGACGATGCCGCGGACGACGAGGCGGCGCCGCGCTGCGCGAACGGAGCGGCGCCTCGCCGGTGCTCGGCCGACGGCGCACTCTCGACGAGCACGGAGATCTCGTAGCTCCCGATCGTGACGACGTCGCCGCTCCCGAGCTTCACGCGCGCGCCCTTCGTGAGCTCGCGGCCGTTGATCGACGTGCCGTTCGTGCTGCAGTCCGTCAGCACGTAGCCGCCGCCCTCGAGCCGGATCTCGGCATGGCGGCCCGAGACAAAACGCTCCGGATCCGGGAGAACCCAGTCGTTATCGGGTGAGCGGCCGATGGTCCCCCCTTCCTGGAAGACGCGGATCGCGTCGGCGCCCATCGACGGGCCTTGGAAGCTCGAGACGCGAAGCGTTAAAGCCATGCCCCCCAACCGGCTGCCTGCGTGGCGCCCATGATAGCCAGGTTGCCGGGCGCGTGCGAGCTACGCAGGTCTCCGATCTGCAACTGTTTCGGAGCCGAGCTCACGCGATCGAGATGTCGAGATCGACACCGTCGCGTTGACCGTGATCCGTGTCGTTATCGTACTCGACCTGCCGATCGTGCATTCGGCGATTGGCTTCGGTCACGATGCGCGCGATCTCCTCGATCTCGACGCCCATGAGGTCGGTCGCGCACTGATTCGCCTCTTCGACGGCGATCTCGACGTGTCGCTCCTCGTGCGCCGTCAGCGCACGCATCATGCGATCCCATTCTCGCTTCGCGGCGGCGCTCGCGTTGTCGTACTTCGTCCAGCGCGGCAGGCGCTTCACGAGATTCGCGTGCAAGTGGACCTCGATCTCGGCGCTCGTGCCCGGGGGAATGCGTTCGCTGCGGATCATGCCGCCGCCTTCTCCCCACTCGGGCAACGCGCTGAGCTCTTGGCCGACCTGCTCGAGCGTGCGGCCGCGCACGACGATCTCGGGCATCGAGCGGGGACTCGGCGGATCCCAGTCTTTGGTGACGGACGTGACGACGCGGCGCACGACGCGGGGGCCGCGTCTCGCATCGAGGCCGATCGGGCCCGGTTCGTCCGTGGGATTGCCCGGTCCATAGGTTCCGTCGACGCCGGGCTCGATTCCGGTTCCC
>DASTSM010000162.1:0-7942 GCA_035760685.1 Gammaproteobacteria bacterium | reverse complement strand
CGTGCCCTCGGCGTTCAGCAGGCGCTCGACCACCATCTGCGTCGCGATGCCCGCGTGATCCGTTCCGGGCTGCCAGAGCGTGTCGCAGCCAAGCATGCGGTGATAGCGGATCAGCGCGTCCATGATCGTGTGCTGGAACGCGTGCCCCATGTGCAGCGTGCCGGTGACATTGGGCGGAGGAATGACGATCGAGTAGGGCCGCCCCTTGCCCGTCGGCGCGAAATAGCCGGCTTCTTCCCAGCGTCGGTAGTGGTGCGCCTCGACCTCGGCCGGACGATATCCCTTGCTCACGTCTAGTCCCTTGCTTCGCGTCGCGAATCGTTGGGGCTCGCGCCGTCAGAGCTCGTGCGTCTTCAGCTCGCAGCCCCGGTCCCGATAATACTTGTAACGGTCGCGTCCTTCTCGCCGCCGCCCGGGATCCGAATCGACGATCTCGGCGACGCGCGCGAAGCGGCTGAAGTCCTCGGGCACGTCCCCGCCGAGATTGATCAGGAGATCCGACGGCGCACCGGCGCTCGCCGCGTCGATGCCGATCAGCACGGGCTCGACGGCCCCGGGCGCGGGCCCGCGCCCGGGGCCGGCAACTGCGCCGACGCGTCCCGACTCGCCGTCGGGGCCGGCAGGTCCCGCGTCGGCGTCGGCCCCGACGATCCGATGCGGCACGAAGCTCGTGTCCGCGAACGTCCACAGCAGCTCGTCGAGCTGCCGCGCCTCCCCGGCGGAAGCGGCGCGCACGAACACGCGCTGGTCGAGCTGCACCGCCTTGTCCGCGATGCGGCACGCGACGCGGAGCCGGGCGTCGGCCGAGGCTTCGCCGAGGATGTAAAAGTCGACCTGCGTCACGCCGCGAGGTTCAATGCGTCACGCCGCGGGGTTCGCCGCCCCGAGGTTCAAAAGGAAATCGACGAGGAGGGGCACGGGCCGTCCCGTCGCCCCCTTGCTCGAATTCGATTTCCACGCGACGCCCGCGATGTCGAGGTGCGCCCACGGCGTCTTCTCGACGAAGCGCGACAGAAACTGAGCGGCGACCGAGGCGCCGCCCTCGCGGCTGCCCGCGTTCGCGAAGTCCGCGAAGTTGCTCGCCAGCGACTCGCCGAACTCGTCGTCGGCCGGCAGCGGCCATGCCGCGTCGAGCGAGCGTTTGCCGGCGGCGAGGATGCCGTCGCGCAGCCCGTCGTCGTTCGAGAAGACGCCCGTGTAGAGGTGGCCGAGCGCGATGACGCAAGCGCCCGTCAACGTCGCGACGTCGAGCAGAAAGCGCGGGTTGTAGCGGCGCGCGTACGTCAGGGCATCGGCGAGCACGAGCCGGCCTTCGGCGTCCGTGTTCAGGATCTCGATCGTTTTCCCGGACAGGCTCTTCACGATGTCGCCGGGACGGGTCGCCCGCCCGCCCGGCATGTTCTCGCAGCACGGCACGACGGCGACGACGTTGAGGGGAAGCTCGAGCTCGCCGAGCGCCGCGAGCGTGCCGAGCACGCCGGCCGCGCCGCACATGTCGAACTTCATCTCGTCCATCTTCGGCGGCGGCTTCAGGGAGATGCCGCCCGTGTCGAAAGTGATGCCCTTGCCGCAGATCGCGACGGGCGCCTCGCTCTTCGCGGCCCCGCGGTACTCGGCGACGATGAGCCGCGGCGGCTCGGCCGCGCCCTGCGTGACGGACAAGAACGCGCCCATGCCGAGGCGCTTGAGATCGCGCTCCGTGAGCACCTTGACCTCGAGCTTCGCATGCCGCTCGGCGAGGGCCGCCGCCGCTTCCGCCATGTGCGACGGCGTGCAGACGTTCGGCGGCCGGTTGCCGAGATCGCGCGCGAGATCCATGCCGTTCGCGATGGCCGTGCCGTGCGCGATGCCGCGGCGCCATTCGCTCGCCCGGCTCGCATCGGCCGCGGCGATGCCGACGCGGCCGAGCGTAGCCTGCTTTTGCTCCTCGCTCTTGAGCTCGTCGAATCGATATGACGCGGTCCGAATCGCCTCGACGCTGATCCTCGCCGAGTAGTAGGGGTCGAGGTCGGCCGGAGGCTCGTAGGTCAGGTAGCTGATCGCGTCCTTGAGCCCCAAGCTGCGCACCGCGGCGACGGCCGCGGAGAGCGCCGCTGCGAGCCGTTTCGTGTCGAACTCTTCGGGCTTGCCGCAGCCGACCAGGAGCCAGCGGTCGGCGGCCGAGCCCGGCGGGTGCGGCACGAGCAGCGTGCTGCCGAGCTTCGAGCGCGCGTCGCCTTGACGGACGAGCCGCCGGAGCAGCCCTTCCGATGCGCGATCGAAAGCCTTCGCGGCGCCGGCCGAGCGTCCTTCGAAGACCGGTATGATTGCGCAAGCAGTACGCTGGCTCGCCGGCGCTCCGGTTTTGACGGCAAACTCCATTCGTGCTCTCCTCGCCGCGCATGCGCTCTCGATGCAGCGTAACGGCGCAGCGCCGCCTCGAGGCGTCCTCGCGCGATGCCTCCGGCTGGAGACGAACGGATGCGCGGCGGCCTTAAGCGGCGCCTGTGTTATCGTGTTCTTGCCCGCGACGTCATGGGACCGTGCGTGCGTCACGAGGCATGCGCCGTCCCCGGCGACGGCTCGTGACCGAAATCCGGTCCCGTCGATTAGTGTACTCGATTCACAAAAGCATCTGTAAACGGATCTCCCGCGCTTGAGCCTGATCAGCCGCTACGTATTGCGCGAGTGTTTCGGTGCCTGGCTGATCGTGACGGCGGCCCTGTTCGTGATCCTCATGAGCAACCAGTTCGCCGTGATTCTCGGCGACGCAGCGGCCGACGAGTTGCCCCGGGACGCCGTGTTTTCCGTGCTCGGGCTCACGACGCTGCGGTATCTGACGTTTCTCGCGCCCATCGGCCTGTTTCTCGGGACGATGCTGGCTCTCGCGCGCCTCACGCGCGACAGCGAGATGACCGCGCTCTCGGCATGCGGCGTCGGACCGACGCGGCTCCTCGCGCCTATCGGCCTGCTCACGCTCGCGCTCGCCGCGGTTTCGACGTGGCTCGTCCTCGTCCAGACGCCCGCCGCGAGCCGCAGGATCGCGGAGATCCGCGACGAGGCCCGCGAGGCCGTGCAGCTCTCGGCGCTCGAGCCCGGCCAATTCGCGTCGCCCGATAACGGCGACACCGTGCTCTATGCCCGCGAGGTCGAAGGCGACGAGCTTCGCGACGTCTTCCTCGAGCGGCAGAACGAGGGCCGAGTCGTCGCGATTCGCGCGGAGCGGGGCACGCGGATCCGAGATCCGAAGACGGGGACGCTCTCCTTCGTGCTGTCGAACGGCACGCGCTACGAAGGGACGCCGGGGACGAAGGACTTCTCGATCGTGAGCTTCGGCGAGCACGGTATCCCGATCCGAGACGTGCGTCCCGAGGACGAGGAGCCGGATGCGGCCACGAAGAGCACGGCGGAGCTGCTGCGCTCGTCCGCGCCGGCCGATCGCGCCGAGCTTGAATTGCGGCTGTCGACGCCGATCTCGCTGTTCGTGCTCGGCCTGTTGGCCGTGCCTTTGAGCCGCGCCTCGCCTCGGGAAGGACGCTACGCACGCATCGGAGCGGGGCTGCTCATCTACATCATCTACTCGAACGCGATCAACATCGGACTCGTCTGGGTCGAGCAGCAGCGCGTCCCGGTCTGGGCCGGCGTGTGGTGGATCCACGCGGTCGCCGTGTTCGTCGCGCTTTTTTGGCTCGGACGGGAGGCGGGCTGGTTTCTGCCGCGCAGCGCCGCCCCTGCACGCACTCGATGAATCTTCTCGCGCGCTACATCGTCGGGGAGGTCTTGCGCGGCGTCGCCATCACGCTCGCCGCGCTGACGTCCATCGTCGCGTTCGTCGACACCGTCGCGCAGCTCGGCGACGTCGGCACGAACGACTACGGCTTCGCCCAGGCCGCCGAGTTCGTCGCGCTCGGCCTGCCCGCCGCCGTGGTCGACGTGCTGCCGGCGGCGGCCTTGATCGGCGCGCTGCTCGCGCTCGGCAATCTCGCCGTGCATCGCGAGCTCGTCGTCATGCGCGCGAGCGGCGTGGCACCGACGCAGCTGCTCGGGGCCGTCTCCATCGCGGGTCTCATGCTCGTCGTCGTCATGGTGCTGCTCGGGGAGTCCCTCGCGCCTTCGCTCGCCGCATATGCCCGCGAGATGCGCACGCGCGCCCTGCACAACGACGTCGATCTCGAAGGCGGACAGTCCGCGTGGCTCAAGGCCGGCGACCACATCTTGAATTTCCGCCGCCAGGAAGGCGCGCTCGAGTTTCGCGGCGGCGTGTTCCTGTTCGAGCTCGGCCCCCGCGAGACGCTGACGCGAATCGCCCGCGCGGATTCCGCGGACGTCGGTCTCGGCAGCGACTGGGTGCTCAAGAATTACGCCGAGACCCGCTTCGCGTACGCGGGGCCGGATCGGCTGCCCGGGCGCATCGAGGCCGAGCGGCAGCGCGAGGTCCACAAGGATTACGGGCTGAGCCCCGACCTGCTCGGTCTCGCGGTCGTGCGCGAAGACCTGCTGACGACGCCGGGGCTCAAGCGCTACATCGCGTACCTACGCTCGAACGATCTCGACGCGACGAAGTATCTCGTGGCCTATTGGCTCCGCATGGCGAACACGGTCTCCGTGCTGCTCATGACGGTGCTCGCGCTGCCCTTCGTCTTCGGGAGCCTCAGGTCCGCCGGCGCGGGAGGGCGCCTCGTCGTCGGTCTCGTGATCGGCCTCGCGTACTACGTCGCCTCGCAGATGCTCGCGCACGGCGGAGAGGTGTTCGGCATCGACCCGCGCATCGTCGCCTGGACGCCCACGGCCGTCCTGCTTCTCGTGACGGGCGTCGCATTCTGGCGGCTTCAGCGGCCGGGCTGACCCTCGGAATCCGCCGGCGGCGCCGCCCGCGCGCGCCGCACTCGCACGACCCGCGTGCCCGAAAGCCGGTCGTGCCAGCAGCGGTGCTCGGGATCGAGCAGGGCCCACCAGAACCCGAGCCCGCCCGCGAGCAGGGAAACCAGTCCGGCCGCCCCGCGAAGCAGCGCCGAGCGCCACGTCACGGGCCCGCCGGCCGCGCTCTCGACGCGCAGCCCCCAGGCCTGCATGCCGAGCGTCTGCCCGCCGTGCGTCCAGAACCACGTGAAGAACAGCACGACGAGCGCCGCGAGGCCGAGCTCGAACCACCAGGTTCCGGGGGGGACCGCGGCGCCTCCCCGGAGCAGCACCACGGCCAGCGTGTAGGCGACGGCGACGGACACGAGGAGCAGGGCGTCGTAGACGAGCGCCGCGAGGCGGCGCGCGAGGCCCGCAGGCTCGGGGCTCGGATCCCCGCCGACGTCTTCAGCGTTGTCTTCGTTCGCGGTGTCGCCCGCCATGTGCGGAAGTCCCGAAAAATGATCTCGCGGGCGGCACAAGATACCAGTCCCGGGGGCCGCGCGAGTTTTTCTGTCAAATGTGTGAATCCGCTGCTTGCGGGGCGGGTTTCCGGCGAGTTACACAGCGCAGGCTTCGAATAGGGCGGGCGGACCGCCGAAAACGCACGTCAACAGGTAGGTGTGCAATGTTTGATCCTCGCGCAGGCAGGTCTTCGCTGAATCCTCTGGCCGCGGCCGTGGCCGCCGTGGTCGGCTCGAGCTGCATCGCTCTTCCGGCGCTCGCGCAGGACACGGACGTTCGGGGCGGGCGGGCGCCTCTCGATGAGATGGTCGTTACGGCCTCGCGCCGCGAGACGACGGTCCAGGAGACGCCGCTGAACGTGCAGGCGTTGAGCGGGGAGATGCTCGAGTCGGAGCGGCTCTCGAATCTGACGGAGCTCTCGCGCTTTATCCCGGGCCTCACGGTCGTCGATCAGGGGCCCCGCGCGTCGGACCTCATGACCGTCCGCGGTCTCAACGTCACGTCGCTGAACGCGAGCGAGTTCCTCGACAACTCGAGCGGCGGGACCGTGCAGACCTATCTCGGCGACGTCCCGGTCTATCTCGACCTCAAGCTGCGCGACGTGGACCGCGTCGAGGTTCTGCTCGGCCCGCAGGGCACGCTCTACGGCGCGAGCACGCTCGCGGGCGCAGTGCGCTACATCCCGCGCGCGCCGGACACGCACGATTTTTCGATCGACGCGAAGGGCAACCTCTACGGCGTAGCCCACAGCGACGGCACGGGCTACGAGACCGATCTCGCCGTCAACGTGCCGATCGTGCGGGACAAGCTCGCGTTTCGCGCCTCGCTGCTTCGCCTCGACGATCCGGGCTTCATCGACTATCCGTACCTCGTGCGCGATCCTGGCGTGTCGAATCCGCAGCCGAACCTCGGCGACCCCGCGGACGTCGCGGCGAACCTGCGCCGCGAGAACGACGCCGACTGGGAGCATACGGTGTCCGGCCGGCTCTCGCTGCTCTGGAATGCGACGGACGCGGTCAAGGTCACGTTCGACTACTACTATCAGGATCAGGACGTCGGCGCGCGAACCGTCGATCACCGCGACGCCTTCGGAACGAGCAAATACGAGTCGGCGGATCGTTTCCTCGAGCCGAACGACCGGCAGACGGATCTCTTCAGCGTCGACGTCGTCGCGGATCTCGGCTTCGCGGAGCTCACCTCGGCGACGGGCGTCTCGAACTACGACCAGCTCGGCCAGCGCGACCAGACGGACCTGCTGCTCGGCTTCGGCGATCCGTACGATCTCTTTCCCTCGTTCGCCGCCTACACGCGCGAGATCGCGACCGAGCGGCGCGTCAATGAGGAGGTGCGTCTCGTCTCGAAGGGCGCGGGTCCGTGGAGCTGGATCGGCGGGCTCTTCTACAACGACTACAAGGATGATGCGAGCAGCGAGGAGTTCACGCCGCACTTGCCCGAGTTCTTCGGCGTGTCGTTCGCGACCGGCGACCTCGAGTACCGGCAGCTCACGCGCGACACGCTCACGGAGAAGGCGGTGTTCGGCGAGGTCGGCTATGCGTTCGCGCCGGCTTGGTCCGTAACCCTCGGCGGCCGCTTCTTCGAGTACGACACGCATCAATACCTGAGCTTCGACATTCCGTTCGCCGACGTCATCGGCGACGCGAACGAGAACGAAGCCGACGACGACGGCTTCCTCGGCAAGGTTAATTTCGCGTACCGCTACGCGGACGACTCCCTCGCGTATCTGACCGTGAGCCAGGGCTACCGCATCGGCGGCGTGAACATGGTGCCGCCTTGCGCGGATCCTTTGCCCGCCGGCCAAAACGTCTGCGCGCTGCCCGACGAGGTGCTCGTGAAGCCGGACCGCACGACGAACTACGAGCTCGGCATGAAGACTGCGTGGCTCGACGGGCGTTTCAACTTCGACGCGGACGTCTTCAACGTCGATTGGGAGGACATCCAGACCCTCGGTGAGACGCAGAACGGCGCGATCCCGATCACGGTCAACGGCGGCAGCGCCCGCAGCCGCGGCGTCGAGCTCGCGCTTTCGGCCGAAACCGAAGGGCCATGGTCGTTCAGGGCGACCTACGCCTATACCCAAGCGGAGCTCACCTCCTTCGCGCCCGGCCTCGTCGACGGCGAGGACGCGTTCGCCGGCGATCGGCTCGCGGGCACGCCCGAGCAGCAGGGCAGCTTCCTCGCGACGTATTCGCGCCCGCTGCGCAACGGCATGAGGCTCCGCGCAAGCTACGGGCTCACGGCGACGAGCGACGTGCTCACGAAGGTCGGTCTCAGGGCGAACGGCGAGACGCTCGGCGGCTACACGATTCACTCGGCGTCGATCGGCGTCGGCCGCGAGCAGTGGACCGCGAATCTCTACGCGGACAATCTGACCGACAAGTTCGCGGAGACGGGCGTCCGGGTCGATCCGAGCTACATCGAGAACATCAACGGCTTCGACTCGCGGCGCTATTTCCGCGACGTGCTGCGGCCCCGGTCGATCGGTATAGAATTCCGCTACCGTCTCGGAGAGTAAGCGGAAGCACGATCGACAGCAGGGCAGCAGAGCTTTCCGAGGCGCGGCGGCGGGCCGAGCGTTGTC
>DASTSM010000161.1:0-9801 GCA_035760685.1 Gammaproteobacteria bacterium | reverse complement strand
CCTTCACGCGGATCGTGAGCCGCACGTCGTCGTCGCCGGCGCCGAGCGTGAACGGATGCGTCGAGCGGTCCACGCGTCCGCGCGCAAAGTCGAAGCCCATGTCCGGCAGCAGCCTTCGGCAAAACACGGCCTGCCGCCCGTCCGCAAATCTCCCCTTCGGCAAGCGGCCCGCGTCGCGCGCCGTGCGCTCCGCGAGCCCGGGCACGAGCGCCTCGAGACGTTCGCCCGTCTCGCGCAGCAGCACGTCGAGACGCGCGCGCCGCATGCCGGGCTCGTGCTCGTCGAGCACGGCGTCGTAGAGATTGCCGCCTTCCATGAGCTGCACGAGCGCTTCGGCGCGCTCGCGCATGAGCCCGAGCAGGCGGGCGAACGGCTCCGCGAAGACGCCGAAGTCGTCGGTCGCGCGCGCGTGCTCCCACGCGGCGAGGCAGTGCGAGCGCGCCTCCGCGAAGGCGACGACGAGGCGCTCCGGCATCGCGAGCGCCGCGCGCCGAAAGCGCGCGAGCCTCCTGAGCTCCGCGCGCGTCCGCTCGTCGCCGCGGGCCGACGCGGACTCCGCAACCGCATCGACGAGATCGCCCAATCGGTCGGACCCGAGCAGGTTGTGCCGCAGGCTCTCGAGGAGCGCGAGCTGGGCCCCGCGGTCGCGCTCGGCGCCTTCGGGGCGATAGGTCTCCTCGTCCCATTCGAGCACGCGGATCACGCCGTCGAGCCGGCGCAAGCGTCCGATCTCCTCGCGCAGATCCTGCTCGGCCTGCGCGCCCGGCACGGCGAAGCGCGGCGTCTTGAGCTCGGCGGGCCGCTGACCGATCAGCACGGCCGCGAGCCCCCCGCGCTGCGCGACGTTGACGACCTGCTTTTGCGACACGCGGCAGATGATGCCGAGCCCGTGCTCCGTCGCCGCGAAGCCCATGACGGCGTAGTACGGCTCGCTGTGCACGCGCCCGCCGCGATCGACGACCGGGAAGAGATGCACGGGCAACGTCGTGACGGCCTGCACGACCGACGAGCGATAAGGATCGTCCTGCGCGGCCAGCGCGTCGTCGAGCAGCGCCTCCCACTCGCCCTGCGTCATCGCGAGGCCGAGATGCACGCCGGCGCCGCCGTAGCCGCGGTTCGGCTTCAGCACGAGCTCCTCGCGATGCGTGCGCACGAACTCCGGCAGATCGGCGTCGCCGTACGGCGTCGTCGTGCGCCGCGCCGAGACGAGGCGCGTCCAGAGAATGTGCCGCCGGAACAGCTGCCGCTCCGCCGTGCTGAAGAAGCGCGACGCGAGATCGTCGTCCGTCAGGAGCTCCCAGCAGCTCTTGTGGTCGAGATCGCCGCCGATCGACGAGACGATGCGGTTCTGGCGAAAGAGCGCGCGGATCGCGGCGAGCTCTTGCCCCGTCTCCTTCTCGAGCGCCAGGAGGTCGCGGATCTCGTAGTCGCGGTAGGCGACGTCGATGCACGCGTCCTCGTAGTAGACCTCGTCGCCGACGAGCCGCAGCTCCGTGGGATCGGCATGAAAGAACGAGATGCCGCGCTGCGCCTCGTAGTAGGCGACGAGGTGCGATTGCTCGTTCGGGCCTTCGGCCACGTACTTGGGCTCGATGAGGCAGATGTTCGCGCCCTGCCGGCCGATCGCTCGCGCGTGATCGAGCAGCACTTGAAGGAAAAGATCCCGCTGATCGCGGGGCAGCTCGATGTCGAGCCCGGGATCGTGGCGCGCGATCGTCGGGACGACGTCGCGCATGACGAGACCCTCGGCCACGGGTCCGAGATGGATGCCGCCGACGCCCGAGAGGTTCGGCTCGAGGAAGCGCAGCGAGTCCTGCCAGCGCGCGCTCGTGAAGTCGCATACGGCGTCGAGGCGGCCATAGAGCGGATTGCCGGTGTGCGCGACGTCGGCCCAGATCCGGCGGAACAACGCCTCCTCGTCGGGCGCGACGTGCAGGACCTTGCGGACGTGCGCGTCGTTGAGGTAGAGGTCGGGAAGGCGCCGGAGGGCGTCCATGATGCGCGAGCAGACGTGCTGGAGGTAGCCGAGCTGCTCCGGCATGACGAGCAGGGGCCGCAGCATGATGCGCACGGCTTCTATGCCGCCGTCGCGCTCGTAGATGATGTCGCTCGAGCGCGCGTCGGCGGCGACGCGTCGGGCGACGTCGGCCAGCGTGCTGTCGGATAGACGGTTGACCGCGCGCCTCACGCGGGCGTCGAGCGTCGCTCCGGCGAGGCCGAGCTCTTCGGCGGGGGTCAGCATCGACTCGATCGTGCCATAGTCGCGGGCTCGGGCGCACGCGGCGCCGCCCTACTCCTCGCGTCCGCCGCGCGTTTTTGGCACTCTGAGGACTGTCACACGAGGATCGATGTCCATGAACGACCGTACGCAGCCATCCAAAGCGCGCGCGTTTTCCGCACTCTTCCTAATCGAGATGTGGGAGCGCTTCGGCTTCTACGGCATGCAGGTCCTGCTCGTCATCTTCATGATCGAGTACCTCGGCTTCGAGGACGCGCGCGCGAACCTGACCTGGGGCGCGCTCGCCGCGATGGTCTATGCCGCGCCCGTGCTCGGCGGCTGGGTCGGCGACAAGGTGCTCGGCGCCCGGCGCACGACGATGCTCGGCGCAATCGTGCTCGCGCTCGGCTATGCGCTGCTCGCCGTGCCTTGGGACGACGTCGTCTCGGCGGCCTGGGCCCGGCCGCTGCTCTTCTTCTCGCTCGGCATCATCGCGACGGGCAACGGGCTCTTCAAGGCGAATCCGAACAATCTCGTCTCGCGGCTCTACGAGGACGATGCCTCGAAGCTCGACGGCGCCTTCACGATGTACTACATGTCCATCAACATCGGCGCCTTCATGTCGCAGCTGCTGACGCCGTGGATACGCGTGCACTTCGGCTGGCACTGGGCATTCCTCGCCTGCGCGGGCGGCTTGGTGATCGGCATCGCACAGTTCCGCCTCCAGCGGCGGCTCGTCGCTCACATCGGGTCGGCGCCGGATTTCGAGCCGCTGCGCCTCGAGAGGCTCGCGGCCGTGATTGGCGGCACGATCGCGCTCTCGGCCGTCATCGCCTTCATCGTCCAGCACATCGCGGTCGCGCGCGCGATCGTATGGCTCTCGGGCGTCGTGCTTCTCGGGATCTTTGCGCTGCTGATCTCCCGAGGCGGCAAGAGCGAGCGCAGCGGTCTCTACGCGATGCTCGTGCTGACGGCGCAGACGATGCTGTTCTTCATTTTCTATCAGCAAATGTCGACCTCGCTCACGCTGTTCGCGGTGCACAACGTCACGCTCGACTTCCTGGGCTACGCGGTGCCGCCCGAGCAGTTCCAGGTCCTGAATCCGTTCTGGATCGCCGTGTTCTCGCCGGTGCTCGCCGTCCTCTACGCTCGCCTCGGCCGCCGCGGGCGCGATCTCTCCGTCGCCGGCAAGTACGCTTGGGGCTTCGGGCTGCTCGCGCTCGGCTTCTTCGTCTACGCCGTGAGCGGCAACTTCGCCGTCGAAGGCAAGATTTCGCCGTGGTGGATGGTGTGGGGGTATCTGTTGCAGTCGGTCGGCGAGCTCCTGACCTCGGGGCTCGGCCTCGCGATGGTCGCCCGCTACGTGCAGCCGAGCCAACGGGGGCTCATGATGGGCGCCTGGCTGCTCGCGACCGGCATCGCTCAGTACGCCGGCAGCTACGTCGCGAACTTCGCGAGCGTGCCGGCCGACGTCACGGCGCCCGTCGAGACGCTGCCGCTCTATACGCATCTCTTCTGGGTGCTCGGCTGGGTCGCCGTCGGCGGCACGGCCGCGGCGCTCGCGATGCTGCCGATCATGCGCCGGCTCGACGCGCAGCATCGCGCGCCGGACGAGCCGGCGGCTCGCCCCCAGGCCAAAATCGCCGAAGCGCGGGGAACGTGAAGAGCGGCGGCGCGAGCGCCGGGCCGGCGGCGGCGCGAACGCCGGGCCGGGCCTTCCTTCGCGTGCAGCCGCGCTTGATTTTGACCAGACAGTCAACTATTATCTCGCCCATATCGAGGTAGCGGTCATGGGAAGAGTCAGCGACGCGAGAGAGCGTTTGATGAATGCGGCCGCCGAGTTGACCTGGCAAGCAGGCTACAACGCGGTGACGGTCGATGCGATTTGCGAGCGCGCCGGCGTCAAGAAGGGCAGCTTCTATCATTTCTTCGACTCGAAGGCCGCCCTCGCCGTCGCCGCGCTCGATGCCTGGTGGGAATCGCATACGCGGCCCACGCTCGACGCCGCGTTCTCCGTGACCGTGCCGCCGCTCGAGCGCCTCGAGCGCTATCTCGACGCCGTCTATCGGACTCAACTCGAGATGCGGAAGACCAAGGGCCGAGTGCTCGGCTGCCCGTTCTTCAGCCTCGGCATGGAAAGCGGCGGCCTCGAGCCCGAGGTCTGGGAAGCGTCGCAGCGCATCGTCGCCCGCAAGCGCAAGTACATCGAGGCCGCGATCCGCGACGCGAAGGAGGAAGGCCTCGTCGACGTGGACGACGTCGGGGAAGCGGCGCAGAGCGTCCAGACCTTGATGGAAGGCGCGCTCGCTCGGGCTCGGGTTCAGAACAGTCCCGAGCCCATGCGCGGCCTTTTCGGCCCCGTCTTGCGCCTGCTCGGCGCGCGCAAGGAGCAGGCGCGCGCTTAGGGAGAGCCCGGCGACCCGTTTTTCTCTTTTTTTCTCAATAACTTGACTAGATAGTCAACTATTCGGCTCAAGGAGGTAGAGAGGATGGCTGAAGAAAAAGGACTAAACACTCCCGACCGCCAGCCGAGGCGCCGGCGCGTCGCGCTCGGGAGCCTCGCCGCGCTATTCGCCGTGGCCGGCGCGGCCTACACGGGCTACTGGCTCACGACCGGGCGCTACCACGAATCCACCGAGGACGCCTATGTGGCGGGCAATCGCGTGCCCGTCATGACCGAGGTGCACGGCACCGTCGTCGCGCTCCTCGCCGACAACACGATGCCGGTCCGGCAGGGCCAGACGATCGTCCGCCTCGACGACACCGACGCGCGCGTGGCGCTCGCGCAAGCCGAGGCGAAGCTCGCCTCGACCGTTCGCCGAATCAACGCCGAGTACGCGAAGGAGAAGCAGCTCGAGGCGGAGACGGCGACCAGAAAGGCATCGCTCGCGCTGTCGGAGAGCGACTACCGGCGCAACCGGAACCTGCACGCGAAAGGCGTCGCGTCGACGGAGGTGCTCGAGCACAGCGCGGCCGACGTCGAGGTCAATCGGCACGAGCTCGCCGCGGCGGAGCAGGCCCTCGAGGTCCTGCGCGCCGACCTCGGCCACACGGATCTTGCGCACCACCCCGAGGTCGAGCTTGCCGCAGCGGAGGTGCGCGCCGCCTATCTCGCGCTCGAGCGGACGAAGATCGTCGCGCCCGTCGCGGGCTTCGTCGCGAATCGCAACGTGCAGGTCGGGCAGCAGGTCGATCCCGGCGAGCCGCTCATGGCCGTCGTGCCGAGCGACGAGATCTGGATCGACGCGAACTTCAAGGAGTCGCAGCTCGACGGGATCCGAATCGGCCAGCCCGTGGTCATGCACGCCGACGCTTACGGCGGCTCGGTAGCCTTCCACGGCAAGGTCATCGGCATCGGCGCCGGAACCGGCAGCGCGTTCTCCGTGCTGCCGCCGCAGAACGCGACCGGCAACTGGATCAAGGTCGTGCAGCGCGTGCCCGTGCGCATCGGCGTCGCGAAGGACGAGATCGAAGATCATCGTCTGCAGATCGGCCTCTCGATGGAAGTCACGGTCCACACGCGGGAGGATGCCGAGGCGCCGGATTCGCTCGAGGTCATCGACCCCGCCACGTACACGACCTCCGTCTACGACGCGCGCGGCACGGAGGCCGACGGTCTCATCGCGCGGATCATCGACGCAAACGGCGCCAGCAGCGTCGAGGAGACCTCGACGAGCCGGCCGACGCGCTTCGCGCAAGATGCGCGGCTCGAGGCCCGCGAGGCGAGCGGCAATGGGGGCTAAGCATCCGCCCATCACGGGCGCGAAGCTCGCGCTCTTCACGATCGGCGTGTCGCTTGCGATCTTCATGAACGTGCTCGACACCTCGATCGCGAACGTCGCGATCCCGACGATCGCGGGCGATCTCGCCGTGAGCCCCAACGAAGGCACGTGGATCATCACGTCGTTCGCCGTAAGCCTCGCGATCGCGCTGCCGCTCACGGGGTGGCTCGGCAAGCGCGTCGGAGAGGTGCGGCTCTTCGTCTGGGCCACCCTGCTCTTCTCGCTGCTGTCGCTGCTCTGCGGCCTCGCGACCTCGCTGCCGATGCTCGTGATCTTTCGCGTGCTGCAGGGCGCCGTGGCCGGCCCGATGATCCCGCTGTCCCAGAGCCTGCTGCTCATGAACTATCCCGAGGAGAAGCACGGCACGGCGCTCTCGATCTGGAGCATGACCGCCGTCGTCGCGCCGGTCGCGGGACCGATCCTCGGCGGCTGGATCACGGACAGCTACAGCTGGCCGTGGATCTTCTACATCAACGTGCCGATCGGGCTCGTCGCGGCGTGGCTCACTGCGACCCTGCTGCGCGGCCGCGAGACGGAGACCGAGCGGCGGCCCATCGACGCGGTCGGCCTCGGCCTGCTCATCGTCGGCGTCGCGAGCCTCCAGGTGCTGCTCGACAAGGGCAACGAGCTCGCGTGGTTCTCTTCGCCGACGATCTGGGAGCTCGCCGTCGTCTCGGCCGTGGCCTTGAGCTTCTTCGTCGCCTGGGAGCTCACGGAGCCGAACCCCGTCGTCGACCTCTCGCTCTTTCGGCAGCGCAACTTCACGGTCGCCGCCGTCGCGCTCTCGCTCGGCTATCTGACGTTCTTCGGCAGCGTCGTGATCTTTCCGCTGTGGCTCCAGACGCAGATGGGCTATACGGCGTCGTGGGCCGGCGTGGCCGCGGCGCCGATCGGCGTGCTCGCGATCGCCGTCTCGCCGTTTCTCGGCACGCTCATGCGGCGCTTCGATCTGCGCGCGCTCGTGACGTTTTCGTTCGTGCTCTTCGCGGGCGTCTCGTTCTGGGTCACGCGCTACACGACGGACGTAAGCCTAATGCAGCTCATGCTGCCGCGGCTCGTCTTCGGCATCGGCATGCCGCTCTTCTTCGTGCCGCTGATCGCGATGTCGCTGACCGGTCTGCCGCCGCAACGCGTCGCGAGCGCGTCGGGGCTCGTGAACTTCCTGCGCATGCTCGGCGGCGGCTTCGGCGCGTCGATCAGCATCTCGATCTGGGACCAGCGCCAGGCGCTGCACGACGCGCAGCTCACCGCGGCGGCGTCGACGCCGGATCTCTTCAACGAGGGGTTCATCGCGCGTCTCGGCGAGATCGGCTCCGGAGCACAGGCCTCGGCCGTCCAGCTCGCGCACCTGATCAGCCGTCAGGCGTTCATGCTCGCGACGAACGATTTCTTCTGGCTCTCCGGGTGGCTGTTTCTCGCGCTCATGGTCCTCGTGTGGGCGGCGAAGGGACCGTTCGGCCGAGCGGCCGCGGGCGCGGGCGGGCACTGAACGGCCGCGCCCCGCCCGCTTCACGGAGCAAGCTTTACGATGCCGCCGCGAGCGCCGCGTGAACCTGGTTGATCGCCGTCCGGACCTGCTCGCCCGCCACTTGCCGGACCGGGACGTTGAGCCGGTTCCAGAAGTTGATCTGCGCGATGTGGAGCAGGAGGCTGGCCATCGCCTTCTCGTCGTAGTGACGAGTCGCTTCTTCCCATATCTCGTCCGGCACCGGATCCTCGCGGTCGGCGAGCCGAGTCACGGCCTCGGTCAGCGCGAGCGCGGCTCGCTCCGCGTCCGTGAAGTACGGCGAATCGCGCCATGCCGCCACCGCGAAGATGCGCTCGTCCGTGTCCCCGCTCTGCTTGAGCTCCTCCGCATGCATCTCCACGCAAAAGCTGCAGCCGTTGATCTGGCTCGCGCGAAGATGAACGAGGTAGATCGTCCTCGGCGGCACGCCGCCCTTGCTCGACGCGGAGGCGAGCGCCATGAACGCCTGCATCACGCCCGGAACGATCACGACGGGATTCCTCATTCTTGCCTGCATGTCTGCTACTCCTCTGTCACATCCTTGAGAGTTCGTTCGTCACTGGGCTGACGGAGCACGATGGGAAAGTGTGACAGAGGGTCCAGCACGCGATGAAAGAACGAGCGACGAACGAGCGAGGGATGAACGAGCGAGGGATGAACGAGCGAGCGATGGACGAGCGAGGGATGAACGAGCGAGCGATGGACGAGCAAGCATTTCTAGCCGAGCGATTCGAGGCGGAGCGCGAGCACCTGCGGCGCGTCGCCTACCGGATGCTCGGGTCGTCGAGCGAGGCGGAGGATGCGGTACAGGAATCGTGGCTTCATCTGAGCCGCGAGGACAGGAGCGGCATCGAGAACTTGAGGGCGTGGCTCACGACCGTCGTCGCGCGCATATGCCTCGACATGCTTCGCTCCCGGAAGGCGCGCCGCGAGGAGTCCCTCGATGAAGGCGGCGACGCGAGCGGCATCGTGCGCAAGCTCCCCGCGGGAATGAATCCAGAGCAGGAAGCGGCGCTCGCCGACTCGGTCGGCCTTGCGATGCTCGTCGTGCTCGACAGGCTCGCGCCGCCGGAGCGGATCGCGTTCGTCATGCACGATATGTTCGGCATGCCGTTCGAGGAGATCGCGCAGATCCTCGGCCGCACGCCGGCCGCGACGCGCCAGATCGCGAGCCGGGCCCGGCGCCGCGTGCAGGGCGGAGCCGCTGCCGAACGCGCCGACCTCGCGCGCCGTCGCGAAACGGTCGAAGCCATGCTCGCGGCGTTGCGGGCGGGCGATTTCCACGGCCTGCTCGCCGTGCTCGACCCCGACGTCGTCGTTCGCTCCGACTCGGCGGCCGTCGCCGCGGGCGCGCCGCCCGAGATGCGGGGCGCGGAGATCGCAGCGCAGAGCGCGATCAAGCTCGCGCGCGGCGCCCGCTTCGCTCGAGCGGCGCTCGTCGACGGCGAGCTCGGCGTCATCGTCGCGCCGCGCGGGCGGCTGTTTCGAGCGCTCAAGCTCACGTTCGCAGGCGCGAAGATCGCCCGCATCGAGGTGCTCGCCGAGGCCGAAAGGCTGCGGCAGCTCGAGGTCGGCGTCCTCGCTGCGTCGGAGCGAGACGCGAACGAGCAGCCGCGGCCTACTGTTTGAGCAGCGGCTCGAGCTGCTGCTGAAGCTCCGCGTCGTACGACTTCATCTGCTCGAGCGTCGGCAGCTTTTCCGAAGCGGGGTTCGCGTCGAGGATCGCCGCGTTCACCGAATCGAGACCCGAGTGGGCCGGCCACTCCGGCAGGCCCTTCCCGTTGGGGTTGCCGGTCCGCGCGAAGTTGACCCAATAGGACGCTATCGTATCGGCGAGCCGCTGATCCGCCTGCGACGCCGCGGCGAGCTTCGCGTCGCTGGCATCGGGGAAGAGCGGCTGCTGGCCGAGGTTGTCGAAGACGTACTTGACCTCGGACGCATGCACGGGCAAGGAAGGCTCCTTCCCTTCGGGCGCCGGCGACTTCTGCGTGAACCAGTAGACGTAGCCGTTCCGTCCGGCCGCGCGCTCGTACTCGGCGACGCGCCGCGCCGTCCAGAAAAGGCGGTCCGATCCGTTCGCGGCCGCCGCAGGCCCGCCTCCGGCTTGGCGTCCGGCCGCGCCGCTGCCGGGCCCACCCCGTCCCGCCGCGCCGTTTCCGGGTCCGCCTCGTCCCGCCGCGCCGTTTCCGGGTCCTGCCTGTCCAGCCGCCGCGTTTCCAGACGGCGCCCGCCCCGGCGCCGCACCGCCGCCCCCCGGGCCGCGCGGCGCTGCGAACGAGAACTCGGACGCGTTT
>DASTSM010000160.1:0-3865 GCA_035760685.1 Gammaproteobacteria bacterium | reverse complement strand
AGGACGCGGAAGGCACGCCGCTCGCGCTCGGGCGCAAGCGCCGGGTCGTCTCGACTGTGCTCAAGCGCCTGCTCTGGACGCGGGACCGCGGCTGCACGTTCCCGGGATGCCATCGAAAGCACTACGTCGAGGCGCATCACGTGCGTGCGTGGGCGGAGGGCGGCAAGACCGAGCCGAAAAATCTCACGCTGCTGTGCTCGTTCCATCATCGGTTGCTGCACGAGGGCGGTTTCAGCATCCGCCGGTGCCGAGGACGGCTCGAGTTTCTGCGGCGCGACGGGCGCGTGATTCCGCGCTCCGGATATCGGCGCGAGGACATGGTGGACGACGTCGTGGACGACTTCATGGACGAGAGGGCGGGCGAGGTCGGTCCCGAGGCCCTCTGTCCCGATGCGCTCTGTCCCGATGCGCTCGAGTCAACGTGCCGCCACCCCTCCGCGGAGGGGTTTGTTAGCGAGCCTTACTCGAGCGCCGAGCAGGGCCGCCCCGGCGTGCGCGAGCCTCGTGCCGGCTACCGTGTGTGCCAAAGCGTTCTGCAGGGATCGAGCGGGATCGCCGGTCACAACCGGCGGCGTGACCGCGGGGATCGCCTTCGGGATTACGCGGGTACGGGAGGTCCGTGACGACTATTTCGCCGCGGGATCCCCCGTGGGCGCCGGCGCCGCATCACGATCGGCCGGCGGGCCGAGCCGCTCGGTGAGGATCGGCCGCAGAGCGTCGGCCCAGATTTGATACGCGGCGAGCGAGGGATGCAGTCCGTCCTTCGACAACTCCTCCCGTAACTGCCCCCGCGAGTCCACGAGCCGGTCGTTGATGCTGAGATAGCGAACGTGCTCGCCGTCGGCATAGGCCGCAAGCTTCTCGTTGATGGCCGCGATGCTCGCGTTCAATTCGGGCTTATCGCGGCGCGGAAACACGGCGGTCAGCACGACGAGGGCATCCGGTGTGTAACGCCGGCACCGTTCGACGATGGCCTCGATGCCGGCTGCGACCGCCGCAACGCGCTCCTCGGCCGAATCGAAATCGCCCAAGTTGTTCGTCCCGGCCTGCACCACGAAGACTTTCGGCGCGACCCTGGGGAGCTCGCCATGGTCGAGCCGCCAGAGGATGTTCTGCGTGCGGTCGCCGCCCCAGGCGAAATCCGCGGCGTTCCAGCCGAAGAAACTGCGCTTGAAGCTCGCGAGCAGCTCCGGGTAGTCGAGCGCGCCCCAGCGCCGCGTGATCGAGTCGCCGATGAAATAGACGTCGATGACGCCGGCGCCGGCTTTGCGGACGAGGTCGGCGTGCGCGAGCGCGGAGTTCGGATCCGTACGGGGTTGCGGCACCGTGGTCGCGGGCGCGGTCGGTGCCGCCTGCGCGAGCCGCGGGCCGGCGAACGAAACCGCCGCCGCGACCGCCGCGAAACACCATGCCCTCGTACCGCGTCCGAGCAATGACATGCGTCGAAGTGTACGCCTCTATGCAACAATCCTCCCAGCGGCATCGGGCCGCCGTGCCTCGGAGCTTCCGGTGAATGAACGACCCCGTGCGGCGCACCGCTTTCTCCTCGCCGTCGCCGCGCTCCTATGCCTTGCCGCAATGGCGCCCGCTTCGCACGCCGAGGACGGCTACGAGCTCTGGCTGCGCTACGCGCCGCTTGCCCCCGAGCGCCGCGCGGCGGTCAGCCGAGTCGCGGCCGGCATCGTCGCGCCGCCGGAAGCGTCGGCGACGATCCGGGCCGCCGCCGCCGAGCTCGAGAAGGGCATCGCCGGGCTGACTGCGAAGAGCGCGCCCGTCACGCAAACGGTGACGGACGGCAGCGTCGTGATCGGCACGCCGCGAAACTCCGCGCTGATCGCCCGTCTCGCGCTGCCGCTCGAGCCGCTCGGCTCCGAGGGCTATCTGCTGCGGACGCTCACGCTCGACGGGCACCGCGTCACGGTCATCGCCGCGAACGAGGACGTCGGCGTGCTCTACGGCGCCTTCGCCTGGTTACGCCTCGCGCAGACGGGGACCGACCTCGCCGCGCTCGATACCGCGAGCTCGCCGCGAATCGCGCTGCGCCTGTTGAACCACTGGGACAACCTCGACGGCTCGGTCGAGCGCGGCTACGCGGGCGGCTCCATCTGGGATTGGTGGCGCCTGCCCGAGTACCTCGATCCGCGCTACACCGATTACGCCCGCGCGAACGCCTCGATCGGCATCAACGGCGCCGTGCTGAACAACGTGAACGCGCAGCCCGAGATCCTCACCGGCCGCTATCTCGCGAAAGCGGCGGCGCTCGCCGATGTGCTGCGTCCGTACGGCATCCGCGTCTACCTGTCGGTGCGGTTCAGCTCGCCGATCGACATCGGCGGCCTTGCCACGGCGGATCCGCTCGATCCGGCCGTGCGCCGGTGGTGGAAAGCGAAGGCAGACGAGATCTACGCGCGGATCCCGGACTTCGGCGGATTCCTCGTCAAAGCCGACTCGGAAGGTCAGCCGGGACCCGGGCGCTACGGCCGAACGCACGCCGACGGCGCGAACATGCTCGCGGAGGCGCTGGCGCCGCACGGCGGCGTCGTGTTCTGGCGAGCGTTCGTCTACGCGCCCAACAGCTCCGAGGACCGCGTCAAGCAGGCCTACGAAGAGTTCGTCCCGCTCGACGGCCGGTTCGCCGACAACGTGATCCTGCAGGTCAAGAACGGGCCGCTCGACTTCCAGCCTCGCGAGCCGTTCCACCCGTTGTTCGGCGCAATGCCGCACACGCCGCTCGCGATCGAGCTGCAAATCACGCAGGAGTATCTCGGCTTCTCGACGCACCTGGCCTATCTCGGCGTGCTGTTCGAAGAAGCGCTCGACGCCGACACGTATGCGAAGGGTGCGGGCTCGACGGTTGCGAAGGTCGTCGACGGCAGCCTTTTCGATCGGAAGCGGACGGCGATCGCCGGCGTGTCGAACATCGGTGCGGCGCGTGATTGGACCGGTGCGCCGTTCGCCCAGGCGAACTGGTATGCGTTCGGCCGCCTGGCCTGGGACCCGGAGCTCTCCGCCCGCGACATCGCCGCGGAGTGGCTGCGGATGACGTTCTCGAGCGATCCGAGGTTCGTGGACGGTGCGCTCAAGATGATGCTGCGCTCGCGCGAGGCCGTCGTCGACTACATGACTCCGCTCGGTCTCGCCCATCTAATGGGCACCGGGCACCACTACGGCCCCGCCCCTTGGGTGGACGACCTCGAGCGCGCGGAATGGAATCCCTTTTACTACCATCGCGCGGACTCGGACGGCATCGGCTTCGACCGCACGGCCACCGGCAGCAACGCCGTCGCGCAGTATGCGCCGCCCGTCGCGAGCCGGTTCGCGAGCCTTCGGACGGTCCCCGACGAGTACCTGCTCTGGTTTCACCGCCTGCCGTGGGACTACCGGATGCGCTCCGGACGGACGCTCTGGGAAGAGCTGCTCGCTCACTACGATCGCGGCGTCGCCGAGGTCAAGGCCATGCAGGCGGACTGGGCGAAGCTCGCGCCGTTCGTCGACGCCGAGCGCTTCGCGAAGACGACGCAGTTGCTCGAGATCCAGGCGCGCGAGGCGCAATGGTGGCGCGACGCCTGCGTCGCGTATTTCAAGTCGCGCTCAGGTCTCGCTCTGCCGCCGGGCGTCGCGGAGCCGCAGGAGTCGCTCGAGTACTACGAGGGCCTCCGCTTTCCATACGCGCCCGGACGATGACGGCGGCCCCGTCGTCATGAGCCGTACCGCCGTCCGAGCGGCGAAAGTCTTGGCGCATGTCGCGGGTTTCCTCGAGCCCGAAATCCTCCCGCGACGCTGCACCTTTAGTCGGGCGGGCCCTCAAATGGATTGACGACGTTGACACCGGCCGAGCGGAAGTCGGCGTGGTTGCGCTTTGCGA
>DASTSM010000159.1:0-10971 GCA_035760685.1 Gammaproteobacteria bacterium | reverse complement strand
CGACGGACCATCGATATCGAACCGAGCGCTTGAGGTTCGAGCTCGCGCTCAGAATGATCGGCCACGAGGCACGTACCGGCACCATTCGGTACTGGACCGGTCTCAGCGATGACAGGATTCGCAAGCTGTACACCTCTTACTTCAAGTTCGGCGAGGAGCCCGTGCGCCGGCGGCGCGGCCGCTCGCCGAGCCAGGTCGCGCCGCTCGTCAAGACGCCGCAGCGAGCGCTCGAAACGGGGGTCTTCGCGAACCTCTTGCTCGCGAACGGCCTCCTGACGCCGAGAGGGGAGCGGCGGCCCGAGTGGAAAGGCAATATCGAGCTGGGTCATCGTCTATGCGAGTGCTACGAGACGCATCAGCTGCTCGTCCCGCGGGCGAGCCTCTCCTTCGAATGGGGGTGGAACTTGGCCCTATGTATGCAACGCGGCGACGAGCTCAGCATCGCGCGGTGCCACGTCTGCTCGCTCGGCTATGTCTACGACCTGCTCGCGCTGCCGAAGGCGGTCTGCCCGGCGTGCGCGACCTTTGCCGGCGACACGAACGGGCCGGGTGAGACCGGAGCGGCGGAGACGAGATGTGCTTGATTGCGATCGGTTTCCGAGCCTCGGCCCGGTATCCGCTCATCGTCGCGGCCAACCGCGACGAAAGCCATGCACGCCCGAGCGCGGCGGCCGCGTGGTGGCCCGATCGGCCGCCGATCCTCGCAGGCCGCGACCTCGAGGCCGGCGGCACCTGGCTCGGCGTCGATCGCGGCGGCCGGCTCGCCGCGGTCACTAACCTCCGGGATGCGAGCGGCGCAGCGGCGGCCCGCGCGACGCCTGCGCCGGCAGCGAGCGCCCCGCCCGACCGCGCGAAGGGGCAGAAGCGCGCGCCGCGCTCCCGCGGCCTGCTCGTGGCGAGCTTCTTGGCCGACACTCGGGGCGTAGACGGCTCTCTCGCCGCGCTCGAGGCGGAAGCGCATCTCTACCGCCCATTCAACTTGCTGCTCTACGACGGCGCGGAGCTTGGCTACGCGAGCAATCGGGCGCCCTCGCGTTCGCTCGGATATGGCGTCCATGCCTTCAGCAACACGCTGCCCGGCGATCCATGGCCGAAGATCGCGCGGGCGCGCGACGGCGTCCTGCAAGTGCTCGAGGAGCCGGAGCCGATGGAAGCCCTGTTCGCGCTGCTCGCCGAGGGCGCGCGCGAACCTCGGGTCTCCGACGCGGACATGAGGCGCTCGGCGCTCTTTCAACTCGATGCCGCGTGGGGCACGCGCTGCTCGACCGTCGTCCTCGTCGATGCGGGCGGGCGCGTCCGCTTCCGCGAGCGCCGTTTCGACGCGGCGGGCCGGCCCGCGGGCGAGAGCGGCTACGAGTTCGGGATCGAGCCGCGTCGCTGACGGTCACGCCGCCGCACGAGGGGCGGCCGGACCACCCGCCCCGAGTCAGGAGCGGCGGCCGGGCCACGCGCCCCGAGTCAGGAGGGGCGGCCGGGCCACTCGCCGCGGCGGCGCGAGGGCACGTCCCGACCGAGAGGTCAAGCGCCGACCGAGCTCTCGTAGCGATTTCGGAGCCATGCGGCGATATCGGCGATCTCGACCGCGCACACGCTGTGCCCCATGGGATAGGTCTTCCATTCGACGCGATAGCCCTCGGCCTCGAGCACGGCCTTGCTCGCCTCGGCGAAACGGATCGGGACGACGGGATCGGCAACGCCGTGGGCCATGAAGATCGGCAGCGCCGCGTTCGCGGCCTGCTTCTCCCGATGCAACGCGGAAGCGAGCGGCAGAAAGCAAGACAGCGCGAGCACGCCGGCGAGCGCGCGCGTCTCGCGCAAGGCGACATGCAGCGCCATGGCTCCGCCTTGCGAGAACCCCGCGAGCACGATCCGGCGCGCGGGAACGCCGCGGAGCACCTCCGCATCGATCAGAGCGCCGATGGCGCGCGCGCTCTCGCGAATTCCCGCCTCGTCTTCGCGTAGGTTTCGATCGAGCGAAAAGACGTCGAACCACGCCCGCATAGGTAAGCCGCCGTTCAGCGTGACGGGACGGACGGGCGCGTGCGGGAATACGAATCGATAGCCGCCGTCGAGACCGAGCTCGTCGACGATCGGCTCGAAATCGTGGCCGTCGGCGCCGAGGCCGTGGAGCCAGATCACGCTGAAGCGCGGCTCGCCGCCGACGGTCCTCTCGACGCAAGGCAAGACAGTCGTGTTCACGTCGTTCTCCATGAGTCGCCTCCGCTCTCTAGTCGCCTCCGCTCCGCGATCGCCGCAAAGCTCGGCTCGCCGGCCGCGAGAAAAAAGCCAAGAAAAGCACTTGCGAAATTGCACATACGCTGTAACATATGCGCAATTTTATTCATCCCTGCCCGCCATGCCGAGCGCTATCCAGCAACAGTACGAGCGCCGGCGCGCCATTGCGCGTCTGCTCGAGCAGCACGAGATCGATCGGCAAGCCGACCTCGTGGCGCTGCTGCGGGCGGAGGGTTTCGTAGCGACGCAATCGAGCGTGAGCCGCGACCTGCGGGACCTCGGCGCCGTGAAGCTCAAGAACCGGTACAGCCTGCCGGAACGCTCGGAGGACAGCAACGTCGAAGCGCTGCACCTCGTCGCGGACCTCGTGCGCGACATCCGCGTGGCCGGACCGAACCTGCTCGTCGTGTCGACGGCCGTCGGCGCGGCGCAGCGCGTCGCCGTGACGCTCGACCGCATCGAATGGCCCGAGGTCGTCGGCACGCTCTCCGGCGACGACACCATCTTCGTCGCGACGGCGAACTCGAATGAGCAGCGGCGCCTCCGCGCGCGCCTGCGCCAGAATCTCAAGAAGGCACCGACCCATGACTGAACACGCCGACAACCCCATCGTTCTCGCCTTCTCCGGCGGCCTCGACACGTCGTTCTGCGTGCCGTGGCTCAAAGAGACTTACGGCCGTCCCGTCGTCACGGTCACCGTGAACACGGGCGGGCTCGACGCGGCCGCGACCGAGCGTCTCGAGCGGCACGCCCTCGCGCTCGGAGCCGCGCGCCACGTGCTCATCGAGGCCCGCGACGAGTTCTTCGACCGCGTCCTGAAGTACCTGATCATGGGCAACGTGCGGCGCGGCCAGCTCTACCCGCTCTGCGTCGGCGCCGAGCGCGGCGTGCAGGCGAAGCACCTCGCCGAGCTCGCGAAGCGGCTCGGCGCGGCCACGGTCGCCCACGGCTGCACGGCCGCCGGCAACGACCAGGTCCGCTTCGAGATCATCTTGAAGACGCTCGCGCCCGAGCTCGAGGTGCTCGCGCCGGTGCGAGATCACGCCTGGGCCCGCGCCGATCAAGTCGCCTACCTCGAGCAGCGGGGCCTGCCCGTCCCGCAGCGGGGCTCGGCCTATTCGATCAACCGCGGCCTCTGGGGCGTCACGATCGGCGGCACGGAGACCCTGACGTCGCAGGGCGCGATTCCGGAATCCGCCTGGGTCTTGAGCAGCGGCGCGTTCGAGCGCGCCGAGCCGCCGCGACGGCTCGACGTCGCGTTCGAGCGCGGCGTGCCCGTCGCCGTCGACGGCGAGGGCTTGAAGCCCGTCGCGCTCGTCGAGCGGCTCGAGGCCGCCGGCAGCCGCTTCGCGCTCGGCCGCGGCATTCATCTCGGCGACACGATCATCGGCACGAAGGGCCGCGTCGCGTTCGAGGCGCCCGCGGCCGACATTCTCTTGAGCTGCCATCGCGAGCTCGAGAAGCTCACACTGACGGGGCTGCAGGCGCGCATCAAGGAGCCGCTCGGCCAGATCTACGGCGACCTCGTTCACGAAGGCAAGCAGCTCGATCCCGCCGCGCGCGACCTCGAGGCCCTGCTCGAGTCGTCGCAGGCGCGCGTGACGGGCACCGTGCATTGCCTGCTGCGCCCCGGCAACTTGTTCGTGACGGGCGTCGAGTCGCCGCATTCGCTCATGGCGGCGAGCCGAGGCAAGTACGGCGAATCGGCCGGCGAGTGGACCAGCGCGGACGCCCTCGGCTTCTCGCGCATCCTGTCTCTGCCGGGCATGCTCTACACGCGGGCCGGAGGACGATGACATGCGCTCGATAGTCGTTGACAAGGTGGCTTCCGTCGCGATCGCGAACGACCTCTCGCACGAGGTGCGCATCAGCGCCGACATTCCGTGCGACGAAGGCGTGCTGGTCGCCGTCGAGGTGCTGAACAGCAAGTCGACCTACAACACGCTCGAGCTCGTGAGCGGGCGCATGGCGCAGGTCAAACGCGGCGACGTCATCGTGGGCGCCCTCGGGCATCGCAAGGCGCTGTTCGGCTACTCGGGCCACCTGCCCGAGAGCTTGAAGCCCGGCGACGTCGTGCAGCTCCTGAACCTCGGCGGCGTGCTCGGCATCTGCGACTCGATCAATCCGACGCACGGCCAGCCGTTCGACTGCCGCGTGCTCGGCGTCGTGCTCGACTTTCCCTATCTCGGGCAGCGCGTGGGCGTGCCCGCGCGGGTCGGCGAGCACCGGATCGCCGACGACGTTCCCGTGCGCCTCAACGGCATTCCCGTCGTCGCGCTCGCGGGCACCTGCATGAACTCCGGGAAGACAGCCGCCGCCTGCGCCGTCGTGAGCCGCTTCACGCACACCGGCCTCGTCGTCGACGCGTTCAAGGCGACGGGCGTCGCGCTGCGCCGCGACGTCCTCGCGATGGAGGACGCCGGCGCCCGCAACACGGCGATCTTCTCGGATCTCGGCATCGTCGCGACGACGTCGAAGAACGCGCCCGCGCTGACCCGCAATCTCCTGTCGGTCGTCGCGCAGGCGCGTCCCGACGTCATCGTCTTCGAGCTCGGCGACGGGCTGCTCGGCGCGTACGGCGTCGAGGCTATCCTGCACGACGACGAGATCCGCAAGTGCCTGAGCGCGGTCGTGCTGTCGGCCAACGACCCGGTCGCGGCCTGGGGCGGCGTCAAGCTGCTCGAGGAGGAGTTCGGCATCGAGCCGACGGTCGTGACGGGACCGGCCACGGACAATCAGGTCGGCATCGACATCATCCGGCAGCGCACGAACGTCCCGGCGTTCAACGCGCTGTCGCAGGGCGCGGAGCTCGGCGATCTGCTGCTCGATCACATCGGGCTCAGGGCGCGGCTCGCGAAGGCGTCGCAATGAGCGAACCGCTTCCCGTCATCGTGCTCGGCGGCTCGGGCTTCGTGGCCGGCGAATTCCTGCGCCTCATCGCGCAGCATCCGCGGCTCGAGCTCGGCGGCGCGGTATCGACGAGCCAGGCGGGAGAGCCGATCGCGGCTTCGTTCCCGCATCTCGAGCCGAACTATCCCGAGCAGCGTTTCGTCTCGCTCGACGCCGTCATCGAGCGGCTCGGCGAAGCGCCGCGCTGGCTCGTGCTCTCGGCCGCGCCGCACGGCGCATCGGCGCAGATCGTCGACCAGCTGCTCGCGGCGGGCGAGGCCGCCGGCGTCGCCTTGACCGTCGTCGACTCCTCGGCGGACTTCCGCTTCGCGGACCCGGAAGGCTTCGCGCGCGTATACGGCCATCCGCATGCGGCGCCCGAGCGGCTCAAGGAGTTTCGCTGCGCGGTGCCGGAGCATCTCGCGTCGATCGACGCCCCGCACGCCGCCCATCCCGGCTGCTTCGCGACGGGCATGCTGCTCGCGATGGTGCCGCTCGCGGCCATGGAGCTCGCGGCGGGCGAATTCTTCGTGAGCGCCGTGACGGGCAGCACGGGCGCGGGCCGCACGCCTCGCGATACGACGCATCATCCGATGCGCCACAACAACCTGTTCGCGTATCAGGCGCTCGCGCACCGGCACGATCCGGAGGTCAGGAGCCTCGTGCAGGCCACGACGGGCCGAAGCGTGCAGCTTCACTTCGTGCCGCATTCCGGGCCGTTCACGCGCGGCATCCATACGACGATCTTCGCGCGGCACGACGGCCGCCTGAAGACGGCGGACGCGATCGAAGCGCTGACCGAGTTCTATCGCGGCAAGACGTTCGTGCGCGTCGGCGGCTCGCCGCCGCGCCTCAAGGACATCGTCGGGAGCAATTATGCAGCGCTGTCGGCGACGGTCGACGGCGACACGATCGTCGTCTACTCGATCCTCGACAATCTCATCAAAGGCGCTGCGGGAGGCAGCATGCAATGGGCGAATCGACTGCTAGGCTTTCCGGAATCGGAGGGCTTGACCGCGGGGGCGGCGGGGTGGCTGTGATGAGCGCGACGCGGCTCGGCCATGCCTATCTCGACGAGGTGTATCCGACCTTGCCGTTCGAGCCCGTGTCGGGACACGGCGTGTGGCTCGAGGACGAGTCGGGGCGCCGCGTGCTCGATTTCTACGGCGGCCATGCGGTCGCGCTGCTCGGCTACGGCCACCCGAAGCTCACGGAGGCGCTCGCGGCGCAAGCCGGGAAGCTTCATTTCCAGAGCAACGTGCTGCCGCTCAAGGTTCGCGACGAGGCCGCGCGCAAGCTCGCCGAGTTCTCGCCGCGCGGGCTCGATCGCGTCTTCCTCGTCAACAGCGGCGCGGAGGCCAACGAGAACGCGCTGCGCATCGCGCTGAAGCTCACGGGCCGCAAGAAGATCGTCGCGGTCGAGCACGGCTTCCACGGCCGCACGGCGGCGGCCGCGGCCGTGACCTGGGGCTCGCTGAAGTCCTGGTACGGCTTTCCGCGCCCGCCGATGGACGTCGCATTCGTGCCGCGCAACGACATCGCGGCGCTGCACGCGGCCGTCGACGATCGCACCGCGGCCGTCATCGTCGAGCCCGTGCAGGGTCTCGCGGGCGCCTTCGACTTGAGCACGGAGTTCCTGCGCTCGGCGCGGCAGGCGTGCGACCGCAACGACGCGCTCTTGATCCTCGACGAGGTGCAGACCGGCATGGGCCGGCTCGGCGAGCCTTTCGGCGCGGATCTCTTTCGCGTCCAGCCCGACCTGCTGACGACCGCGAAGGGACTCGCGGGCGGATTCCCGTGCGGCGCCGTCATCATGACGCCAACGATCGCCGCCGAGCTCAAGCCCGGCGAGCTCGGCACGACGTTCGGCGGCAATCCGATGGCGTGCGCCGGCATCATCGCCGTCATCGACGCAATCGAGCAGGAGCGGCTCCTGCCGCGCGTGCGCGAGCTTTCCGCGCTGATCCGCCAGACCTGCGTCGTCGGCCCCGTCAAGAGCGTGCGCGGGGCCGGCTTCCTGCTCGGGCTCCGCACCGAGCCGCCGGCCGCGAAGGTGCGCGACGCGCTGCTCGAGCGCGACATCTTGGCGGGCACGAGCACGGACAAGCACGTGCTCCGGCTCTTGCCGCCGCTGATTCTCGAGGCCGAGCACGTGAAGCGGCTCGCGGGCGCACTGGAGGAGATCGGCCATGCAGCACTTTGACGATCTCGCGGATTTCTCCCACGACGAGATCGGCGGGCTGCTCGAGCTCGCCGGGAGGCTCGATCGGCAGCCGGAGCCTCGCGCGCTCGAGGGCAAGGTCCTGTCCCTGCTCTTCCTGAACCCGTCGCTGCGCACGCTCGCGTCGTTTCAGGCCGCGATGATCCGCTTGGGCGGCGGCGCCTTCGTGATCTCGCCCGACATGTCGATCCACGGGCTCGAGACGCGGCACGGCATCGTCATGGACGGCGCCGCGGCCGAGCACATCCGCGAGGCGGTGCCCGTCATCGCGTCGTACGGCGACGCGCTAGGCGTCAGGGCGTTCGCGAAGCGCCTGAGCCTCGAGGACGATCTCGCGGACCGCGAGTTTCACGAGCTCACGGGGCTCGCGGGCGACAAGCCGTGGATCAACATGGAGTCGGCCATCAACCATCCGTGTCAAAGCCTTGCGGACTGGAAGACGATGGACGACCTCGGCGTTCCGCGCCGCGGCCGCTTCGTGCTCTCGTGGGCCTATCATCCGAAAGCGCTGCCGCTCGCGGTCCCGGCCGCGGCCGTGCACATGGCCGCGATGCGCGGCATGGACGTCGTCGTGCTCAGACCCGACGGCTTCGAGCTGCCGAGGCCGATCATGGACCGGGCGCGCGCCGCCGCGGAGCGTTCGGGCGGGCGCGTCACGGAAACGGCGGACCGGCGCGAGGCCATGGAAGGCGCGAAGATCATCTATGCGAAGTCCTGGTCGTCGACGCGGCACTACACGGATCGGCTCGGCGATCAGAAGCTGCGCGAGCAGCTCGTCTCCTGGTGCGTCGACGAGCCCTGGTTCGCGAACGCGGCGGACGATTGCCGCTTCATGCACTGCCTGCCCGTGCGGCGCGGCGTCGTCGTCGCCGACCGCGTCCTCGACGGCCCGCGCAGCGTCGTGATCCGGGAGGCCCGGAACCGAATGCTCGTGCAGATGGCCGTGCTTTACCGAATGTTGAAGGGATGAGCTCGATGGCGCGTTTGACCGGAAACGAAAGGGCAACGCCCGCGACCGCGTTGCGGCACGCGGTGCCTTACATCCGCATGTACAAAGGCAAGGTCTTCGTGCTCAAGGCCGGCGGCGAAGCGTTCACCTCGCCCGAGGCGACGCGCGCGCTCGTCGAGCAGATCGGCATCCTGCACCAGGTCGGCATCAGGGTCGTGCTCGTCCACGGCGGAGGCCCGCAGTCCACGCAGCTCGCCGAGCGTCTCGGCCTCACGAGCAGAATCGTGGAAGGCCGGCGCGTGACCGACGAGGCGACGCTCGACGTCGCGACGATGGTGCTGAACGGCCGGATCAACACTCGCATCCTGGCCGCCTGCCGCGCGATCGGGCTCCCGGCCGTCGGCATCAGCGGCGTTGACGGCGGGCTCGTGCGTGCGCACAAACGCTCGCCCGTGACGCTCGCGAGCGGAGCGATCGTCGACTACGGATTCGTCGGCGACATCGATCGCGTCGACGCCGACGTCGTGCACAAGCTGCTCGACGACGGCCTCGTGCCGATCGTGAGCTCGCTCTCGGCCGACGATGAAGGCACGCTGCTCAACATCAACGCCGACACGGTCGCGGCCGCGCTCGCCTGCGCGCTCGGCGCCGAGAAGCTCATGCTCGCGACGGGCGCGCCCGGCATCCTCGAGTCGAAGGACGATCCGCGCTCGCTGATCTCCTACATCGATCGCGCGGGCCTCGGCCGGCTCAAGAGCGAGGGAAAGATCACGGACGGCATGCTGCCGAAGGTCGCCTCGATCGAGCACGCGCTCGCCGGGGGCGTGCGGCGCGTTCACGTGATCTCGTACTCGCTGCCCGACAGCCTGCTGCTCGAGGTCTTCACGACCGAAGGCACGGGCACGCTCGTCGTCGACCGGCTCGAGCACCTGCGCCCCGAAGAGCAGCACGGCGAGTCACACGGCGCATGAGACGGCTCTGGGACAAAGGCCTGCCGCTCGACGAGCGCATCCTCGAGTTCACGGCCGGCGAGGACCACCGCCTCGACGAGCGGCTCGTCGAGTACGACGTGCGCGCCTCGATCGCGCACGCGCGCATGCTCGAGGCTCAGGGGCTCCTCGACGCGAAGGACGCGGCTGCGATCTGCAAGGGGCTCCGCGAGCTCGGCGACGCGCACGCCGCGGGCCGCTGGTCGATCGCGCTCGCGGACGAAGACGCGCACAGCGCGCTCGAGGCGAGGCTCGTCGGGCTCATCGGCGAGGCGGGCGGCCGAGTGCATCTCGGCCGCTCGCGCAACGATCAGGTGCTCGCGGCCTTGCGCCTCTACCTGCGCGACGCCGTCCACGCTCTGGCCGGGGCCGCGGCCGAGGTCGGCGGCGCGCTCGACGCGCTCGCGAGCGCGCAAGGCCACATCGCGCTCCCGGGCTTCACGCATATGCAGCCCGCGATGCCGAGCTCCGTAGCGCTCTGGGCCGGCGGCTTCGCGGCCGAGCTCCGCGACGATCGCGAGGCCCTGCTCCGGACGCTGCATCGAATCGACCAGAACCCGCTCGGCTCCGCGGCCGGCTACGGCGTGCCGAACCTGCCGCTCGATCGCGAGGCGACGCGCCGCGAGCTCGGCTTCGCGCGCACGCAAGAGCCCGTGACGGCCGTGCAGCTCAGCCGGGGCAAGGCCGAGGCCGCCGTGATCTTCGAGCTCTCGCTGCTCGCGGGCGACCTCGGGCGCCTCGCGTCGGATCTCCTGCTCTTCTACATGGCACAGCTCGCCTACGTCGCGCTCCCGGCCGAGATGACGACGGGCTCCTCGATCATGCCGCAGAAGCGCAATCCCGACGTCTTCGAGCTGCTCCGTGCGGTGCAGTCGTCCATCACGGGCGCGCTCGTCGAGGCGCTCGGCCTCTCGGCGAAGCTGCCGTCGGGATACCACCGCGACCTACAGCGCCTCAAGGGGCCGCTCTTCCGCAGCATCGATCTCGCGGCCGACGCGCTCGAGATCACGGCGCACGCCTTGAAAGGCGTGCGCTTCCGGCCCGAGAACATCGACCTCCCCGACGAGATCCATGCCGCGGCGCGCGCGAACGCGCTCGTCGTCGAGCACGGCTTGCCCTTCCGCGAGGCTTATAGGCGCGTCGCGGCGGAGCTCGCCGCGGAGGCCGAGGCGGGGCAGCGGGGACAGCGGGACGCCGGACAACGCGGCGGCGCACAATTCGACGCGGAGCGAGGCGACGCCAACGAGCGTGAGGTGCGCAAGCCATGAAGGCTAGGCTCCTGTCGGCCGTCCTCGCGGCCGTCTTCGCGGTGGCCGCGGTGTCCGTCTCGGGGTGCGGCCAGAAAGGGCCGCTCGTGCTGCCGTCGAAGCAGGGACCGGCCTCGCAAGGCCGGCGTCCTGCGTCGCCGCAGAACGAAGGCGACGGCGACGGCAACGGCGATGAGGCTCCGCCCTCCGGGCAGGACGGCGGCAACCGCGGCGGCGACGCCCCTCGATGACGGAGGCCATGCCGAAAAAGCCGCTCGTGCTCGTGGACGGCTCGTCGTATCTCTACAGGGCCTTTCACGCGCTCCCGGATCTCAGCACGAAGGACGGCCGGCCGACGGGCGCCGTGCTCGGCGTGCTCAACATGGTCTACAAGCTGCTCGACGAGTACGAGCCCGAGCGTATGGCCGTCGTCTTCGACGC
>DASTSM010000158.1:0-25020 GCA_035760685.1 Gammaproteobacteria bacterium | reverse complement strand
GCTCTCGCCGGACGCGCTCGTCGAGGTCAGCAACCGGGGCACGGACGAAGCGATCGCCGCGGCGCGCGCGTCGGCCGCCCGCATCGCGAAGACGCGGCCGAGCGAGGAGCGCGTCGATCTGGACGCGCAGATCCGCGTCGTGCACGGCCGCGAGACCGTTGCGTCGACGGAAGGGACGAGCTTCGAGCAGGCTTGCGCGGACTTCGCGCGCTTCATCGGCCGGCTCGAGAAAGAAGGAGGGATGCAGCGGGCAGGCGCGAGCCTGCCCTGACTGCATCCTCGATTGCGGTATTACTGCACGCCGCCCGGGTTCTGGCCCGGCTGGCCCGGCTGGCCGGGCTGAGCGCCGGAGGACGGCGGCTGTGCGCCCGGCTGACCCGGCTGCGCACCCTGTCCCGCGCCCGGCTGGCCCGGTTGCGCGCCGCCGGCGCCGCCCTGCTGCGCGGCCGCCATGTATTCGGTGCGCGACAGGTGCCCGTCCTGATTCGTGTCGGCGCGATCGAAGTCGAGACCCTCGAGCTGCGCGGCTTCGGTGCGCGAGATCTGGCCGTCGCTGTTGGAGTCCGCTTGCTCGAACGGAGGGAGTTGGCTCTGCTGAGCCAACGCGACGCCGCCGATGCCGACGGCTAATAGGCAAAGATACCGTTTCACTAGATCACCTCATAGTTGGATTTGCCGAACAAGAGCGTGCGCCCGGTAGGCGCGGCCCGGTTCGAGCGAGTGCAACTCATGTGCCACGTCTCGGAGCCCCGCTTTGCCGCGCGAAAGCGACATCCGTTCTCAATCGTGGTCGGCGCTTGCATTAATTTGGAACGGACAGGACACTCTGCGCCGGCCGAGGCCGAATTGGGCGATAATCGCGTGATCCCAATCCGTTTCACTTACGAGCGTCATCCGCCGAATCGAATCCGGCGGCGCACAGAATCGGCCGAGCCGCTTTGACGACGGACATCGCGCTCGTTCTGGGCATCCTGTTCCTCGCCCTGGTTCTCTTCTTGAGCGCGCGTCTCAGGATGGACGTCGTCGCGCTGCTCGTGCTCGCGGCGCTGGCCGTCACGGGGCTCGTGACCCCGATCGAGGCGGTCGCCGGCTTCTCGAACGGGGCCGTCATCGCCGTTTGGGCCATGTTCATCTTGAGCGACGCGCTGACGCGCGCCGGCATCGCGAACATCATCGTGCAGACGATCCTGCGCCTCGGCGGCCGGCGCGAGCTGCCCGTCACGGCCGTCATCATGCTCACGGCGGGGTCGCTGTCGTTCGTCATGAACAAGGTCGGCGTCGCGGCCCTCATGCTGCCCGTCGTCGTCGACGTCGCGCGCCGCACGCGCATTCCGGCCTCGCGCCTCTTGATGCCGCTCAGCCAAGGCACGCTGCTCGGCGCGTTGACGACGCTGGTCGCGAATCCCGCGAATCTGCTCATCGACGACGCGCTCGCGAAGTCCGGCGCGGGAGGTTTCGGCGTCTTCGACTTCGCGCCGCTCGGCATCCCGGTCTTCTTGGCCGGCACGCTCTTCATGACGCTGATCGGCCGGCATGCGCTGCCGCGCAAGCGTCCCGAAGGGCAGACGCAGCGGCGCAGCCAGCGGAACCTTCGCATGCAGTACGGGTTGCAGGCGCGCAACTTCGAGATGCGCGTGGCGCCGGACTCCATTCTCGTCGGCAGGACGCTCGCGGACAGCAAGATCGGCTCGGGCGCGGGGCTCATCGTGCTCGGCCTCGAGCGCCACGGCAGGATCGAGCTCATGCCGTCGCGGCAGACGGTGCTGCAGGGAGGCGACCGGCTGTTCGTGCAGGGGCGGCTCGACCGGCTTCAGGAGTTCCACCGGTGGAGCGAGCTCGTCATCGAGCGCGAGGCCCCCGTCCTCCAGAGTCTCATGGCGGGTCAGATCGCGCTCATGGAGGTCACGGTCGCCGAGGGCTCGTCGCTCGAATCGACGCTGCTCGATCATGCGGTCTTCCGGCAGCGGTACAAGGCGAACGTGCTCGCGATCCGACGCGGGGAGACCGTGCGCCGCGCGAATCTCTCGAGCGTACCGCTCAAGGCCGGCGACGTGCTGCTGCTGCAGACGCCGCTCGAGTCCGTCGCGGAGCTGGAGCGCAGCCGCGACTTCACGTCGCCGCGCAAGGTCGGCGAGCAGGAGGTCAGCGAGATCTATCGGCTGCAGGAGCGGCTGTTCGTCGTGCGCGTGCCGAGGGAGTCGACGCTCGCAGGCGCCCCGACCTCGCGGAGCCGCTTCGCGGACGCCTTCGATTTCCGGCTGCTCGGCATCTTTCGCGAGGGCGAGCTTCATATCATGCCGCGTCCGGAAGAGGTGCTCAGGGGCGGCGATCTGCTGCTGATCCAGGGGCGCGAGGAAGATCTCGACGTGCTGCGGGGTCTTCAGGAGCTCGAGATCGAGCGCGACGGCCGGCCCGCCGCGGACGTGCCGGGCTCCGAGCGGCTCGGCATGGTCGAGGCGACCCTGCATCCGCGCTCGAACCTCGTTGGGCAGGCCGTGCGCGACGTGAACTTCCGCGAGCGCTACGGGCTCGAGCTCGCGGCGATCTGGCGCAAGGGCGAGGCGATCCGCGCGAACCTCGATCAGCTCGTGCTGCAGCTCGGCGACGCGCTGCTCTTGCTCGGCCCGCGCGAGAGGCTCGGCATGCTCGAGCGCGACCAGGACTTCCTCATGCTGACGCCGCTGACGCAGCGCGCCGTCGATTCCGGCAAAGCGCCGGTTGCGGCCGCGATCATGCTCGGCGTAGTGCTCTCGGTGCTGCTCGGCTGGCTGCCGATCTACATCGCCGCGCTCGTCGGCGCGACGCTCATGATCGTGACCGGGTGCATCACGATGGAGGACGCGTATCGCGCCATCGACTGGCGGGCGATCTTCGTGATCGCGGGCCTACTGCCGCTCGGCACCGCGATGAACGAGACGGGCGCCGCGAGCTTCCTCGCCGAGCGCACGATGGCCGTGCTCGAGCCGCTCGGGCCGTGGTGGGCGATCGGCGGGCTCTACGTCTTCACGGCGCTCGCGAATCTCATCATTCCGTCGGCGCCGCTCGTCGTGCTCATGTCGCCGATCGTGCTCTCGGCGAGCGCGCACCTCGGCGTCGCGCCGACGACGGCCATGATGGCCGTCGCGATGGCCGGGTCCGCGAGCTTCGTGAGCCCGCTCTCGCATCCGGCGCACATCATGGTCATGGGCCCCGGCGGATATCGGCTCTCGCACTATCTCAAGGTCGGCTTGCCGCTCGCGGCCCTGACGTTCACGCTCGTCATGCTGCTGCTGCCGTGGCTATGGCCGCTCATGCCCGTGCACGGCTCCTAGCGAGGCAGCGTAGCGATCAGGCTCGTCGAGCCGCCTATCGCGTCATGCCGCTTGTGCAAGCTCCATCGCCGCCGGCGCTTTTCGCTTTGCGGGCGCCGTCTCCTCGAGGAAGAGGCAAAGCACGCCGGCCGCGGCCGTGCAGCCGACCATGAAGAGAAACGGCGCGGCGAGGCTCGTGAGATCCGCCACCTTGCCCGCGAGCGTCGTGATGCCGAATCCGCCCGCGATCTCCCCGACGCAGACGATGAGTCCCATCGCCGTCGCGGCCTCCGCGCGCGAGACCGTCTCCCCGGGAATCACGCCCATGAAGAGCGGGAACGCACCCGTGCCCAGCCAGCCGATGAACATGATGGCCGTCATGACGGCGACGGCCCCTGGAAAGTAGAGCGTCGCGAGCGGCGTGACGGCGCCCGCGAAGCAGAACGCGATCATGACGGGCTTGCGTCCGATGCGGTCGGAGAGCCATGGGGCGCCGAAGCCCGAGATCGCCGTGCAGATGCCGAGGGCCGACATGATCCACTGCATCGTCGCAGGGGAGAGCGCTCGGTTCTCGACGAGGTAGGTCGGCAGGAACGTCCAGCCCATGATGAGCCACGCGACCATGCAGACCGAGATCGCGGAGCAGAGCAGGATGTTGCGCGAGGCGAGCATGGCGACGACGCCGGCGCGCCCCGAACTCCGCGCCGCGGCGGCCGGCGCGGCGGACGCTCGAGGCGCCCGGGCCGGCTCGGGCTCGCGGGCCGGCTCGCGCACGTACCACGCGACCGCGAGCGCGCAGAGGAGTCCCGGCACGCCCGCGACGTAGAACGCCGCGCGCCAATCGAACGCCTGCGCGAGCGGCACGAGCACGATCGGCGCGAGGCTCTGGCCGAGCAGGGCGGCGAACAGGTTCTGCATGACGCCGGCGTTGAGGCCGCGCCGATGCTCGGACGATTCCGCCATCATGAGCGCGAGGCAGACGGGCAGGAACGGGCCTTCGACGAAGCCCATGACGACTCGCGAGGCGAGCAGGACGCCGAACGACGGCGCGAAGCCCGAGAGGAACGAGCACGCCGAGAAGATCAGCAGAAACGCGACGAGAAACGGCTTGCGCCGGCCGACGGCGTCGGACCAGCGCGCGACGAGGAATGCGCCGACGGCCCAGCTCAATGCGAGGCCCGAGCCGAGCAGCGCGAGCTCGGTGTTGTCGAGCCCGAGATCCATGCGGATGAAGGGCCCGAGGATCGTCGCCGCGTTGCGGTCGACGAACGCGACGCCGAAGGAAAAGCCGAGCAGCAGCAGGAGCCCGTTCTCGTAGCTGAACAAGGTCGAGCGTCTCGCGTCGTTCATTCGATCTCCCCCCATGCCGTCGCCGACACGTGCCGGATTTCGTTGTTGTCGTCTTACACGATCGCGTCGAGCGCCCTCTCGAGATTCCGGACGGTGCCGTCGACGTCGTGCAGCTTATCGAGGCCGAAGAGGCCGATGCGGAACGTCTTGAAGTCCTTCGGCTCGCCGACCATGAGCGGCACGCCGGCCGCGGTCTGGAGGCCCTGCGCGGCGAACTTCGCGCCCGTGCGGATGCCGTCGTCGTCGGTATAGCAGACGACGACGCCCGGCGCCTCGAAGCCTTTTGCGGCGACGCTCTTGAAACCTTTGTCCGCGAGGAGCGCGCGCACGCGCTCGCCGAGCTCGATCTGCCGAGCGCGCAGGCGCCCGAGGCCGTCCTCCTTCGTCTCGAGCATCGCATCGCGGAAGCGCGCGATCGCGTCGGTCGGCATCGTCGCGTGGTACGCGTGACCGCCGTTCTCGTAGGCGCGCATGACCTCGAGCCAGCGCTTCAAGTCCGCGGCGAAGCTCGTGCTCTTCGTGTGCTCGATCCGCTCGAGCGCGCGCGCACCCAGCATGACGAGCCCGCAGCACGGCGAGCTGGTCCAGCCCTTCTGCGGCGCGCTGATCAAGACGTCGACGCCGAGCTCGCGCATGTCGACCCAGAGCGCGCCCGAGGCGATGCAGTCGAGCACGAAGAGGCCGCCGGCCTCGTGGATCGCGTCGGCGACGCCGCGCAGGTAGTCGTCGGGCAGCAGCATGCCCGAGGCCGTCTCGACGTGCGGCGCGAACACGAGATCGGGCTCGTCGGCGCGGATCGTCGCGCCGACCTCGGCGAGCGAGGGGGGCGCGAAGGCGGGGTGCGGGCCCGGCTCGACGGGCAGCGCCTTGAGCACGGTCTCGGCCGAAGGGATCCCGCCGGCATCGAAGATCTGGCTCCATCGGTAGCTGAAGAAGCCGTTCCGGATCACGAGGCACTTGCGGCCGGTCGCGAATTGACGAGCGACCGCCTCCATGCCGAACGTCCCGCCGCCCGGCACGAGCGCGACGGCGTCTGCGCCGTACGTCTCCTTCAGCGTCGCCGAGATATCGCGCATAACTTGCTGAAAACGCGATGACATGTGATTCAGGGAGCGGTCCGTGAAGACCACGGAAAACTCGAGCAGGCCGTCGGGGTCGACCGAGGAACGTTGCGAGGACACGAGGGATCTCCAATGCTGTGGATGCCGGCGATATCGCCGAGCGCGGTGCGCATAGGTTCCCATACTTGCCGACGGCGGGCCAAACCGTACAGCGAGCGGGGCCGCGGACGTTGCCGTCGCTGCCGCCGTCAGAGGGCCTTGGGCTTTGCGGGAGCTCAGCTCGCGCACGACGATTTGAATGCGCCGCGCGCGCGTCTCGGGCTTCTTCGCGCCGAGCGCGGCTTCGGCGTGCTCCCGCTGGTGCGTGAAGCTCAGCTCCTTCCAGCGATCCCATGCCGGCGGTGCGCCCTTCAACGCCTCGACGAGGTCGTCGGGCGGCGTGACCTCGCGCTTTTCCGCATCGAGCTCGATGCGCACGTCGACGGTCTCGTCGCCGCGGACTTTCGCCGCGTCCCGATGGCTCTTGCGGAACGGAATGAACGCCTTGCCTCCCATCGACGCGATGGTGCTGCGGTAGGTAAAACCGTTGACGATGACACGGACCGGGGCGCGCACCAAAGGCGCGCCTTGACGCGTGCGGCGACGCCGCTCAGCATCCGGCCGGAGGGTGAACGCACGGGGGGAGCAATGCGCACGGCACTCGTCACGGGCGGAAGCCAGGGAGTCGGCAAAGGCGTCGTCGAAGGCTTGGCCGAAGCGGGCTTTCGCGTCTACTTCACGGGACGGAACGTCGAAGCGCTCGAGAGGACCGCGGAGGCCGCGTCTGCGCTCGGCGGCGAGGCGCTGGCGCGCCGAGTCGATCACGGCGCCGATTCGGAAGTCGCGCTCCTTTTCGAGGAGATCGCCGCGGCGGGCGCCCTCGACGTGCTCGTCAACAACGTGTGGGGCGGGTACGAACGCATGGTCGAGAACGGGCGCTTCACGTGGCTCGACCCGTTCTGGGAGCAGCCGCTCTGGCGCTGGGACGCGATGATGACGACCGGAGTGCGGGCGGCGTTCGTCGCCTCGCAGCTCGCAACGCGTCTCATGCTCCCGCAGGCGCGCGGTCTCATCGTGAACATCTCGTTCTGGCCGGCGCAGAAGCACATCGGCAACGCGCTCTACGGCATTGCGAAGGCCGCGACCGACAAGCTCACGGCGGACATGAGCTTCGAGCTGCGGGACAAGGGGATCGACGCGGTCTCTCTTTACCCCGGGTTGGTCCGCACCGAGAAGGTCATGCAGTACGCGGAGCACATGGATCTCTCGAACTCGGAGTCTCCGCGGTTCCAGGGCCGCGTGACCGCGGCGCTGCACTCGAATCCGGCACTCGCGCGTGCGCTCCGCGGCACCGCGTGCGTCTCGGCCGACCTCGCGCTGCGGCTCGGCGTCGAGGACATCGACGGCCGGCGGCCTGTGCCCCTGACTTTGGCGAGCGTCTAGCCGAGAGACGCGAGACGTGTGACCGTCGACCAGTTCCGGCTCGTCGCGGTGCCGCCGAAGGCACGCTCCACGAGCACACGCCCGTGGCCCGGCACATTGACGGCGCGCAAGAAAGCGGCGTAGCGGGCGAGCTCGGGCTCGAGCGCTCGGCTCCCACGCGGGTCGGGTCTTCGCTCCGGCCGTTCGCTCATGACGTCGCTTCCGCTCGCCGCCGGCGCTATCTTGGCGCCCACCCATTCTGAGCTCCCTATCCAAGGGAGTGGGAGCCGGTTCGCTGAATCTCTTCTGCCGCGGGCCTTACACTCGTGTCGAAAATCGGCGGGTCCATCGACAGTTCGCCGTGTTGGCGTCGATGGGATCGACGTATTCGGTGCATCGGTCGAATTCGGCCTCCGGCGTCGACATTTGCGAAGAGACCTGTCGACGCCGTCGACCTTTGCGAGGAGACGTGTCGACGCCTTCGACCTTTGCGAGGAGACGTGTCGACGCCTTCGACATCTACGAGGCGACCTGTCGACGCCGTCGACACGTGCGGGAAGACCTGTCGACGCCGTCGACACGCGCGGCAAGACCCGTCGACGGCATCGACATTTGAGGCAGACATGTCGAAAGAGGTGTAATTTTTCGACACGTAGCGAAGGCGTGTCGAACGAATCGACATGGCTTCTTGCTTGAGGAATCAGACATAAGTCAGCGTCCGCACTAGCTTTACTAACCTGTGGCGGCGCGCAGCTGCGCGTCTGCCCGTCCGGAGCGAGGGATCGACATGCCGTTCAACCCGACCGTACCGTTCAACGACCTTCCGGATCTGCCGCCGCCGACGGACGTCATCGAGACCGCGGAGATCCTCCGGAAGTGCATCAAGGCGAGGGTCGCGCTCGCCGGCCTCAAGCAGGCGGCGGAGCTGATCCCGAACGCGAGCGTCCTCGTGAACGCCTTGCCGCTGCTCGAGGCGCAGGCGAGCTCGGAGATCGAGAACGTCGTGACCACGACGGACAAGCTGCTCGAGTACCTCGACGTGCCGGACGACCGGGCGGACGCCGCGACCAAGGAGGCGCTGCGCTACCGAAGAGCGCTTTTCGAAGGTGCGCGCAAGGCGCGCAGCGGGAAGCTCTCGATCGAAGCGGCCGTCGAGGTGTGCCGCACGATCAAGGATACGAAGCTCGACCTGCGCGCGAAGCCGGGCACGAACCTCAAGAACAACGCGACGGGGCAGGTCGTCTACACGCCGCCCGTCGGCGGGGACGTCATCCGCGCGAAGCTCGAGAACTGGCAGCGGTTCGTCAACGCCGAAAGCGATCTCGATCCGCTGATTCGCCTCGCGATCCAGCACTACCAATTCGAAGCCATTCATCCCTTCCCGGACGGCAACGGGCGCACGGGCCGCGTGCTCAATATCCTCTACCTCGTTCAGCAGGGCCTCCTCGGCACCCCGATCTTGTACCTGAGCCGGTACATCATTCGGCACAAAGCGGACTATTACCGGCTGCTGCTCGAGGTCACGACGAAGCAGGCCTGGGGCCCGTGGATTCTCTATGTGCTCGAGTGCGTCGAAAGCAGCAGCGTCTGGACGACCGACAAGATCAGGGCCATTCGCGAGCTCATGCGCCACACGGCCGATTACCTGCAGCGCAAGGCTCCGAAGATCTACACCTGGGAGCTCGTCGAGCTGCTGTTTCAGCAGCCTTACTGCCGCATCGGCAACGTGGTCGCCGCCGGTCTCGCGAAGCGCCAGACGGCGTCGGTCTATCTCAAGCAGCTCGCGGAGCTCGGCGTGCTCACGGAGATCAAGTCGGGGCGCGAGTCGCTGTTCATCCACCCGAAGTACGTCGAGCTCCTGAAGGCGGACGAGAACGTGTGGGTGTACTACGCGGGCGTCGAGACGGAGACTGCCGAAGCGTGAGCCGCCGCGAGCGCGAGGCTTCGCTCAGCGCACGATGAACGGATTCGGGACGGGCGCGCCGCTCGTCTCGATCCAGACGCTCTTCTCCTGCACGTACTCGCGGATCGCGTTGAGGCCGCTTTCGCGGCCGAAGCCCGAGCGCTTGTAGCCGCCGAACGGCGAGAGCGGGCTCGAGACGCGATACGTGTTGACCCAGACCGTGCCGGCCTCGAGGCGCTTCGCCATGTTGATCGAGCGCGCCATGTCGGCAGTCCAGACGCCGGCCGCGAGACCGTAGACGCTGCCGTTCGCGATCTCGACGGCCTCGTCGTCGCCGTCGAACGTCATGATCGAGAGCACGGGGCCGAAGACCTCTTCTTGCGCGATGCGCATGCCGGGGGTCACGTCCGTGAACACGGTCGGCTCGACGAACCACCCCGTGCCGCACTCGGGACGCGAGGCCGGGCCGCCGCCGAGCACGCAGCGCGCGCCCTGCTGCTTGGCGATCTCGATGTAGCTCAGCACCTTCTCGTACTGCGGCCGCGTCGTGATCGGGCCGACCTGCGTCGTCTCCTCGAGCGGGTCGCCCATGCGCGCCGTCCGCGCGAGCGCGAGAAAACGCTCGACGAACTCGTCGTGGACCGAGCGATGGATCAGCGCGCGCGAGCCCGCGACGCAGGTCTGGCCCGTGGCCGCGAAGATGCCGGACACGACGCCTTTGACGGCGTTGTCGAGGTCGGCGTCCGCGAACACGATGTTCGCGGACTTGCCGCCGAGCTCCATCGTGACGGGCTTGAGGCCGCGCGCGGCCGCCTGATACACCTGCACGCCCGTCGCGTCGCCGCCCGTGAACGCGACCTTCGCGACGTCCGGGTGCCCGACGAGCGCCTCGCCGATCTCGTGGCCGAAGCCCGTGACGATGTTGACGACGCCGGGCGGAAGCCCGGCCTCCTCGAGCAGAGGCGCGAGCTCGAGCGCCGAGACCGACGCGTGCTCCGAAGGCTTCCAGACGAACGTGTTGCCGGCGGCGAGCGCCGGCGCCATCTTCCAGGCCGCGAGCAGGAGCGGCGAGTTCCACGGCACGACGCCCGCGACGACGCCGAGCGGCTCCTCGAGCGTGAAGTTGAACATGCCGGGGCGATCGATCGGGATCACGCGGCCTTCGAGCTTGTCCGCGAGCCCGGCGAAGTAGCGGAACCACTCGGGCAGATAGCGCGTCTGCGCGCGCATCTCGAGGATGAGCTTGCCGTTGTCGCGCGTCTCGATCGCGCCGAGCTCGTCGGCGCGCGCGGCGATCTTGTCCGCGAGCGCGTAGAGCAGCTTGCCGCGCGCGGTCGGCGTCAAGCCGCGCCACTCGCGGCTTTTGAACGCTCGGCGCGCGGCGGCGACGGCGCGGTTCACGTCCTCGGCCGTGCCGCGCGGAATCAGCGCCCACGGCTGCCCGGTGTAGGGGTTGTAGGACTCGAACCACTCGCCGCCGGCCGCATCGACGCGCGCGCCGTCGATGAGCATTGGGTATTTCTGCACGCCGCGCCTTGCCGAAAAGTGGGGTCGGAGCCGATTTTCGGAAAATGGGGTCTGACCCCAATTTTCCGCCTCCCGCTCCGCTTATTTCTTGGCGCCGCCTTCCTTCTCGAGCTCGGCGAGCGCTTCCTTCGCGACGCGGAAGGAATCGACGGCCGCCGGAATGCCGGAGTAGATGCCGACGTGCAGCAGCACCTCGCGGATCTCTTCTTTCGTGACGCCGTTCCGGATCGCGCCTTTGACGTGGATCTTGAGCTCGTGCGGGCGGTTCAGCGTGCTGAGCAGCGCGATATTGATGATGCTGCGGATCTTCTTCGGCAGCTCGTCGCGGCCCCAAACGGCGCCCCAGCAGTATTCGGTCACGAGGCGCTGCAGCGGCTTCGTGAAGTCGTCCGCGGAGGCGATCGACTTTTCCACGTACTCGGCGCCCAGCACCGACTTCCTGACGGCGAGGCCGCGCTCGAACAATTCGTCGTTCATTCTTTGATCTCCTGAAGGGACTAGCACAGAAAGAAGAGAGAGGACAGCAAGCTCACTTGCCCTTGATCTCGACGCCGGCCCATTCCTCGACGACGCGCGCGATCGAGGTGAAGTCGGAGTCCGCGCCGAAGCGGGCCTTCGTGATCTCGAGCATCTGCAGCACGGCCGTGCCCGCGACCATCGGCACGCCCATGTTCTCGGCCTCGTGGATGCAGAGCTTGACGTCCTTGTAGGAGAGCCCCGTCGCGAAGCCGAAGTCGAAGGTGCGCGGCAGCACGGAGCGCGGGAACTTGTCCTGCGTCGCGCTGTTCCGGCCGCTGCCGGCGTTGATGATGTCGAGCATGAGCTTCGCGTCGAGGCCGGCCTTGACGCCGAGCGCCATGGCCTCCGACGTCAGCACGATGGCCGCGGCCGCGAGGATGTTGTTGCAGAGCTTCATGATGTGCGCGAGCCCCGGGCTGTCGCCGACATAGAAGAGCTTGCCGAAGCGCTCGAGCGCGCGGGCGGTCTGGTCGTACGCCGTCCTCGGGCCCGAGACCATGACCGCGAGCGTGCCGTTCTTCGCGCCGGCGAGCCCGCCGCTCACGGGGCAGTCGACGTAGGTGATGCGCTTCGGGGCGAGGCCGGCCGCGACCTCGCGCGCGACGGCCGGTCCCGTGGTCGAGCAATCGAAGACGTACTCGAGCTTGCCGGCGCTCTCGTGCAAGCCTCCGGCGCCGAGCGCGACCGTGCGCACGACGTCGGGCGTCGGCAGGCTCAGGAAGAGCGTGGAGGCGCACGCTCCGACCTCGGCCGGAGAGCGTGCCGCCTGCGCGCCGGCCTTGACGAGCTTGTCGACGGCCGCGGCCGACGTGTCGTAGACGGTCAGCGTGAAGCCGCCGTCGAGCAGCCGCTGTGCCATGAGCGCGCCCATGCGGCCGACGCCGACGAATCCGTAGTCCGTTCTGTTCACTTGCTTGGTCCCCTCGATGTGCTGCGCGCGCTTCGTTCGCCGCGCGGGTTTCAAACGGCTCGGCTGCGCCGGCCTTCTCTGAAGTTGAGCTCGATGACGAGACCGTTCGGGTCGCGGATGTAGAGCTGGCGCAGGCCGATCTCGTCGAGCAGATTGCGGCCGAGGATGACGCCGAGCTTGTCGAGCCTCTCGGCGAGCTCGTCGTAGCCCGTCGCGTTGAAGGCGATGTGATCGAGCGGCCCCGTGACGGGCGCACGTGTCGAGATCGGGATGCCGACCTTCTTCGTCCAGACGGCGTAGGTTTCCCATTCCGCGACGTGGATGCACGGCGTCTCGCCGACATAGAGCCAATAGCCCGGAAAGCCCAGGTCGGGCCGGAAGCCTTCGCGCATGCCGAGCGCCTCGCAATAGAAGCGCTTCGTCTCGTCGATGTCGTCGCTGAGCACGAGGTAGTGCTCCATCCTCTCGATCGGCATGCGGTCCTCGGATTGCCGGGGTCGGCAAGCAGTCTACAATAGCCGCGAAAAATGGGGTCAGAGCCGATTTACGAAAATTGGGGTCGGAGCCGATTTTTCGCAGGCGTCTAAGTTGGGCAGCGAAGTCCGAAATTGGGGTCTGACCCCATTTTCGTGCGAGCACACTCGGAAGGGACCGATGAGCGATTCAGGAAAGCCGTATCTACGCATCGCGACGGAGGAGGCCTACGCGCCGCCGGATCTCATCGAGCGCTATAGGAAGGCGATCCGCGACGGCAGCGTCGACGATCCGGGCTTCCGCAGTCTCATGGGCTACTTTCTGTTCAACGACAGCCCCGCGACGAACGCGATCGTCGAGAGGCTCCAGGATCTCGACGCCCGGCGCATCGCGGACATGGACGCGACGGGCATCGAACGGCAGATTGTCTCGCTGACCGGCCCCGGCGTGCAGATCTTCGACGCGGCGACGGCGGTCGGCCTCGCCGAGACCTACAACGACGCGCTCGCCGAGGCAATCGCGCGCCATCCGGACCGGCTCGCGGGCCTCGCGGCCGTCGCGCCGCAGAACCCGGCGCGCGCCGCGCGCGAGCTCGAGCGGGCCGTGACGAAGCTGGGCCTCAAGGGCGCGATCATCAACTCGCACACGCACGGCGAGTATCTCGACGACGCGAAGTTCTGGCCGATCTTCGAGGCAGCGGAGGCGCTCGGCGTGCCGGTCTATATCCATCCGCAGACGCCGCCGAGGCAGATGATCGAGCCTTTTCTCGAGCGCGGCCTCGACGGCGCCATCTTCGGTTTCGCCGTGGAGACGGGCCTTCACCTCTTGCGCATCATCGTGAGCGGGGCCTTCGACCGCTTCCCGAAGCTGCGCATCGTCGTCGGCCATCTCGGCGAGGGCCTCCCGTACTGGCTCTTCCGCATCGACTTCTTCCATGGGCGCAGCGTCCGCACGAAGCGGTACGAGAAGCTGCCGCCGCTCGAGAAGCGGCCGAGCGACTACATGCGCGAGAACGTCTACGTGACGACGAGCGGCATGGCGTGGGAGCCCGTGATCCTCTATGCACAGCAGGTCCTAGGTTTCGACCGCGTGCTCTACGCGATGGACTATCCGTACCAGTACGTGCCCGACGAGGTCCGCGTGACGGACGAGCTTCCGATCGGCGACGAGGAGAAGAGGGACTTCTACGAGCGGAACGCGAAGCGCGTGTTTGGGCTCTGAGAAATCGGCGTCAAAGCCGATTCTCGGCCAATGGGGGTCAAAGCCGATTTTCCGCCGCGCGTCCGAGCGCGCTTTGCGAAAAAATCAGCTCTGACCCCATTTCTCCCGAAATTGGGGTCTGACCCCAATTTTCGTCAGGACGGCCGGGCGCCGTTGCGGCCGCCGCGCACCTTCTCGATGGCGAGGCGCTCGGCCTTGTGCGGATCGTTCTCGACGCGGCAGTCGTCGTCGAGCACCATCGTCGCGCGCTGCGTCATGTCGAACGCGGGCCAGGCCGGGAGCTCGTCGCACGCCGGGTTGCCCGTGCGGGCGAACGCGGCGAACGCGGAGCTCATCTTCGTCGCGAGCGCGTAGCGGTCGTTGCCGGCGCCCGTCATCGACGCGGCGACCTCGACGTTGTTGAAGGCGAACGGGATGTCGAGCGTGTGATAGGCGCGGAGCTTGCCTTCGCGCACCGGCGACTGCCAGGTGAAGTAGTACATGTAGACGGGCGCCTTGCCTTGCTCCGCCTTGCGCTGCGCGACCGTGAGCGGACCCTGGCGGAATCCCGCGTCGGACGCGATCGTCTGGTACAGCTCCTCGTTCGGCGCCTTGGGCCGGCCGGAGCGGTAGACGTCGATGAGCTCCTTCGCGGCCGCGTCGTCGGCGCCCGTCTGACGCTTGACGTTCGCGAGCAGCGCGGCGTCGTCCATGGGGTCGAGCGGCGTCGTCGGGAAGAAGTTCACCTCCTGCGCGACCGTGCTCACGATGAGCGGCACGTCGGCGGAGAGATCCGACGCGCGCGGCGCGAAGGGACCCGCGGGCAGCGTCGTGCCGTCCTCTACCGGGGAGAGCCGCAGGCCCTGCGCGCTCGCCATGACGTCGCGCAGCTTCTCCATCGCCATCTGCTGCATCTGGTCGACGGTCTTCGCGCCGACCGCGGCCATGAACTTCTGCGCGGTCTCGGTCGCGGCGTCCTTGGAAACGCCCTGGAGCGTGGCGCCGCTCATCGCGATCGCGCGGTGGAAGAGGCCTTTCGCGGGCGGCATGCCCATGAGCGCCGTGACCTTACCGCCGCCGCCCGACTGCCCGAAGATCGTGACGTTGCCGGGGTCGCCGCCGAACTTCGCGATGTTGTCGCGCACCCACTCGAGCGCCGCGACGATGTCGAGCATGCCGACGTTGCTCGACTGCGCGTACTTTTCGCCGCCGAGCCCGGCGAGATAGAGATACCCGAACACGTTGAGCCGATGCGTGACCGGCACGACGACGACGTCCTGGCTCCGCGCGAGGCGCGCGCCGTCGTAGAGCAGCCAGTTGCCCGAGCCGCTCGAGTACCCGCCGCCGTGCAGCCACACCATTACGGGCCGGTTGCCCGCGCCGAGGGCGGGCGTGAATACGTTGAGGTTCAAGCAGTCTTCGCCCATCGGCTCGCGCCGATCCAGCGAGTAGACCTCGGAGATCGGGCCCTCGAAGTCCTGCGGCGAGCGGTGGCCGACGGCGTTCGCCGCGCGCACACCCGTCCACGCTTCGAGCTTTTGCGGCGGCATGAAGCGGTTCGCGCCGGCCGTCGAAGCGGCATAGGGGACGCCGTAGAAGGCGTTCACGCCGCCGTCGAGCACGACGCCCTGCACGCGGCCCGCGGCCGTCTCGACGGCCTGCGTCGGCTTCGCGCCGCGCACGTCCTGCGCGAAGGCGCGTCGGAACGGCCCCGCGGCGGCGAGGCCCGCGGCGGCGACTCCGGAGCCGATGAAGGCGCGGCGATCGATGAGAAGGCGAGGGGTGCGGCGTCCGGCGGTCATGGCAGGTCTCCTCCGAGGAGCTCGTTGTTGTCCTCGCATGGTTATCCCGCAAAGGCCGCGGGGAATCAAGGCGGCGGAAAGCGGCGATCGGCCGGATCGCTTCCGGCTCGTCCGATCTCGCCGGTCCCGGCTCCGATCTCGCCGCTCCCGGCATTCCGAGTCGGTGCCGCGCGATATCGTTGCTGCCGCCCGCGGTACTTTTCTTTATAGTCGCACCTCGACGCGCGTGTGGGATGCGCGTCTTGATTTCGTCTTAAGGAGGGACCCCATGGCGGTTGTCCATGACCTTCCCGAATGGCTCGTCGCGCTCGCGGCCTTTTGCATGGGGGGGCTGCTCGCGGGGATCGTCGCGTGGCGCGTGCGCGCCTCCGTCGCCGCCGCGGTCAAGGCCGCGCTCGAGGCGCGAATCTCCGACTTCGAGCGCCGGCTCGAGGAGCGCGGCCGGGAAGTCGAGGCGCGCGGCGCTCAGCTCGTGCGCGCCGGCGAGCGGCTCCGCGCCGAATCCGCCCTGCGCGCGAGCGCAGAGGCGCGGCTCCTCCAGGAGCGCAAAGCCGCAGGCGAGAAGCTCGCCGTCCTCAAGCAGGCCGAGACCGCGCTCGCCGACGCCTTCAAGGCGCTCTCGGCCGAGGCGCTCAAGAGCAACAATCAAGCGTTCCTGCACCTCGCGAAGGCCACGCTCGAGAAATTCCAGGACGGTGCAAGAAGCGATCTCGACGCGCGGCGGAAGGCCGTCGACGAGCTCGTGCGGCCGCTCAAGGAATCGCTCGAGCGCGTGGACGGCAAGCTCGGCGAGATCGAGAAGGCTCGCGTCGCGGCGTACTCCGCGCTCGACGAGCAGCTCAGGAGCCTCGTCGACACGCATCTGCCTCTGCTCCGCAGCGAGACCGCGAATCTCGTCAAGGCCCTGCGGCAGCCGAGCGTCGGGGGCCGGTGGGGCGAGATTCAGCTCCGGCGCGTCGTCGAGATGGCCGGCATGCTCGAGCATTGCGACTTCGTCGAGCAGGAGAGCCGCGCAACCGAGGAGGGGCGGCTGCGCCCGGACCTCGTCGTGCGCCTCCCGGGCGGCAAGCAGATCGTCGTCGACGCGAAGGCGCCGCTTTCGGCCTATCTCGCCGCCGTCGAGGCGACGGACGAAGGCGCGCAGCGTGCGGCGCTCGCGGACCACGCGCGCCGCGTGCGCGAGCACATGGTCGCGCTCGGCCGCAAAGCGTACTGGGAGCAGTTCGAGCGAAGCCCTGAGTTCGTCGTGATGTTCCTGCCGGGCGAGGTCTTCTTCAGCGCGGCGCTCCAGCAGGAGCCCGAGCTCATCGAGCTCGGGGTCGCCGAGCGCGTGATTCCCGCGACGCCGACGACGCTCATCGCGCTGCTGCGCGCCGTCGCCTACGGGTGGCGTCAAGAGGCGCTCGCGAAGAACGCGCAGGAGATGGTCGATCTCGGCAAGCAGCTCTACGAGCGGCTCGCGGTGCTGAGCGGTCACTGGAACGAGGTCGGCGGCCGGCTCGACAAGGCCGTCGAGGCCTACAACAAATCCATCGGCACGCTCGAGTCGCGCGTGCTCGTGACGGCCCGGCGTCTGCGCGAGCTCAAGGCCGCGCCGGACGCGCCCGAGATCGAGACGCTCGATCCCATCGAGAGCCGGCCGCGTGCGCTCAAGGCGCCGGAGCTGTCCGAGGGCGTCGCCGAGCTCGAGCCGGAGCCCGAACCAGAGCCCGAGTCCGGTGCCGCGTCCGAGCGGGAGCCGGAACCCGAGCCAGAGGCAGAGTCAGAGCCCGAGCGCGAGCCCATCGCCGAAGCAGCCGGCTCGTGACGACGCTCTACGATTTCTCCGCGACGGACATCGGCGGTGCCGATCGCTCGCTGCGCGAGTTCGAGGGCCGCGCCGTGCTCGTCGTGAACGTGGCTTCGAAATGCGGCTTCACGCAGCAGTACGCGGGCCTCGAGGCGTTGTGGAGAAAGTTTCGCGATCGAGGCTTCGCCGTGCTCGGCTTCCCGTGCGATCAGTTCGGGCATCAAGAGCCCGGAGACGAAGGCGAGATCGCGCGCTTTTGCGCGGCCGCTTACGACGTGACGTTTCCGATGTTCGCAAAGATCGAGGTCAACGGCGCGAACGCGCATCCGCTCTACCGCTGGCTCAAGGCCGAGCGCCCGGGGTTCCTCAGGTTGCAAGCCGTCAAGTGGAACTTCACGAAGTTTCTCGTCGACGCGCGCGGACGGCCCGTCAAGCGCTACGCGCCCGCGGACTCGCCCGAGAAGATCGAGCCCGAGATCGCCGCGCTGCTCGGCGGAGCGACTGTGCTATAACGGCCGAGCGCCCTCCCGAACAAAGACGAACAAGGAATCGCCATGAAGACTCATTCGATCGCGGCGTCGGCCGTCCTCTTCGCGTCCCTTCTCGCCGGCTTGCCCGCCGTGCGTGCACAGGCGCCGGACGGCGCGAACCCGGCGGGCGCCGCGGGAGCCGCGCCGCCCGCGACGGAGCCGGGCGCGATCCGAACGGCGGCAGCGCCGGAGGCCGGAGCGGCGGCCCCGGCGGCTCCCGCGCCCGCGGCGGCTCCCGCGCCCGCGGCAGCCCCCGCGCCCGCGGCAACGCCCCCGCCTGCGCCCGGCGGCGCTCGCGCGCAGGCCGCGACGCGGCCGCCGAAGATGCCCTACGGCATGCCGATCACGCTCGCGCTCGCGAAGAAGGTCGCGGCCGCCGCGGAAGCCGCGGCGATCGAGGCGAACGTCAAAGTCGCGATCGCCGTGACCGACAACAACGGCGAGCTCGTCTACTTCGAGCAGCTCGACGACACGTCGACGGGCATCCGCGAGCTCGCGATCCAGAAGGCGCGATTCTCCGCGCGCTTCAGAATGCCGACGAGCTACGTCGCCGCGATGAAACGCGCCGGCAACGACGTGTTCGCGGCGTTCCCCGGCGCCTTCCCGGGCGCGGGCGGCGTCACGCTGACCTTCGACGGGCGCACGATCGGCGGCCTCGGCGTCAGCGGAGGCGCCGACGGGGTCGCGGCCGAGGCGGGCGCCGCGGCGCTCGCCGCGATCGAGCGCGAGTCGCTCGGCGCGCCGCATTCGGCCGAGGGCTCGCAAGCGCCCGAGGCGGCGCCGCCGCCGAGCGCACCGGCGGCGCCGCCCGCTTCGGGCGAGGACCGGAACTAGCGCTGCCGCCCGCCTCGGGCGAGTACCGGAAAGCGCCGCCGGAACTAGCGCGGCACCGGCTTGCCGTAAACCTCGATCTGCGCGACGTCCGACCAGCCGCCCGGACCGTGCCCGCTGCTCGGCATGAGGTCGACGAAGCCGACCTCGTCGACCTTGCCGAGATCCGGGTGCTCGACCCAGTTGCCCGTCGTGACGGCGCGCGCGGGATCGAGCTTGAGCCACTTCATGCCCGCGAAGGCGAGCTCGCTCTCGAGCCACCCGACCGTCGAGCCGCTCGTCTGATCGCCGACGAGCCACGTGCCGTCGGCGAGCTTCACGACCGGCCGGATCTCGTGCAAGCCCGATACCTTCGTATTCCACTTGATCGACGCGAGACCCGTGAGGTCGACATAGTTGTCCTTGTCGCGCAAGGCCGCGCCGCAGGGAGTCGTGCAGAGCCCGGTCCAGACGTGCATGGGGTTGCCCTTGTTGCCCGGTATTCCCGTCGCCTGGATATCCTTGCCGCTCGGTCCTAGAAGATCGAGCTCGAGCTTGTCGCCCGCGACGTTCTGCTGCGACGCGCCGACCTCGCCGGTCTCGACGCTGCCGTCGGTTTTCTTACCTTGCCGCCAATCCTCGCTGAGGAACAGCGGCGGCGGCGGGTTCCGCGGCAGATCGCGCGCGGCGGCGCCGGTCGGCGCCGGGGCCGCGGCCTGCCCGAAAGCGGCGGCGCACGAGAGCAGGGCGAGCGGAATGACTGCGGTGCTGGCGAGCGTCTGTCGTGACACGAGAGTCTCCTTTTGTTGTCGGTCTATTGTCAGCGCACTTCGTTGATGATCTTGCCGTCGAGCCATGCGCGGATGTTCTCGACCGCGCTCGAGAAGAAGAGACGAAAATTCTCCGCGGTCACGTAGCCCTGGTGCGGCGTCAAGACCGTGTTCGCGAGGCGCCGGAGCGCATGGTCGGCGGGCAGCGGCTCGACGTCGAAAACGTCGAGCCCCGCGCCCGCGATCGTGCGCCGCTTGAGCGCCTCGACGAGGTCCTGCTCGACGACGATCGGTCCGCGGCTCGTGTTCACGAGGTACGCGCTCGGCTTCATGAGCTCGAGCTCGCGCCGGCCGACGAGGCCGCGCGTGCGCTCCGAGAGCTGCAGATGGATCGTGACGACGTCCGAGCGCCGGAAGAGCTCGTCCTTCGCGACGCGCTCGGCGCCGACTTCCGCGCAGCGCGCGTCCGTCAGGTTTTCGCTCCAGGCGACGACGCGCATGCCGAACGCGAGGCCGATCTTCGCGGCCTGCGAGCCGAGGCGGCCGAGCCCGACGATGCCGAGCGTCTTGTCCTTGAGCCCCGCGTTCGCGGCGGTCCCCCAGCCGCCGGTGCGCATCGCTTGGTCGTCGATCGCGATGCGCTTCGTGAGCGCGAGGATCAGCGCCCAGGCGTGCTCGGCGGCCGGGTAGGCGAGGATCGGCGTGCCCGTCACGGCGACGCCGAGCTCCTTCGCCGCGGCGAGATCGATCGACGCGTTGCGCATGCCGCTCGTCACGAGGAGCTCGAGGTTCGGCAGCCGCGCGAGCAGCGAGCGCGGAAACGGCGTGCGCTCGCGCATGATCACGATGATCTGAAAGTCCGCGAAACGCTCCGCCAGCGCGTCCTCGCCCGCGAGGTGATCGTGAAACACCGTGACCGCGACGTCCTGCTGAAGCGCGGACCAATCCGCCGCCTCGAGCGCCGCGCGCTCGTAGTCGTCGATGATCGCGAGCTTTCTCATGCCGTGCCGCCGCCTCCCGGATTCCGGACCTTAACCCAGCGGTCGCGAGACCGAAAGACGGGAGCCGAAGCGCCGAAAAACGGGGTCTGACCCCATTTTCTGACGCCACTTCCGGGTGCGAGAAAAATGGGGTCTGACCCCATTTACCGAGAAATCGGCTCTGACCCCATTTTCCTCAGCCGCCGATCATCTCGAGATTGCCCGCGCCGGGCGGCACCATGGGGAACACCTTCTCTTCGACGTCGATGCTCGCGTGCACGAGGCCGGGGCCCGGCGCGGCAAGCGCTGCCGCGAGCGCGCGCCGCGGATCGGCGGCGCGGTCGAGGTCGATCGCGCGCACCCCGAAGGCCGCGGCGAGGGCGACGAAGTCCGGGCTCGCGCGATACTTCGACGCGTAGCTGCGGCCGCCGTAGAAGAGGCTCTGCTGCTGGTGGACGAGCCCGAGCGACCCGTTGTCCATGAGCACGATTTTGACGCCCACCTGCTCCTCGGCCGCCGTCGCGAGCTCCTGCACGTTCATGAGCAGCGAGCCGTCGCCCGTGAAGCACACGACTTTGCGGTCCGGCGCCGCGAGCGCGGCGCCGATCGCCGCGGGCAGCCCGAAGCCCATCGTGCCGAGCCCGCCCGAGGTGAGCCAGGCGCGAGGGCCGGAGTGCGGATACGCCTGCGCGGCCCACATCTGGTGTTGGCCCACGTCGGTCACGACGACAACCGGCTCGTCGAGGCAGCCGGCCACGGCCTCGACGAGGCCGTACGGTTGGCGCAGCGAGTCCCGCCCGGGACGCCAGAGCGGATGCTCCCGCTTGAGCTCGGCAACGGCCGCGAGCCAGCCTCGCCGGTCCCGGGTCCCGACGCGCTCCAGGAGGCCGCGCAGCACGCGGCCCGCGTCGCCGACGATCGCGACGTCCGGCGTCTTGATCTTGCCGAGCTCGGCCGCGTCGACGTCGGCGTGCACGATCTTCGCCCGCGGGCAGAACTCCGCGGCCTTGCCGGTCGCGCGGTCGTCGAAGCGCGCGCCGATCGCGACGAGCAGATCCGAGCGGTCGAGCGCGAGGTTCGTCGAGCGCGCCCCGTGCATGCCGAGCATGCCGAGCGAGAGCGGATGCGCGCCCGGCATCACGCCGAGCGCCATGAGCGTCATGACCGCCGGCGCCTGCATGCGCTCGGCGAGCGCGACCGCGCTCTCGGCGGCGCCCGAGCTCACGACGCCGCCGCCGAAATAAAGGATCGGCCGCTCCGCCGCGTCGATGAGCTCGGCCGCGCGATCGAGCGCCGCGGCGTCGGGCTCGAGCGGCGCGGCCGCGCCCCCGGCCGCGGGCCAGACGCCGACGTCCGCGGCCTCGTTCTGCACGTCCTTCGGGACGTCGACGAGCACGGGGCCCGGCCGGCCCGATGCGGCGATGCGGAAGGCGAGGGGCAGCACGCGCACGAGCTCGAGCGCCGAGTGCACGAGGAAGTTGTGCTTCGTGATCGGCATCGAGAGGCCGAACGTGTCGACCTCCTGGAACGCGTCGGTGCCGATCATGCCGCGCGGCACCTGTCCCGTGATCGCCACGAGCGGCACGGAGTCGAGCTTCGCGTCGGCGATCGCGGTCAGCAGATTCGTCGCGCCGGGCCCCGAGGAGGCGAGGCAGACGCCGGGCCGGCCGCTCGCGCGCGCCATGCCTTGCGCGATGAATCCCGCCCCTTGCTCGTGGCGGGCGAGCACGTGCCGGATCGTGTTCGATCGGCAGAGGGCATCGTAGATCGGCAGCACGGCGCCGCCCGGAATTCCGGCGACGTGCGTGACGCCTTGCCGCTCGAGCGCGCGCACCACGATCTCGGCACCGGTCATTCGAATCATGGGAAGGCTCCTTATCGAGCCGGCGAGGCCGAAGGAGCGCGAGAAAAAAAGAAAACCCCCGTCGGCCTGCGCCGGCGGGGGTTTCTAGACGAATTGTTCGAGCTCTAACTTGGTCTTGGAATCCCGCGGGCGCGCTAGCGTGCTCGTACTACGAGCACGACGAGCACGAGCCCGAGGACGCGCGCAGCCGAAGCCGTCGCGTGCCCGAAGCCGCGGGCGCCGTTCGGAAGTGTGTCGTGCGCGTGCATTTGCGATGCGGGACTCAGCGAATCAGATCGAGCGCGGGATTATGCAGACGGCATCCGGTAGGTGCAAGGATCAGTTCCCGCCGCTCGAAGCGCCGCTCGCCGCGCTGCCGGACGAGGCGCCGCTCGACGGCGCTGCGCCGGCGCCCGCGCCGCCCTCCGGCTCGCTCTCCGCGTTGGCGGCGCTCGCCGAGCCCGTGAAGAGCCGGCGCCCGTTCGCGAGCACGACGCTGCTCGCGTTCGCGACGTTGTCGGCTCGCTTCGCGCGGAAGCCCTTGACGCTGATCTTGTCGCCGACCTTGAGCGAGGTGCGCGTCCAGCCCTGACGCATGAGGACGTTCGGGCTCGTAAGCTCGAAGTTCCACGTGACGTCGTTGCCGCTTGCGTCCGTGGCATCGACGTAGAAGCGAGCGTGCGGGTTCATCCATTCGACTTTCGAGACGGTGCCCGTCACGTCGATCGGCAGGTTTCGGTCGAACTCGGCCGCGAAGGAATGATGCGCGAATGCACCCGGCGCGAGCAGCGCGGACGCGAGAAGCGCGGCGCCGGCGGCCAATGAGGTGTGCAGCTTCATATCAGTTACTCCCCGTCGTCCCATTGCTCTCGGCCGCGGGCGCCGGCGCGGAATCGGCCGGCTCGGCCCCGTCGGAGTCGTAGAACTGGGACGACTGCTCGTTCTCGAGACAAATGAATTCGATGAGATCCGTGTTCAGCATGATCTCATGGTTGATGCGCACCGTGAACGGCTTCGTGTAGGCCTTCGGATCGTCGATCGTCACGTCGATCTGCATGTTGCCGAAGTTCACGCGCCGGAACCGCTCGGTGACTTTGGCCTCGTCCGTCAGCGGGCTGCCCGTCACGTCGAGCCAGCCGCCGTCGCGAAAGCCCGTCGTCTCGACGACGAGCGTGTCGCCTTCCCAATGACCGATCGAGTAGCCGTACCACCAGGGCTCCACGTCCTCCGGCTTCGGCAGCGGACGGCCGTCGAGGAAGATCTGCCGGACGCCGTAGTTCGACTCGTAGAGCATCACGATGAGGTTCGGCGTCTGGATGATCTTGCGGGGCTGCGGATGCATGTGGAACTGCGTGAGCCCGATCGGCAGGCAGTGCGCGTCCGGATTGTCCTTGTTGTCGTTGGCCATGCGCTCCTCCCTGAGCTTGCGCGCCCAGGGCTGAAACGGCAGGCCGTCCGGGAAGCCGGCGCCGATGTTGAAGAACGTCGCGAGCGGCGGCGTGCCGGGCGGAGGCGCCGGCGGTTGCTGATTCGGGCCGCCGCCTTGCCCCCGGCCGCCGCCTTGCCCGCGGCGGCCCATGCGCTTGAGCTGCCAGACGCCGCTCAAGTCCGGCTTGCCGTCGGCCATGCGCGGCACGGGCCCTTCGAGGTCCGGCTCGCCGTTGGCTTTGTGCGGCACGTTCGGCGTCGGATAGTCCGGCCATTGCGCAAACGCAGCGAACGAGAGCGTGTAGAGCGCGGCGACCCACACGGCTGCAGTCAAACCCTTCTTCATCAAGCGAACCGCCTCCCGATCAGGGCGCAATGACGCCGAAAAAAATACCGTATCCCTGCAATCAAAGCGAACGTTTTGATAAATGTTTTGATTGCAGCGCGGGCCGGCGGCTCGATCTCGAGACGCTCTGTCGTCGCAGGCCTCTAGCGTTGATACGTGCCGACGAGCCTGTTCATGCCGAGCACGTGCGGCTCGATCCTCTCGAGCAGCTGCCAGAGCGTGAGGCCCGCCTCGAGGTCGAGATCGGCGTCGAGCGCGAAGAGCCAGAAGTAGTAGTGGTGCGTGCCGTGGCCGTTCGGCGGCATCGGGCCGTTGTAGCCGCGCTTGCCCATGTTGTTGACGCCGGCCGTGTAGCCCTGCACGCCCTCCGGCAGCTCGGCCACGGCGGCCGGGATGTTGTAGAGGACCCAATGGACGAAGCCGTACGTGCCGGGCTCGATGAGCGGCGCGTCCGGATCGTGGACGACGACGGCGAGCGAGCGGGTGCCCGTCGGCAGCTTGGACCACGCGAGCGCCGGAGAGACGTCCGCGCCTTCGCCGGTGTGCTTGCGCGGGATCGCTCCGTGAGGGGCAAACGCCGTGCTCGTGAGCTGCATGTCGGATAGTGCGAAACCCATGGTCCTTTTCCTCTCGTTCGATCGCCTCACGATCGTCGCACAAAAGGGCGGGCGTGGGGACGCCCGCATCGCGTGCGGACGCGCTCGTCACGGCGGCCGGGCCGCGCGATACTGGTTGCCGGGACGGGATCCGCGGGGGTGACATGAACGGTCGGATGGCGGACGGAGGCGTACGGTTCGCGCTCGCGCTCTCGCTTGCGGGCGCCGCCGCTGCCGCCTGCTTGCTCGCGCCGCCGGCGGGGGCCCAGCAGAGCGGGGGCGCCGCGCCCGGCGCCCGGGCCGCCGACGTGCCGGCCGCGGCGGACGACGCGCCCGCGCACGCCGCGCAGCTTCCCGCGTGGCAGGATCTGCCCGATTGGAGCGGCGTCTGGCAAATGATCGGCCCGACGATCTTCGATGCGGCGACGGTC
>DASTSM010000157.1:0-6554 GCA_035760685.1 Gammaproteobacteria bacterium | reverse complement strand
GGCAACGAGGACGGCTTGTTCAACATCAGCGCGGGCGTGCACGACTACCTGGCGGCCCAGAAGGTGCCGCACAAGTGGTACGTCGATTCGGGCGCTCACACGTTCCAGGTCTGGAAGAACGACCTCTATCACTTCGCATCGCTGCTATTTCGCTGAGTCGCTGCAGCGAGCGGCGCTGCTCACGCGCAACGAAGGCGCCGCGCGGATGAGGTAGGCTATGCCGCTTGTCCTAACGACGCCTCGGGGTGGACCATGAATCGGGAGCGGGCTCTTTCGATCGGCGTGCTGGTGCTCATTCTGTGCTGCGCGGGTGAAGTTCGCGGTCAGGCCGAGCGGAGCGGAGACGGCGCCGTCCCCGGGGCCGAGCCGCGGTTCACGGCCGTGCAGGCCCGGCAGGGCGAAGCCGAGTTCGCGCGAAGCTGCGCGCAATGTCACGGCGCGAATCTCGACGACGGCGAGTTCGGACCGCCGCTCAAGGGGCAGACGTTCAACCAGCGCTGGGGGGGCCGCGGCGTCGACGAGCTCTTCGGCTACCTGCGCTCGACGATGCCGCCGGGTCTCGCGGGTCAGATCGGCGCGCAGACGTATGCCTCGCTCGTGGCGTTCCTGCTCGAGCAGAACGGCGCGAAGGCCGGCGCGCAGGCGCTGCCGCCCGACCCGGCCGCGCTTGCGGCGATGCGCTTGCCCGGCAAGGCGCTCTCCGAGCAGGCACGGCTCCGCTCGTTCAGCCCCGGCGGTCCCGTCACGGCGGGCGTCGAGCTGCCGAAGTGGCCTGCGCCGCCGAATCCCCTCGACGACTACGGGGCCGTCACGGACGAAATGCTCGCGAATCCGCCGCCCGGCGAATGGCTCACCTGGCGGCGCACCTACGACGATCAAGGCTTCAGCCCGCTGACCGAGATCACGACCCGCAACGTCGACCGGCTGCGCGTCGCCTGGACCCTGAGCTTGCCGCCCGGACCGAACGCGGCGACGCCGCTTGTGCACGACGGCGTGATCTTCGTGCACAGCTACGGCGATCACGTGCAGGCGCTCGACGCCGCCACCGGCGACGAGCTCTGGCACTACGCGCGTCAGCTGCCGGCCAACCAGCGACCGAGCGTCAAGCGCAACCTCGCGCTCTACGCCGACAAGATCTACGTGGGCACCTCCGACGCGCACGTCGTCGCGCTCGACGCGAAGACCGGCCGCGTCGTCTGGGATCAGCCCGTCGCGGACACGAGCGTCGGCTTCGGGCTCACGGGCGGCCCGCTCGCCGCGCACGGCAAGATCCTGCAGGGCATCAACGGCCAGGGTCCGGGCGGCTCGTACATCGTCGGGCTGGACGCCGCGACGGGCCGCGAGCTCTGGCGCTTCTACTCGATCGCGCGCCCCGGCGAGCCCGGCGGCAACTCATGGAACGGCCTGCCGCTCGAGAAGCGCACGGGAGGCTCGGTCTGGACGGCGGGCAGCTACGATCCGGAGCGGAACCTCGCCTTCTTCGGGCCGGCGCCGACGTACGACACGGGGCCCTTGCGCGATCCCGTCGATCGCCCCGGAGTCACGAACGAGGCCCTCTACACGAACTCGACGCTCGCGCTGAACCCCGACACTGGCCGGCTCGTCTGGTACTTCCAGCACGTCCCGAACGATCAATGGGACTTCGATTGGGCGTTCGAGCGCCAGCTCGTCGATCTCGCGGTCGACGGGCGCCCGCGCCGCGTCGTGCTGACCTCCGGCAAGGAAGCGCTCTACGACGCGCTCGACGCCGCCACCGGCGCGTATCTCTTCTCGATGGACCTGGGGCTGCAGAACATCGTCACCGCCATCGACCCGAGAACGGGCGCGAAGACCATCGATCCCGCGCTCGTCCCGAGCCGCGAGCGCGCGATCACGGTCTGCCCGCACGCGGGTGGGGCGAAGAGCTGGATTCCCGCGTCCATCAATCCCGCGAGCAAGGTCTTGTTCGTGCCGCTGGTCGAATCCTGCATGGACTTGACGCCGGTGCCTGAGGGCGAGCGCGGGGGTCTCTCGACCGGCGTGCGGTTCAGCGTCCGCCCGCGGCTCGACAGCGACGGGCGGCTCGGCCGCATCGAGGCGGTAGATCTCACGGCGCGCAAGCCCCTCTGGATCGAGCGGCAGCGCGCGCCGCAGACGAGCGGCGTGCTCGCGACGGCCGGAGGCCTGCTGTTCGCAGGCGCGCTCGACCGCTGGTTCACGGCCTACGACCAGGCGAACGGCAAGACCCTCTGGCGCGCGCGGCTCAACGACGTGCCGAGCGCGGCGCCGATCAGCTATGCCGTCGACGGCAAGCAGTACGTGGCGATGGTCGTAGGCTACGGGTCGGCGCAGTCCATCACGTTCCCGAGCCTCGTGCCCGAGATCGATCTGCCCGTCGTTCGCAGCTCCACGATCTGGGTCTTCGAGCTGCCATAATCTGACAATGGGGTCAGAGCCGGTCAGAGCCCATTTTTCGTTTTCCGTGACTAGCGTCGCGGGGTGATCGGGTCCGCGGATAGGAGGAACGATTGCACGCTCTTCATCGACGCGAACCACGACGGCCACGTGGACGGCGTGTTCTTCGAGATCGAGCGATGCGACGGGGACGCGCTCGCGGCCAAGGCCGTCTTGACCGTGAGCGACGCCGCGCGCTAGATGTCGATTGCACCGACCACGAGCCCCGCGAGCGCGGCGCCGATGATCGGCCCGAGCACGGGGATTGGCGCGTAATCCCAAGCCGAGCCGCCCTTGCCGGGGATCGGCAGCAGCGCGTGCGCGATGCGCGGTCCGAGATCGCGCGCCGGATTGATCGCGTAGCCCGTCGGACCGCCGAGCGACAAACCGATTCCCCAGACGAGCAGGCCGACCAAGAACGGCCCGAATCCCGGCGCGAGACCGGTCGGCGAGAGATTGTTCGAGGAAATCGCGGCCGCCACGAAGACGAGCACGAACGTGCCGATGATCTCGCTGAGCAGGTTCGACCACCGGTGGCGGATCGCGGGCGACGTGCAGAAGCACGCGCGTTTGCTGGCGGCGTCCGCCGTGCCGGCCCAGTGCTGGAAATAGTGCAGGTAGACCAGCACCGCACCGAGCAGCGCGCCGAGCAGCTGTCCGGACACGTACGTGCCTACTTGGCTCCAGTCGCCGCTGTACACGCTCACGCCGATCGTTACGGCGGGATTCAAGTGCGCGTGGCTGCCGGCCGCGAGCGCGACCAGCACGCCGCAGATCACCGCGAGCCCCCAGCCCGTGGCGATCACGATCCAGCCCGAGTTCTCTCCGTACGAGCCCTTGAGCGACACGCAGGCGACGACTCCGTTGCCTAGCAGGATGAGCGTGGCCGTGCCGAGAAACTCTCCGAGGAATGCATGCACGATTATCCCCCCGCCTCGACCCAATCGAACGAACGTTTGACGGCCGTTTGCCACTTTGCGTAAAGCCGCTCGCACTCGGCTGCGGGAAGCGCGCACTGCCAGCGCTTGTCCACGGCCCAATTGCGCTTCAAGTCCGCAAGCCCGGACCAATAGCCGGTCGCGAGGCCCGCGACGTACGCGGCGCCGAGCGCAGTGGTCTCGGTCACGCGGGGCCGCACCACCGGCACGCCGAGGATGTCCGACTGGAACTGCATCAAGAGCTCGTTCGCGACCATCCCGCCGTCCACGCGGAGCTCCTTCACGGGGATGCCGGAGTCCTTCTCCATCGCATCGAGCACGTCGCGCGTCTGGTACGCCGTCGCCTCGAGCGCGGCGCGCGCGATGTGGGCGCGCGAGGCGTAGCGCGTGAGGCCGACGATCACGCCGCGCGCGCCGGCCTGCCAATACGGCGCAAACAAGCCCGAGAACGCCGGGACGAAGTACACGTCGCCGTTGTCCTTCGCCTCGCGTGCGAGCGCCTCCACGTCTGCGCTCTCCGGAATGAGTCCGAGGTTGTCGCGCAGCCATTGCACGAGCGCACCCGCGATCGCGATGGAGCCCTCCAGCGCGTAGCACGGCGGTTCCGCGCCGAGGCGGTACGCCACCGTGGTGACGCAGCCGGCCGTCGACGGAATCGCTTCGCCGCCGGTGTTCATCAACATGAAGCAACCCGTGCCGTAAGTGTTCTTCGCTTCTCCCGGCTCGAAGCACGCCTGCCCCACCAACGCCGCCTGCTGATCGCCGAGGATGCCCGCGATCGGGACGCCGTCGAGGGCCGCGATCGTCGCCGTGCCGTATACCTCGCTCGAAGCGGCGATCCTCGGCAGCACTGCGCGCGGGATGGCGAACGTCGCGATCAGCTCCTCGTCCCAATCGCAGGTTGCAAGCGCCATCAGCTGCGTGCGGCTCGCGTTGCTCACGTCCGTGACGTGCAAGCCGCCGCGCGGACCTCCGGTGAGGTTCCATAGCACCCACGAGTCGACGGTGCCGAACAAGAGCTCGCCCGCTTCGGCCCTCTCGCGTGCGTGCGGCACGTGGTCGAGCAGCCAGCGAAGCTTCAGTGCGCTGAAATAGGTTGCGAGCGGTAAGCCGGTCTTGCCGCGAAAGCGATCCTGTCCGCCGTCGCGCGAATAGGCCGGCAGGTATTCCGCGGTACGCGTGTCCTGCCAGACGAGCGCGTTGTGCAACGGCACTCCGGTGCGCCTGTCCCAGAGCAGCGTCGTCTCGCGCTGATTCGTGATGCCGACGGCGACCAGGTCCGCGGCTTGCAGTCCTTCGCGAGCGAGCGCCGCACCGATCACCTCTTGGGTGTTCCGCCAAATCTCGAGCGGATCGTGCTCGACCCAGCCGGGCTGAGGATAGATCTGCGCGTGCTCCTTCTGCGCGAGGGACACGATCGCGCCATGTCGGTCGAACACGATGAAGCGGCTGCTCGTCGTGCCTTGATCGATCGCACCGATGTAGCGGCTCATCGCTGACCGGCCCCCCGCCGTGGTCGCGCGACACGGATGCTACCAGCCGGTCGGATTCTATGATAGACACGCTCGCCGAAAGCTCGGCTCGGGCTTTGCCTAGAATCGAGGAGGTCTCACGGATTGCCGCGTGCTTCACGTCGATGTCGGTCGAAACCGGCCGTGTGCGTATAATCATCCTTGCCCGTCCGAACGCGCATGCGCTTTCGGCGTCCGAATTTCGCAACCGCATCCGGAACGGCCGCATAGGGGAGAACACGATGAACAAACGGCTCGCGCCGTCCCTACGCCTTCGCACTTTGCGTCTTTCCGCCGCGATCGCGCTTGCCGCGACGCTCACGTTGAGCGATGCCGCGCTCGCTCAGCGCAGCGCGGCGCACAAGCCCCCGACGTTCGCCGACGTCGAATATGCGCGCGCGGGCGACGAGGCGTTGCTGCTCGATCTGTATCTGCCGGCCGAGGCCAACGGCGCGCCGCTCCTCGTTTGGGTACACGGCGGCGCTTGGCAGTTCGGCTCCAAGAGCGACATGCCGATCGGGGCGCTCGGCGAGCGCGGGTACGCGATTGCGAGCGTCGAATTCCGGCAGGCGACGGTCGCGCGCTTTCCCGCGCAGGCGCACGACATCAAGGCGGCTATCCGTTTTCTGCGCGCCCGCGCCGGAGACTACGGCTACGACGCCACACGCATCGCGATCCTCGGCGCCTCCTCCGGCGGCCACCTCGCGGCGCTCATCGCGACGACGAACGGCGACGCTGCGCTCGAAGGCAGCCTCGGCGAGCATCGGGACGTTTCGTCCGACGTGCAGGCCGCGGTTTCGTTCTTTGGCGCCTCGAATCTCACGACGATCTTGAAGCAGTCGACGCCCGCGGGTCTCCGCGTGCGCGAGCCCGCGCTCGAGCGGCTGCTCGGCGACGCGCCCGAGAACGCGGTCGAGCTCGCGCGGCTCGCGAGCCCCGTGTTCCACGTGAGCGCCGGCGATCCGCCCCTCCTGCTGCTGCACGGCGATCAGGATCCGCAGATGCCCATCAATCAATCGCACGAGCTCGAGGGCGCGTACGCGGCGCAAGGCCTCGAGGCGCGCTTCGTCGTCGTGCACGGGGCGGGGCATGGGGGCGCGGTCTTTTTCGACGAGGAGCATCTTCGACTCGTCGCGGAGTTCCTCGATCGGCATCTTCGAGGGCAGTCGGTTTCGCGTCTCGACGCTTCCTGAGCTGCTCCAACGAGTGCGGCAACGGTGGCCTCATGGATGTTGCGCTGCATTCCGAGCTCGAACGTAACGGTCTCGTCTATCTCGCTCCTAGGGCAGCGCGAACGCGACCACCGCATCTCCCATCTTGCTGCCCGTGGAGCTGTTGAGCTTGCCGTGGCCGCCGGCGCTGATGACGATGTACTGCCGGCCGCGCCATTCGTAGATCATCGGCGTCGACTGCGCGCTGGCCGGCAACTCCCCACTCCATAGTTCGCGACCGGTGTCGGTGTCGAAGGCGCGCAGGTGTGCATCGACGCTGCCGGCCGAGAACACCAGGCCGCCGGCGGTGGCGGACGGACCGCCGAAATTGATCGAACCCGCCGGCCAGCCATCGTGCATCGTTCCGAGCGGCGACTGCCAGCGGATGGCGCCCGACTCGGGATCGAAGGCCACGATCGCGCCCCACGGCGGCGGATTGCACGGCTGGCCGTCGGGCGCGA
>DASTSM010000156.1:0-4847 GCA_035760685.1 Gammaproteobacteria bacterium | reverse complement strand
GCGGATGTCTGCGTCCGCGCTGTCGCAGACGTCTGCGCCTGCGGTGCTGGGGACGTCTGCGATGGCGCCCGGCTCGGCTCTGCCGGCGCCCGGCTCGGCGCGTCGCGGAGGTGCATCTCGATCTTCTTGAGGCGCGCGTTGAGCTCGGCGACCCAGCCCGCGAGCGCACCGACGGCCCCGCCGGCCAAGAAGCCGCCGAAATGGCCGTCGAAATAGGCGATGCCGATGACGCCGCCGACGAGGGCCAAGAACAAGATCATCATGCCGACTCTCCCGGCACTGCCGTGAACGACGAGTCATTCATCTTCGGAGTCCTGGCCCCGAAACGCCGTGAGTCTGTCACAAATCGGCCGTGACGTGCGCACGACGCCACCGTTAGCGCCGGCTCGGGCCCCACAGTAGAATCGCCCTTTCCATCCACCGCGGGGCCGCGAATTTTCGATGGATGCATCCGGACGCCCCTCGACGCAGCCCGCGCTTCTTCGGCTGTTCACGGATTCCGACTTCCGTCGTCGGGCCGTGCGCTATCTGCTCCGCCGGCCCGCACCGCTGCCTTCGGAGGACCGGCGCGTGCTCGAGCAAGTTATTTTCAAGTTCTATGAATCGCTCCCGGACATCACGAACGTGCTGTTCGTGGGCGTGTCGTGGTATACGCGGCATTACGAGAGGTGCTTTTTCCCCGGGCGCACGTTTTGGACTGTCGACATTTCCCCGTCGGCGCGAAAGCACGGCGCCCGGCGGCACGTGACCGCCCCCGTTCAAGATCTCGCGGCGCACTTTTCGCCGGGGCAGTTCGATCTCGTGCTCCTGAACGGCGTCTACGGTCACGGCCTCAACGAGAAGGAAGATTGCGAGCGAGGCTTCGGTGCGTGCTACGACGTTCTGAGGGAGGGAGGGCATTTCCTGCTCGGCTGGAACGACGTCGCCGCTCACCGCGGAGCGCCGCTCGGCGCGCTCGCGAGCCTCGCTCGTTTCAAACCTTTCGTTTGCCCGGTGCTGGGCGTCGAGGCCTACCTGACCGACACGCCGTCCCGGCACATCTTTCAGTTCTATACGAAGCCGGAATCGGGCCGCTCGCCGTAACGGCGACGGGTGTCTTGTCTTGGCTCTCTTCACGCATGGACTCTGAGCTGTCGAGCACTCCCTCGACATCCGCCGTCCGCGGCGCGAGCTCGATGTTCCGCGCGCAGGTCCTCCCGCTGCTTCGCTCTCCGGCCCTCGGCGCCACGGTTCTCTTGATCTGCGGCGGCATCGGTTCCGCCGCGGCTAGCCTGCTCCTCGCGCGCGTCATGGAACGCGCGGAGTTCGGCGCGCTGACCTTGGTCCTCGCGTTGACGCAGCTGACCTTGAGCTTGGGTCCGCTCGGACTCGAGACGCTGATCAACCGCCATCGCCTCGACGCCGACCCACTGCTGCTCGCACGCGCGGTCGCTACGAGCTCGGCGGTCGCCGCCGCGCTCGCGGCCGCCGCGGTGCATTTCTACGGCGTCGGCGTCGCGCTTTCGGTTCCTCTCGCCGTCGCCGCCGCGGGCGCGAGCCTGAGCCGCATCGGCGGGGCCTTTCTACAGTCGCGGGGCCGCCTCAAAGCCTCGCTCATGCTGCTTCAGGTGCACAACTACGTGCTGCTCGGCGCGGTGCCTTTGCTGCTGCTCCTCGGACGCGACGACGCCTTGCCCGTCGCGGTGCTCGTCGCTGCCGCCTATGTCGCGACGTCGATTTTCGGGTGGGCGGCGGCGACGCGGCTCCCTCGACGGTCGTCGGTCGGCTTGTCTGCACGTGCGCTGCTCAAGGAGGGTCTCGCGGCCGCCGGCGTCGGCTTGGCTGCCCAGGTGCTCTGGCAGCTCGAGCGCCTCGTGATCCCGCGCACGCTCTCGGTCGAGGACCTCGCCACGTTCGCGGTGCTCGCCTCCGTGGCCGGCGCCCCGTTTCGCATGCTGCAGACGGGCATCGTCTATACGCTGCTGCCCGGCTTGCGCGCCTGCAAGGAGAAGACCGCCGTCAAGCGGCTGCTCTATCGCGAAGGGGCGGCCGTCTTTGCGGCCGCATCGGCGGCGGCGCTTCTCGTGCTGCTTCTGACGCCGTGGATCATGACCCACGTGCTGACGAGCCGCTATTACTTTCCTCGATCGCTGCTGGGGGCCGTCGTCGGCGTCGGGCTCGTCAAGGTCTGGAACGGTTTCGTCGCCGCGATCGTTCCCGCGCTCGGGACGGCGCGCCACCTCGCTTTGTTCAACACGGCGAGCTGGTTCGCCGTCTGTCTCGGCGTCGCGGGCGCATTCGCGGGAAGCCGCTTCGGGCTTACGGGCGTCGTCTGCGGCGTCGGCGCCTCCTGGCTCGCGCTCGCGGCGGTCGGCACGGCGCTCTCGCTCAAGGCGGTGCGGGGCTTTCGGCCGCTGTTATAGCCGCTCTACAGATACAGATACGAGCCGTCGGGCCGGTGGAGGCTCTCGCCTTGATACAACCCGGCGGGACGAGGCTCCGTGAACTCGGCGATCGGGTTGATGCGGCTCTCGTCGAGCACGACGCCGAGGCCGGGCCGGTCGCTCGGGTGCATCTTGCCGTCGTGAAAGACATAGCCCTCGCGCAGATACGGCGGCAACTCCGGTCGAAACACCTCGTCGAGCGCCGAGCCCGGGAACGCGAGCAGGCTGTGCACGACCGCGGAGGTCGCGATCGGCGCCGTGAAGTGCGGGACGAGGCCGACGGAGTGCGCCTCGCAGAGCGCGGCCAGCGTGCGGTAGCCCGTGATGCCGCCGCAGTTCGGGATGCTCGTGCGAAGGAAGTCGATGAGACCTTGCTCCACGAGCGGCAGGTTGCCGTCCCGCAAGCCGCCGAACTGCTCGCCGGCCGCGAGCGGCACGCGGACTCGATCGCGCAGCTTCGCGAAGAGCGTGACGTCGTCGATCGTGTGGAGCGGATCTTCGACGAACATGGGCGAGAGCGGCGCGAGCCGATCGCAAAGCTTCGCGACGTCCGCGTAGTCGAAACGCGTGTGAGCGTCGACGATGAAATCGCCGTCGGGGCCGACGCCCTCGCGGAGCGCGGCGGCGACCTCGACGAGCGCGTCGATCGCGCGCCTCGCATCGAATACGTTGTCGGGCGTCGGCACGCCGTGAATACGAATCGCCCGGAAGCCGTCGTCCATCGCCTTGCGCCCCTCGTCGCGCGCGCGCTCGGGCGTCAACATGCCGAAGGAGTGATAGCACTCGACGTAGTCACGCGCGCGGCCGCCGAGCAGCTGGTACACGGGCGCGTCCAGAACTTTGCCCTTGATGTCCCAGAGCGCGCAGTCGAGCGCGCCGACGGCGTGCAATCGCTCGCTGCCGGCGGGATAGATCGAGCTTCGGTACATGCGCTGCCACAGGTATTCGGTGCGAAACGGGTCCTGACCGATCAGAGAGCCGGCCGCGTAGTGCAGGAGGTCCGGCGTGCCGCCCTGACCCCAGCCCGTGATTCCGGCGTCGGTGTCGACGGCCACGATGATGTCGCTCAAGTTGAGCCAGCCGCTCAAGCTCGTCGTATCGGTCGGGTTGAATACCCGGACGCGAGTGATCTTGAGGTCCGAGAGCGCCGCATCGGCCGGCGGCGTCCAATGCAACGAAAGCGCGCCGCTCGCGGAAAGCGCGGCGGTCTTGAGAAACACGCGACGGTCCATGGTTTCCTCCCTTCGTGCGCGGGCGCCGCTCGGCTCTGTCGGGCGCCCGCTAGCCGATCGATCCGATCGGACCCGGGTAGCCGACTTCCTCGAGCTTGCCCGTGTCGACGTCGTAGACGAAGCCGCGCACCTTGATCGCATCGGGGCCGCTCGTCGGCAGCCAGGGGTGGTTCAAGATCGCGGAGATGCCGCGGCGCACGTCCCACCTGAGCCGCTCGCGTGCTTTCTCGTCGTCGGCGTTGAGCGGATGCGGGCCGCCGCGGAAGGCGTGAAACGCCTCGGGCGTCGAGGCGGACTTGCCGCAGCTCACGAACTTGCGCCCCGTGGCCTGCCCGAGCAGCTTTTCCGCCGCGGGATCTCCTTCGAGGCCCGCCTTGAGGAGATCGTCCGTGAACGCGAGCATGCCGCAGCGCGTGTGGTGTATCAGCATGATCTCGTTCGTGTCGAGCAGGTGGTGCGAGATGACGAGGTTGCGGATCGCGTCTTCGTTGATGACGCCGCCCGCGTTTCGAATGACGTGCGCGTCGCCGGTCTGAAGGCCCAGCAGATCTTCGACGTCGATGCGGGCGTCCATGCAGGCGACGACCGCGAGCCGTTTCGCCGGCTGGATCTTTTGCTTTCCGGGATGGGAGGGCTCGTGCAGCGCGTCGCCGCTCGCGTAGCGCTGGTTGTTCTCGAGCAAGGAATCGATGCCGCTGGCCATGGGGAGGTCTCCTCGGTTGGATTCGAGATGAGGCTACTCCCGAGCCGGGCGCGGCGATATTCGATCTCTTCCGTTGCTTATTCGCGCAGCACTGCCACCGGCAGCGCAGCACTGCCCCGGACGCTCGAGCGGAGTCATGCCGCCGACGAGCCCTTGGCCGCGACGGCTTCCACTTCGATCAGGAGAGCGGGGCTCGCGAGCTGCGGCACGTAGACCGTCGTCGACGTGGGCCGATGCGTTCCGAAATGCCGCTCGCGCGCGGCGCGCAGCAGGGCGAAATCCGCTTTCGGCAGCAGGAATATGCCGAGCTTCACGACGGCTTCGACGCCGAGCCCGTGTGCGGCCAAGCACGCGCGGAGATTCGAGAACGCGATCTCGGTCTGCTCCGCGAAGGAGCCGGGGATCGAGCCGTCGGCATGCATGCCGACCTGGCCGGAAATGAAGACGAGCTCGGTCCCCGGCGGAACGACGGCCGTGTGCGAATAAGGG
>DASTSM010000155.1:0-13787 GCA_035760685.1 Gammaproteobacteria bacterium | reverse complement strand
CTCCACGCCGACATGCGCGTGATCATGCGGCACAAGCTGAAGACGAGCCGCTTCTATAAGCCCGTCGGCGTCCGGATGCACCCGACGCTGCTGGTCGAGGACGGCGAGAAAGGCCCCTACAACCAGCTGCTCATTCATCGCACGACGTACTGGCGGGTCGGCGGCTACGACGAGGACTACTGCGGCCACTACGCCGGCGACACACCGTTCCTGCGAGCGGTCGCGCAGGTCGCGAAGTTCGAGCGTCTACATGGGGCGCGGATGTACCGCTACAACCGGCACGTGCTGCCCGGCGCCAACACCGAAGGCATGGACCGATCGACCGAGGCCGGCAAGGCGATCTATGCCCGGAAGGTCGCATCGGGCGACACGCGCCCGAAGAATCCGCTCCGCTTCAAGTGGGAGGAGGTCCCGCTCCGGTGAAAATCATCACGTGGCTCTGGTTCCAGACCCCGAACCGCCACGGCTACGATGCCGACAAGGTCAACGTCTGGGCCGCGAACCTGCGGCGCAAGTCATCCGAGCCGCTCGAGCTCGCGGTCGTCACCGACCATCCCGAGGGCATCGATCCGTCCATCGAGATCATCAAGCCGCCTGGTCTTTTCGAGGACGTGCGGATCGACACATGGAAGGAAGCGAATCTCGCGCCGCAGTGCTTCCGGCGACTCGCGATGTTTGCTCCCGATGCGTGGAAGTGGATCGGCGCCGACGAGTGGGTCTGCATGGACCTCGACGTATGCATGGGCGAGCGGATGCTCGATGGTCTCTTCGTGCCTGGGACCGACTTCCGGATCATGAACGGCACCTCGAGCAAGCGACCTTACAATGGCGGGCTCGTGCAGATGCGCGCCGGTGCGAGGGCGCACGTGTACCACGAATTCATGCGCGACCCAGTGCGCGTTGCGACCGAAGCACGCAAGCTTTTCGTCGGCTCGGATCAAGCCGTTATCTCGATGATCCTTGGCAGCGGCGAGAAGACGTTCGGGCCGGCCGACGGCGTAGAATACTTCAGCCCGCGCTGGATCCGCGAGCACGGCGGCGAGTATCGGCTCCGCCCGCCTGCAAGCATGCGGCTGCTGTTCTTCCCGGGGCAGCCGAAGCCGTGGGAGCTGATCGATACCTACGGCTTCATCAACCACGGATGGCACGACGGTAAGCCCCGCGGGATCGCTCACGAGATCCTGCCGCCGCGAGCCGCTCGTCGAGGCCGCCCAGAGCGCGTCAACCTTTGGGCCTACGATGACCCGAAGCGATGGGGCCGAGCGTTCAAGCACGAGTGCGACCGGATGGCCGGCGTCACGTGTCGGCTGTTCGTCCGCGAGTCGCGCGTGCCCGATGGCGGTCGCGTGTTCGTGCGTCTCGACCAGCAGGGCGAGCAGCGCGACATCTCGCGCGAGATCGTGTTCGCGCTAAACCGTCGCGGCTGCATCACGCTCCCGACGCTGCAGGAGGCACGATGGTACGACGACAAGGTCGCTCAGCTACCAGTGCTCTCGCGGTGGATGCCAGCGACATGGCACGTGACGGATCGCGACGAGGCAATGCGGCTCGCGGCGGCCATCCCGTGGGCGCGCGGCGTGCGGCTCGTGAGCAAGGCGGCGGAGGGCTCCTCGAGCGCGAACGTCCGCGTGCTCGAGAGTCGGCGCGATGCCGAGCTCGAGATCGAGCAGGCGTTCGGGCCTGGTATCTCCTGCCGATACAACCGCGTGCAACGCGGGTACGTCTACTGGCAGCGGCTCGTCGAGGGGAACCCTTGCGACTATCGCGTCTGCGTCGTCGGCGAGGGGTTGTACGGGTTGGTGCGGCAGAACCGTCCCGGGACGATCACCGCTTCCGGGTCCGGGATCTTCCGGCCGCTCACGCTGAGCGACAAGCGCGAGCGCGCGGCGGCCGAGCTCGCGGTGCGAATCTCGCGCGAGATCGGCACTCGCTGGATGGCCTATGACTTCGTCTTCGACGAGGACGGCCGCGCGTTGGTGCTCGAGATGTCGAGCGCTTGGACGATGAAAGCATACGAGCAATGCCCGATGTTCGACTTCGCCTTGAGGCCAATTAAAGGGGCGACCGGCGCGCGGTCGTTTAAGATCGCCGTCGATTTGCTGAAAAGCATGGAGCCGCCGAACAACGCGGCAGCCGCCTGAGACCATGACGATTGCGACGCTCGGGATCGCCGGCAAGGTCCGGCCGAAGTTCCTGACGAACGACGAAGCGCGAGAAGCGCTCGGCCCGTTCGTCGACGACGACGCTTCGCCGATCGTCCGGCGCGAGATCTTCGACGGCCGCGTGCATACGGTCGTCCCGGCGGTGCTCGCGGTCGCCGGCGTCATGAACGACGCGCTGGTCTCGGCCGAGGAGCTCGCCCGCAGCGCGGACGCGTGGAACGGCCGAGACATTTCGATTCTGCACCCGGAGGACATCGACGGCTCGCCGCTCTCGGTCGCCGACTCCCCGCGCATCCTCGAGCGCGCGGTCGGGCGCGTGATGAGCGCGAGGATGGACGGCGACAAGCTCCGCGCCGAGCTCTGGCTCGACGAGCAGAAGATCGACCGGCTCGGGTACTCCGACATGCTTGCGGCGATGGTGCGAGGCGAGATCATCGAGCTGTCGACCGGCTACATCGCCGACGACGTGCTCGAGACAGGCGAGTTCCGCGGGCGGCCCTACTCCACACGTCATGTGAACATCCGGCCGGATCATCTAGCATTGCTGCCCGGACAGGTCGGGGCGTGCTCGATCGCGGACGGCTGCGGGGCACCGAGAATCAATCGGCGGCGAGGGGTCCAGGTGAAGATCAACGAGGCGCTGGAGACGATCAGCAAAGCTCTTGGCATCAGCCACAGGAACAACTGCAATTGCGAGGCATGCGCCATGAAGACGGTCGATCAGAAGCGGGATGCGGTCCGGAAGGATCTCGAGACGCTCAAGCTCCACACGAACGCGAAATTCGTCGCGGCTGCGGACGCCGCGCTGGGCCTCAAGGCGAACGACGGCCTCGGCGCGAAGCATCTCAAGATGCTCGAGGAGCTCGACGAGCGCGGCCTCGACATGCTGGCCGCGATGATCGAGGCGTACAAGGCGAGCGGCGCGAAGGCGGCTCAGGAAGAGGATCCGGAGGCGAACCAGGATCCGCCGCCCAATCCCGACGAGGAGGATCCGAACGCGATGCGCAAGCAAAACCGCGCCGGCAAGGTGCTGACAGAGGCTGAGATCGACAAGCTCGTCGCGAACCGCGTCGAGGAGCATCTGCGCCGCCGAGAGGTCGTCGCAAAGCTGAAGGCGAACGAGGCGAACCCGTTCTCCGACGAGGAGCTCGAGACGCTCCCGATCGCAGCGCTCGAGAAGGTCGAGCAGAAGCTGCGGCCCGCCGACTACTCCGGCGCCGGCGGCTTCGCCATCAACCATCTGCGCAGCAGCGACGGAGACGATGCGCCGCTGCGCGTCAATCGAGGCGTGCTCGCGCCGCCGCCGAAGAAGGACGCCGCGTAAGCGGCTGCCGCTCACCGATCCGACGATACGAGGGCTAAGCCATGACCAGCGCAACGACTCCGAAGACGGTCGACCTCGGCGGCGACGGCCTCCAGCGCGAGGCCATCGCGAACGCCGCCATCACGCCCGGTATGCTCCTCGCGCTCGACGCCAACGGCCGGGTAGGTCCGCACTCGAATGCCGGCCAGGAGGGCGTAGTAGGTTTCGCGAAGGAGTACGACCTCACCGGCCGCGGCATCGACGACGCCTACGCAAGCGGCGATCAGGTGATCTACAAGATCCCGTACGAGGGCGCCGCGTTTTACGGCATCCTCGCGAGCGGCCAGAACGTCGCAAGGGGCGCGCTCCTGACCAGCGACGGCACGGGCCGCCTTAAGGCCGCCGGATCCACCGACATGGTCTATGCGATCGCGCAAGAGGCGGTGAACGCCACGGGGGCGGCGGCACGCATTCGCGCGATGTGGCACAAGGGCCGCGGCATCGCGTAAGCGGGGTCAGCGCGGACAGAACCGGGTAAACGGAACAGAGAGAGGGCACACCATGAGTGCAGTAGCGGACGCGGTCGGACTCGAGATCGCAATGGGCGGCGAGATCGCTGTCGCGAAGCGCCGGCCGTACATCAACCGCCGCGGCGAAAACGTCGTCGCGCTGCCGACCGGCCGCATCCTCGCGAACGGCGAGCCCGAGTACCGCGAGCAGCGCATCCACACGAACGCGACGCTCCGCAAGGACGAGTGGATCCGGCTCGACGAGCGGCTCATCACGGCAGCGCGCGAGCGGCTCGTCATCATCGAGGACATGCGGGCCGCGGGCCTGATCGCGCCGATGGGCGGGCTCGGCACTCTCATCAGCGAATGGGAGAAGGTCTCCGAGATGACCGACGCCGAGGTCACGATGGACGGCGAGAGCCAGACCGAAGAGGACCGCGTCGCGTTCGGCTTGAACGGCGTGCCGATTCCGCTGATCCAGAAGCGCTTCCGAATCGGCGAGCGCGCGCTCCTGGCGTCCCGTACGCGCGGCGCGGGCCTTGACGTGACGGCCGGCGTCGAGGCGGCGCGGGCTGTCGCGCGCACGTCCGAGAAGATGGTCTTCAATGGCCTCCAGCTCGGCGCCTCGAACTCGGCCGGCGAAACGTACCAGATCTACGGTCTGACCACGTTCCCGCAGCGCGCGACGCTCGCGATCTCCGACTGGACGGACGAGGACACGACGCCAGAGGAGATCCTCGACGACATCCTCGCGATGGTGCGAGTGCTCGAGACGCAGAAGCGTCACTACGGTCCGTTCAATCTGTACATCCCGGGCGACGTCGCGTGGCAGTTCCGCCGCGACTTCAAGAAGTTCGGTGAGCGCACGCTGATGCAGCGCGTGCAAGCCGAAGAGTCGATCGCGGCGGTGCGGGTCTCCGACGTGCTCGAGACGCCGAATGTCGTCATGGTGGAGATGGACGAGCTCACGCTCGACCTTGCGGTCGCGTCGGACATCTCGAACATCCAGTGGGCGTCGGGCTCGGGCTGGACGAACTTTTTCCAGACGTTCGCCGCGTGGGCGCCGAGGCTCAAGTCCGACTACGACGGCAACACCGGCATCCTGCATGCGACGATGACGTTGGGCACTTGACGGAGGGAACATGCGTCGCGTACGACTGAAGTGGCCGCACAATCGGCGCGTGCGCCGGGGCGACCGCCGTCACCTCGAGACGTTGCCCGCTGGCAGCGAGATCACGGTGACGGAGCAGGAGTTCCAGGCGCTCCGCGACCGCTTCATCGAGATCGGCGCGTCGACCGTAGGTAGTTCCGTCTCCGCTGACGCCCGCCCCGGCCGCCACGGGGCGGGCGACGCCCCTGATCTCGAGCAGCTCCGTCGCGAAGCCGCCGATCTTGGGATCGACGTCGATACGCGATGGCGAGAGAAGCGCCTGATGCAAGAGATCGAACGCGCCCTCTCCGCCACGGCCTAGCCGATAGGAGGACCGTCCCTATGGCGGTTGCGAAGCCGACCGTCGCCGCGGTCCGAGTCGTCATCTCGACGACTCTCGATGATGATGCCGTGCAATCGCTGATCGATGACGCCGCGGCCCTGATCGACGGGCAATGCGCCTGCATTTCGACGCTCCCCCCCGAGACGCAGGAAGCGATCGTCAAATGGGTCGCGGCGCATCTTATCTCCACGGTCAAGAACGCGGGCGGCGGCACGATTACGTCCGACCGTCTCGGCGACGCGGCGCGGACCTACGCGACGGCTGGATTCGGCAAGCAGCTCGCCTCGAGCGCGTACGGGCAGAACGCACTCCTGCTCGACTCGACGGGATGCCTCGCGCGGCTTGGTAAGGCGCGCGCCACGATCGAGCGGGTGTAGGCGATGGCGAAGGCATACACGGAGAACCTCACCGAGACGCTGACGTACTGGCCGCCCGGCGGCAACGACGGCTACGGCGGCACGGCCTACGGCAACCCTGTGCCGGTCGCCGGCCGCTGGCAGGATAAGCGCGTGCTCTTCCGCGATGCGCAGGGGCGCGAGGTCGTGAGCGACGCCGTCGTCTACGTGAGCCAGGCGCTCGAGCTCGCCGGCATGCTCTACCGCGGCGTCAGCACAGCGTTGAATCCGGTCGCCGGCGCGAAAGAGATCCGCGACGTGCAGCAGTCGCCGAGCCTCGACGGCGACGAGGTGCTGCATAAGGTGCTGCTCTGATGCCGCGCGATGGCGTATACGGGCTCGATGAGGTCCTCGCGAACCTGAACAAGGAGCTGGCCGGGATCAAGAATCGCTCGATCGCGGGGCTGCTCGAAGGCGGCCTCGTCGTTCAACGCGACGCGCAGCGCAACGTGCCGGTCGAGTACGGCAACCTCCGAGCGTCGGCCTACACGCGCAAGGCGCAGGATGACCCGCAAGCCGTCGAGGTCGGGTTCACGGCTGCGTACGCGGTCTTCGTGCACGAGGACCTCGAGCAGACGCTGAAGGGCAAGCCACGCCCGAGCGGTCTCGGCACGTATTGGAATCCCGGCGGCCCGAAGTTTCTCGAGCGATCACTCCGCGACAACGAGCGCGCGATCCTCGAGATCGTTCGGGCGCGCGCATCGGTCGGTGAGAGCGCATGAGATCTGCAGCGGACGAGCTCGCTCACTACCTCGAGGACCGGGGCATTGGGCTCTTCGGCGGTAACGCCGACTGGTCGATCCACATCGACCGCGAGCCGTTCGCGCCCGACCGCGTCGTGACGCTCTACGACACTGGCGGCTCGGTCAACGTCTCGATCGATCCAGAGATCCGCAATCCGACATTTCAGGTGCGCGTTCGCGGTCTCACCTTCGGCGAGGCGTATGAGATGCAGGAGCGCATCTCGCAGATCCTGACGCAGCCCGGCAGCGATCACGCGTCCTTCGAGCGCGTCATCGGAGGGCATGTTTATCTATTGATCGTCCGGACGTCGGATATCCTCTCGCTCGGCCGCGACGAGAACGATCGAATCCGTCTCACGGCGAACTATCAAGCGATGCGGCAACAGTTGGAGGTCGAGGCATCATGAGCGAATTCGGCTGGAATGGGCGATCTCTCCAGATCTGGAAGGACGGCCAGAAGATCGCGGCCGTCCGCGAGAAGACGGTGACGCACACGCGCGAGCCGATCGACGTCACGACCGACGATTCTAATGGCGATCGCACGCTGCTGCCGGCGCCGGCGCTGAGGGCGATCGATGTGTCGGTCGCGGGCGTTGCGACCGAGGACAACTTTCAGGCGTTCCTCCAGCATTGGAAGGACGATCAGTTCCTCGATGTCCAGGTGCGCAATCCCGACGGCTCGGCCGAGTCGGCGCAAGAGGGATTCTTCTTGGGCAACGTCGAGTTTCAGGGCGCGTACAACGATGCGGTCGTCTTCACTGCGCAGCTCATGAGCTCGGGACCGTGCCAGATCGAGCCGGGCAGCTGAGCATAGGGGGAGAGGATGGCGCGCACGGTCCGCAAGACGATCACATTCCCCATCTTCGACGAGGACGTCACGATCGATATCGACTGGCGCATCGTCGAGGCGGCGGAGCGCGCGTATCGAGACGCCGGCGATCGCATCGTGAACGCCGACAATATCGCGATCTCGCTCGGTACGCCGGCGGGGATGTCCAGGTCGCGCATCGCCGACGTCCTCATCGAGTGGATGCGCTTGCAGCAGGTCATGCCCGAGGGCCGGAAGCGCGTCGAGGTGCGTGAGCACATCGTCACGGCGCGGCCCGAGCGGCTCAATCGATACGCGGGCTGCATCCAGGGCGCGATCCTGTACGCGCTGAGCTACATCGACGAGCGGCAGCTTCGGATCCTCGAGCGCGGCGAGGACCTGTCCGATATGCCGGACGAATCGTCCGAGCCGGCCGACGGCGAGGTCGAGGACGACGAGGGCCAGGAAAAAAAAGCGGATACGGCGGAATCGACGGCGCCGGATTCGTAGAGCTCGTCTATCGGATCGTCGTCGGCCGATGGGGGTTTGCGCCGTCGGAGTTCTGGCGCATGTCGCCGCAAGAGTTCTGGGTCATCGCAGACGAGCGGAAGCCAGCGCCCCAAGAGGAGACTGTCGGCGGGATGCCTCGGAAGGTCTTCGATGAGCTCCGCGCGATGCTCGATTAGGAGCGGAGACCATGCCGAGCCTAGGCTCATTGTTCGTCCAGATCGGCGCGAAGACTGACGGTCTCGACAAGGGCGGCGAGCGCGCCAGGCGCACGCTTAAAGATCTCACCGCCTCGATGCGGGGCGTCATCAACACGGCCGGCAAGCTGGGTGCTGCCGCTGGCGCCGCCGGCGCGGCGCTGATCGCCGGTCTTACGCGCTCGGGTATGCAGGCGATCGACGCGAACGCGAAGCTCGCCCGGTCGCTGCAGGCTTCTGTCGACGCGATTCGCGGCTTGCAGATCGCCGCGGAGGGCGCCGGGCTCAGCGACCTCGAAGGCTCGCTGAACCGTCTCAACCGACGGCTCGGCGCTGTCGAGATGGGCGGCGGTCCGGCGATCGAAGCGGTCAAGCGGCTCGGCTTGAACCTCGACGAGCTGCGCAAGATGGACGCGGACGAGCGAGTTGCCGCGATCGCGGACGCCGTGCGCGACTTCGGCGGCAGCGCGCAGGAGGCGGCGCGCCATCTGCAGAACCTCGGCTTTGAGCAGCGCGAGGCGCTCGGATTCTTCCGCGCGGGCGGCGACGCGATTCGTGCAGCGCGGCGCGAGGTCGAGGAGTACGGGCTCTCCGTCTCTGCGATCGATGCGGCGAAGATCGAGGCCGCAGGCGATGCGATGCAGCGGATCGGGCGCATCGCCGAAGTCATACGAACGTCGCTCGCGGTCAAGCTCGCGCCGATCTTGCAGGGCCTCGCGGATCGATTCAACGAGCTCGCGCGCGCGAACAACGGATGGCGCGATCAGATCGAGCGCGCGATCGAGGTCGGCATTCGCGGGTTTGGCAAGTTCCTCGACGTGATCCAAGGTCTACGGGTCGCGTTCAAGGCGAGCGAGCTCGTCTTAGTCGGCTTCCGCGCGGCCGTCGTCTCCGTCGCGCAGATCGCGGGCGAGGCGGTCTCGCGCTTGATCGATGAGGTGATCGAGAAGGCGAACGCCGGCATCGATGCGCTCAACAAATTGCCGAAGATCGATATTGCCCGCATCGATCCCGTCTCCGACTCGGCGTTCATGGAGACGCTGCGCGAGATGGGGGAGGCCGCGCGGCAGTCCGTCGGCGAGGTTCGCGCCGAGCTCCACGAGCTCGCAATGCAGGAGTTGCCGAGCGAGAAGTTTGCTCGCTTCCTGGACGAAGTTCGGGCGCGCGCCGACGAAGCGGCGCAGGCCGTCGTTCGCGCCGACGATGCGCTCCGCGGGATGGAGGTCACGGACCTGCCCGCGGAAGCGGAGGAGGACGAGGGCGAGCGCAAACGCCATCAAGCGGCGCTCGAGCGGCTGCGCGAGCGGGTGATGACCGAGGCCGAGATCCTCGCAAAACGCCACGCCGAGGAGCTCGCGGAGCTCGCGGCGCACAACGAGGCGAAACGTCTGCTCGACGAGGAGTACTACGCGCTCCGGACCGCCCTCGAAGAGAAGCACCAAGAGGAAATGAGGGAATTGCGCGAGCGCGCGATGACGGACGCGGAACGATTCGAGGCCATGAGCCTGCGCGGACGCATCGCGACCGTCACGGCAGGGCTCGCGAGGATGACGGCGGGCGTCGCGCAGCACAACGAGAAGCTTTTCAGGCTCAACCAGGCGGCGGCGCTCGCAGAAGCGGCGATCGCGCTCCCGAAGGCGATTCTCGACTCGTACAAGAACGCCGGCGGCTATCCGTGGGGCATCGCCCCTGCTGCAGCGATGGCGGCGACCGGAGCGGCGCAGATCCAAGCGATCCGGTCCGCAACGTTCGCCGGCGGCGGAGGCGGTGTAGCACCATCGGCCGCCGGCACGACGGCGGCGCCCGCGACGAGCGACGTCGGCGCCGGACAGGGAGGCGGCGGGATCCGAGAGCGGGTCTTCCGCGTGCAGGGCATCTCGCCGACCGAATTGTTCTCTGGCTCTGCGGTGCGCGGCCTCCTCGAGGCGCTGCAGGAAGCGATCGACGACGGCGGCCGGCTGGTGTTCGACTGATGATCATCATTCCGAACAACGCAACTTTGCCAAACAATCCGCGGCTCGGCTGGCGGAACTTCGTCACGTCCTCGAACGTCGACGCGTCATCGGAGGCCGATGGGTTTCCGGCGATCAACCTCGGCAATCCGGCGACGTACCTCAAGTGGCGCGCGAGCTCGGCCGCCGCGCAGACCATCGTGATCGACCTTGCGACCGAGACCGAGATCGATTACATCGGCATCGCAAGCCATAACCTCGGCTCGGCTGGGATTGCCTACGAGCTCGAATCGAGCAACGACTCATCGACGTGGACGTCTCGCGCGAGCGGTGCGCCGACGAATGACCGCGTCGTGTTTCACGAGTTCGCGCTGACGCCCGCGCGCTACTGGCGGCTCTCGCTCAGCGCCGGGACGGCAGCGCCGGAGATCGCGGTGCTCTATCTCGGCCGCGTCACGATCCTCGAGAGGCGCATCTACGTCGGACACACGCCGATCACGATGGGGCGCAAGCGACAGACCTCGACCGGCCGCAGCGAGCGCGGGCAGTTCCTCGGCCGCATCCGATTGAGCGAGACGCTCGAGTCGACGATCGCGATGCAGAACATCGACCCCGACTGGTATCGGGACGAGCTAGACGGGCTCATCGAGGACGAGGATCTCAATCCGTTCTTTTGGGCGTGGCGCCCCTCTGACTTCCCCGAGGAGGCGGCGTTCGCGTGGTCAATGGGCGACATCGTCCCGGTCAATCAGCGCAGCAACGGAATGATGCAGTTTGAGGCGCGGATCCAGGCGATCAGGTGAGCGATGGACATCGTCGAGATCGTCGAAATTGACATACCGTTCTGCCGGCTGACGTATGGTGTCGCGCCGTGCGAGGCCGAGCTCGGCGTGACGGGCGAGATCAAATGCTTCAACACGCGGCGCACCTGCCAGGACCTAGAGAACTTCGATCCGGCGCCGCTGACGCTGCGATTCACCCATCCGTCGCTCGAGCTCGACTACGACGCGATTCCGTCGCTCGAAAGCGTGAGCGTGACGCCGCAGGTCGCGGATCCGGGCGTCTCGATGGGGCAGCGCGAAAGCGTGCGCGTCGTGCTCGCCGATCATCCTCACTCCGACGCCGGGCTCGACAAATACCTTGCAGAGCGCGACTACGATGCGTTTCGCCGCGGCACGTTCTGGGGGAAGCTGCGCGCGCGCATCACGACGCTCAAGGGGCTGCCGCTGCGCGTGCGCATCGGCGAGCGCGGCCGGCCGCTCGAGGACATGCGCACAGCGCACTATCTCATCGAGAGCACCGAAGGACCGGACGGGCGCGTGTTCTCGATCACGGCCAAGGACGCGCTCAAGGTCGCGGATGGCGATCGCGCTCAGGCGCCGGCCGCATCGCGCGGACAACTCGCCGCGGCGATATCCGAGAGTGATTTCTCGCTGACGCTCACGCCGGCCGGGATCGGCGACATCGACTACCCCTCGAGCGGCAAGGCGTGTATCGGCGGCTCTGAGATCGTGACCTTCACGCGCTCGGGAGACAACATCACGTTGACCGGCCGCGGTGTCTCGAATACGGAGGCGACATCACACCAGGAGGGCGAACTCTTCCAGCTCGTGCTCGAGTACAACGCCGAGACCGTCGCGAACATCATCTACGATCTATTGATCACGTACACGGCGGCCGATCCCGCGTGGATCCCGCTCGCCGACTGGCAACAGGAGGTTGATGACTTCATCGGCCGGCTCTATTCGGCGGAGATCGCCGAGCCGACGCCGGTGCGCGATCTCATCAACGAGCTGATCGAGCAGGCCGGCCTCGTGCTCTGGACGGACGTCTACGCGCAGCAGATCCGTCTCCAGGCGCTCCGCCCCGTGCCGGCCAGCGCCGAGATCATCGACGAGGAGCGGATGCTCGAGGGCACATTCCGGCAGGTCGATCAGCCGAAGAAGCGCGTCTCGCAGTCATGGACGTTCTACGGCCAGATTCGCCCGACTGAGCAACTCGACAACCGGCTCGGCTATCAATTCGCGGCGATCGGCGTCGACCTAGAGTCCGAGGCCGAGCACAACGACGAGCCGGCGATCAGCAAGGTATTCTCTCGATGGATTACCGGCACGAATCGCGCGGCGGCCGAGCGGCTGAATGAGTTGAAGCTCGCGCGCTACGCTCAGGCGCCGCGGCGGTTCGAGTTCGGCTTGTTCCGTACCCATCCGGTCGAGCCTGTCATCGGGACCGGAATTCAGATTCAGCACCGGGCGCTGCAAGACGAGACGGGCGGTCAGCTGATCGTGCCGGCGCAGATCATCTCCGTCGCGCGTTCACGCGACCGCTGGGGCGTCGTCGCCGAGGAGATGGCCTTCCGCGGCGATATCGGTTCGCGCACCGTATTCCTCGACACGGATATGTGGAACATCAACCTGCGCGAGCTCTATGACCAGATCTACAGCGCGCCGACGATGTACGACACGATCACGTTCGTCGTCGCCGAGGGCGTGCAGATCGGCTCAGGCCCGAGCACCATGATCAACTACAACCGCACGATCGCAATGAGGGTCGGCGACTGGCCGGAGGGTCCGCGCATCCGAATCATCAACTACGGCAACATCCTCGGCTGCGGCGGCAATGGTCGCGACGCGCGCATCGCTGGCGTGCCGCCGGGCTACAACTCCGGCGGCGGCGGTCACGGCGGCGATGCGATACATACGCGCGTCCCGATCGAGATCGAAAATCACGGCATCATTGCGGGCGGCGGAGGCGGAGGCGGCGCGCAGCTCACGCACGGATATGGCGGCGGCGGCGGCGCGGGCGCGTACTGGAAGGAGCCTATACTGTACGGGTCTCCGTACGCGCCCGGCGGCCCGAACGTCGGATGGACGCCGGGGAGCCCGGCTCACGGCGCGCCCGGATCTCTAATGACCGGCGGTGCTCCCGGCGGTCCTACCGGTGGCGCGGGCGGCGATCTCGGCGAATGGGGCGAGGAGGCGCCGGATAGCGGCGGGCCGTTCGATGACGGGACGATCGGCGGCGCTCCAGGGTTTGCCGTTGATGGAGTCTCATTCGTTACTTGGATCGAGCAAGGTGACACGCGCGGGCGACTGCAAAACTAATGAGCAAGATCGGCTATGTCGGCTCGACGTTCCGGATCATCTGGGACGGGAATATCCTCGCCGCGGTCCGGACGAAAAGCGTCCAGCACATCCGAGCCGCGATCGACGTCTCGCACGAGGAGCGCGACGGCTGGCGGCATCTCGATCCGAAGTACGAATCGGTCGGCGTGGAGATCTCCGTCGAGGGCGTCGCGACGCCGACGAACTACGCGCTGCTCGAGCAGTGGCTAGGCGACACGTTCACCGATCTCATGCTCGTATTTCCCGACGGGACTATCGAGCTCGCCGAGGATGGCGCCTTTCTGCGCTCGCTCTCGTACGGCGGAGAGCATCAGGGCTTTGTCTCGTTCTCGGCGCAGTTCATCTTTTCCGGCCGCGTGAGCTTGCTCGAGCCGATCGTGCTCACGTCCTGGCAATACAGCTACATCTCGGAGGACACGTTCCGGCCGGTGCCTTCAATGGTGCGAGGGGCGTTTCCGCCGACATTCGATGACGAGCTCGACGTCGGGCCGTCCCTCATAGGCGGCGCGCTGTTCGAGCCGATCGTAGAGTTTGATTGGTCAGATGCATTCGGCATCGGGCCGGCCCTCGTGACCGGCGATCTTGTGATCCCG
>DASTSM010000154.1:0-3274 GCA_035760685.1 Gammaproteobacteria bacterium | reverse complement strand
GCGCGCGGCGCGCTGCTCACTCCCAGAGCGTGATGCCCGATCGCTTCGCCGCCTGCCGCAGCGGCCCGTCCTTGCACCCGAATGCTAGATCCCGGCGCTGCGCAAGCTCGAGATATGCCGCATCGTAGACGGAAAGGCGGTGGAGGTCCGCAAGCCTCGACAGCTCGGAGAAGGCGAGACCGGAGGCTTCGTGATCGACGCGAATGCGAAGGCTCGCGAGCCAGCCTAGCGCCGTCTGCCGTTCCTGCCGCGTCAGCTTTCGTTGCTGCACGAGGACCGACAGTGCAAGATGCCGCGTCGGCCGCGCCCGCTGCAGCATAAAGGGCAATCAAAGCAGGCATGATTTCGCATTTCATCGTTTCTTCACCCGCGCCGGCATGAGCCTCGGCGCGATCTCCCTCGGCGCGCTCGCGCTGGCGGTCCTCTTGAGCTGCACGACGCGCCTCAACGTCGGATTGCTCGCGATCGCGCTCGCCTGGATCATCGGCGTCTACATCGGGGGGCTGCGGCTTCGCGAGGTCACGGCGGGTTTCCCCGTCGATCTCTTCATGACGCTCGCCGGCATAACGCTCCTCTTCAGCCTGGCCCAGGTCAACGGGACGCTCGGGAAGATCGCGCAGAATGCGATGCGGCTCTGCCGAGGACGCGTGGGTCTCGTGCCGATCATGTACTTCGTGCTGGGCGCGGCGCTGTCGTCGGCGGGGCCCGGCAACATCGCGACGGCGGGACTGCTTGCGCCGATGGCCATGGCCACGGCCGTGCGCATGCGAATTTCGCCGTTCCTCATGGCGATCATGGTCGGCAACGGCAGCAACGCGGGCTCGTTGTCGCCGCTCGCGCCGACGGGCGTCATCGTGAGCGGGCTCATGTCGCGAATCGACTTGGCGGGCCACGAGACGGCGACGTGGCTGTACCTGCTCGCCGCCCATTCGATCGTGGGCTTCGGCGGCTATTTCCTGTTCGGCGGATGGAAGCTGCTCCTGCGTTCGGAGGCGGTCGAGGCGTCCCCCGAGCTCGACAAGCCGTTCGACCGCGATCAGAAGATCACGCTCGCGATCATCGCGCTCCTGATCCTCGGGGTCGTATTCGGGGGCGTCAACGTCGGCATGGCAGGCTTCGCGGGCGCGGTCTTGCTCGTGCTGCTGCGGACCGCCGACGACACGGAAGCCGTGCGCAAAATGCCGTGGACCGCTATCCTCATGGTCTGCGGCGTCACCGTCTTGATCGCGCTGCTCGAGAAGTCGGGCGGCATGGAGATCCTGACCGGCATGCTGTCGCGCGTCTCGACGCAGCAGACGATCATTCCGTTCCTCGCCGTGACCGCGGGCGTGGTTTCGGCGTACTCGAGCACGTCGGGCGTCGTGCTCCCGGTCTTCCTCCCGATGGTGCCCGGCCTCATCGAGCACCTCGGCGGCGGCGCGCCGCTCGCGCTCGCGTCGACGATGAACGTCGCGGCCCACCTTGTCGACGTCTCGCCGCTCTCGACGACGGGCGCCGTTTGCATCGCCACCGTGCCCGCCGAGCTCTCACGCAGGCTCTTCAACCAGCTGCTAGCGTGGGGGCTCTCGATGGCGGCCGTCGGCGCGGTGCTCTGCTACATTCTGTTCGGCTGAAGGCGCGCGCGGAACATGCGGCAGCGATCGGCGTCAGCGCCAGCACGCAAGGCGAGCGAAGTGCCTTGCGCGACGAGCGCGCGAGCTCGCCGCTCGAATCAGCCTCTCGCCGCTTTGGCTCGGCCCTCGCCGCGCCCGAGATTCGCGCCGTCCGTCTCGAGACGCTCCTGAAGCTTCGCGACGTCGACACCGCGCGGCGAAACGCCGTCCGCCAGTGCGATGTCGGCGGCCGTGCCCGCGGCTTGTCCCATGATGAAGCACGGGCCGCTCACGCGCGCCGACGACTGCCCCTCGTGCGACATCGACGCGCAGCGGCCGACGACGAAGAGGTTGTCGACGCGCCGCGGCACGATGATCCGATAAGGAATCTGGTTGAATCCCCGGGAGCCGGGCGGCGTGAACACGAACTTGACGTCGCCTTTGACGTGCGCCTCGACGGGCCAGCCGTTGACGCCGATCGTGTCGTCGAAGTCGCGGCACTCGAGGATGTCGCGCTCGGTCAGCACGTACTCGCCCGTGATGCGCCGCGTCTCGCGGATGCCGATCTGAGGCGCGATCTCGACGATGTACGCGTCCTCGAACCCGGGCGTCACGTCCTTGATGAACTGGAACACGTCCCAGCACTGTCGCCGGCCTTCGACCTCGCCGTAGCTGAGCTGCTCGGCGTCGATGCCGCTGACGGGCGTGCCGTCCGGATTCTTGATCTGCGTGAGGTTCGCGCGCCACTCGATGGGATTGCGCTGCGGGCGCACGATGGGCTTCTTGCGGGGGAAGCGCCTGCCCGCTTTCTCGGCTTCGTCCATGAGCGCCGGGACGAGCTCCCACGCGCGTCCGGCCTTCGCGGGATCCACGCCGTTGATGCGGAACATCGTCGAGGGGTAGAGCATGCTGCCGGCGCCGTCGCCGACCTCGAACGGCACGCCAGCCCACGCAGCGAGGTCGCCGTCGCCCGAGCCGTCGACGAAGATGCGCCCGCGGATCGCGCCGCGCCCGGACTTCGTCTCGACGATGACCGCGTCGATGCGCTCTTCCGAGTCCATGACCGCAGCCGTCGCGAACGCGTGGAAAAGCACCTTGACCTTCGCCTCGGCCGTGAGCTCGTCGGCGGCGATCTTGAACGCGGAAATGTCGTAGGACTGCGCCGTGATCTGGTCGCGCACGGTCAGGTGCGGCCGATTGAGCCCGTCCATGGCGTCGAGCCGCGCGAGGATGTCGTCGGCGATGCCGTGCACGACCTGCTCGTGCCGCCCGTGGACGACGGCATGCAGGCCGCAGAACGTGCTGAGCCCGGCGGCCGTCCCGGCGCCGCCCATGAAGCCGTAGCGCTCGATGAGGATCGTCGAGCGGCCGCGGCGTCCCGCCGCGATCGCGGCCGCGATGCCGGCCGGGCCTCCGCCGACGACGACGACCTCGTACTCGCCGAGCAGCGGGAGACGCCGGCTCGGCTCCGTCAGATAGCGTTCGTCCATTGCGCACAACCTCTCGTACAGTTTTCCGCGCAGCTCGGCCGCGCCGCGCGCGGGGCGCCGCTACGCCCGCGCCGCGCTCGTGATTCTCGCAGATGCTCGCGCCGGCCGCCGCATGTTTGCGCCGCAGCCGCGGTCCCCGAGATGGGGGCGCGCCCGATAGGCGCTATACTTCGGGAACGTGCCGAATTCGAC
>DASTSM010000153.1:0-10798 GCA_035760685.1 Gammaproteobacteria bacterium | reverse complement strand
GTCCGCTTCGACGTCGCTTACTTCTCGGCGTTCAAGTGCAACCGCCAGCGCCTCGCCGACTTTCCGAATCTTTGGCGGTACACCCGGGATCTCTTCGCGACGCCCGGCGTCGCTGGCACCGTGAAGCCGCGGCTCTACGTGCAGAACTACTACTCGCTGCCCTTCGTGAATCCGAACGGCATCATCCCGAAAGGGACTCCGGTGAGCTTCGCGTAACGCGGAGCGGCGCTATCGCGCATCCGCGCGCGGCGCGACGAGCATGGGCCCGTAGCGCGCGACGAAGCCCGCGAAGGACGCGGCCCAAAGCGCCGCCGAGAGCTCGACGAGCTGGAGATACGAGCCCGGCGAGAGCGCCGCCCCGATGCGCACGACGCCGGCGAGGATCACGAGCGCGTAGATCAGCGTCGTGAAGCCGTCGGCCGTGAGCGGGCGCCCCGTGTGGCCGAGCGAGACGCGCGTCATGACCGCGAGGACCATGGTGCCGATCGCGCCCGCGGTCAGCGCGTGGATCCCGGCCGGCAGCGGCACGGCGATCGTGACCAGCGACGCGCCGAGCAGCGCCGTGCCGACGACGACCCAGGCATAGCCGACGTGCAGGATGAAGAGCAGCGGCTCGCGGAGCGTCGAAAGGCCGCACCAGCGCGCGAGGCGCCAAAGGTTCAGCGCCGCGGCGAGCAAGAGCAGCACGCCGACCGGCCACTTCGGAGGCGCCGCGACCCAGGCGACGAGCCCCGCGTGCAGCACGCCGAGCGCGACGCGGTCGACGGGACCCGCGGCCGCGGGCAACGGAGCCCGGCCCCGCTTCGCGAGCCAGTTGCGCGTGAACGCGGGAACGATGCGGCCTCCGACGACGGAGATCAGCGCGATGGCCGCCGCGAGACCGAGCCGCCAGCCGAGCCCTGCCGGCACGCCGATGCCTGCGCGCTCGAGGTACATCAGAAGGTCGCCGGCGCCGAGCGCGGCGACCGGCACCGGTATCGCCGCGTTGCGCCAGTTCCGGGACACGACGATTTCGCGCGCGGCAACGACGCAGAGCGTGGCAGGAAACGCGACGTCGAGACCCGCGGCGAGCGCGAGCGGCATGAGGCCCGACGTCACAGCGGCGGCGCGGCCGATGAGCCACAGTGCCGCGAGGCCCGCGAGCGGCGCGCCGCGCACGGGCCGCCGTCCGGTCCAGTTCGGCATCGCGGTCAGCAGGAACCCCGCGATCGCGGCCAGCACGAAACCAAACAGCATCGAGTGGATGTGCCAGGACAGCGGATCGAACGCGCTCGGCAGCGGCTTGCCCGAGACGAACGAGCCCACCCAGAGCACGATCGAGAGCGCGGCCCAGAGGGCGCCGAGAAGAAAGAACGGCCGAAACGCGAGCGTCAAAAAGGCGTGCGGCTCGCGTCTTGCCGCATCGAGAGCCGAGTTCGACAAGGGGATCACCGAAAAGCAGGATCTGTATTCGTGCTCATACCGTAGCCGGCCCCCGGGCGCAACGGGGAGCGCTATGCTGTGCGTCGGCATGGCCGAGCGCCTCGACATCCGCACTAAACGCGTCTACGACCCGCCCGACGCCGCGGACGGCGCCCGCGTGCTCGTTGATCGCGTCTGGCCGCGCGGCGTCCGCAAGGAATCGGCAAAGCTCGCGCTCTGGCTCAAGGAGATCGCTCCGAGCACCGAGCTCAGGCGCTGGTTCGGCCACGACCCGGAACGCTGGGAGGAGTTCCGCCGGCGCTACCGCGCAGAGCTCGAGCGCAACGGCGAGGCCGTCGCGCGCCTGCGCGAGCTCGCAAAGCGCGGCCGCGTGACGCTCGTCTACAGCGCCCGCGATACGGAGCACAATCAGGCCGTCGCGCTCGCCGACTTCCTCGCGTCCGCCCGCCCTTCGAGGAGCGCCGCGAGCAAGCCTTCGTCTCGACGCGCACGCCGATAATCGAGATTAGATCAGCAGCAGCCCGCCCATCGCGACGAGCGCCGCGTTCAAGAAGCGGGCGAATCGCTCCTCCGGAATCGCGCCGTGGATGCGCGTGCCGAGATAGATGCCGATCAGCACGAGCGGCAGCGAGAGCAAATAAAGATGCCAAACGCGGAACGTCCAGAGGCCGCCGGCCGCGTGGCCGGCGCACGTCAGCACGGTCGCCGGCAGGAAATAGCCTTGGAGCGTCGCGCGGAATCGATCGCGCGGCCAGCGCTGCAGCGCTCCGTAAAGCACGACCGGCGGACCGTTCGTGTTGTAGGCGCCGCCGAGCACGCCCGCGACGAAACCGAGCGCGTAAGCCCAAGGCGTCGCGGAGACGATCGGCAGGCGCGGGCGCGCGAGGTTATAGAGCCCGTACGCGACGAGGACGGCGCCGAGCACGACGCGCACGAGCGCAGGGGGCGCGCCGCGCAGCATGACGAGCCCGACCGGGATGCCGAGGGCCGTCGCGCCGAGCAGGCGCCATGTGCTGCCGAACGCGACGTTCCGCCAGCTGCGCGCGAGCAGGATGCCCACGGTCGTCAGCATCGACAACGCGACGAGCGGCGTCGCCGTCGGGATGTCGATGAAGAGCGCGAGCAGCGGCATCGCGAGCAGCGCGCCGCCGAAGCCGACGGACGAGTGCGCGACGGCGCCGAGAAACAGCACGGCGACGACAAGAGCGGCGGAGGCTTCTGGCAGCATGCGCGCGCGAGCCTATCACGTGCTGTAAGCTGCGGCGCGACGTCGAAGGCAAAAAGGCAAGGGCCGTTGAAGGACTGGAACGAGATTCGCGCCTGGCGCAAGGGCGAGCGCAGCCGGCTCATCGCGGAACGCGCGGGGCTGTCGCTCGCGACGAGGACGGCTCTCACGGAGGCGCTCGCGGACCGGCTGCGAGCCGAATCGCCGGCCGGGTTGCGGCGCAGCGTCGGCTTCTACTGGCCCCTCAAGGGCGAGCCGGACCTTCGGCCCTTCGTGCGCGCGCTCGTCGAGGCCGGCGCCGAGGCGGCATTGCCCGTCGTCGTCGTCAAGAATCAACCGCTCGAGTTCTGGCGCTGGACGCCGGCCGCGAAGCTCACGCGGCAGAGCGTCTGGGGCATCCCGATCCCGGCCGAGCGCGTGCCGGCGCAGCCCGAAGTGCTGCTCGCGCCCGTCGTCGGCTTCGACGAGGCCGGCTACCGGTTGGGCTACGGCGGCGGCTACTACGACCGCACGCTCGCGTCGCTCGATCCGCAGCCCTTCGTCATCGGCGTCGGCTACGAGCTCGGCCGGCTCGCGACGATCCACCCGCAGCCCCACGACATACCCATGGACCTCATCGTGACCGAGGCGCGCGTGCTGCAGGGCGCAGCGGCGCTCGCTCGCCGCGCCGCGCGTCGCGAGAAAATGGGGTCTGACCCCATTTTTTGACGAAAAAAATGGGGTCTGACCCCATTTTCTCTGGCACTCTTCTTGCCTCTGGCTAAGTCGGTTCCGAGAGCGGGAGGAGCGCGAGGCCGTATGCGCTGGCGAGGGCTTCGACGCAGCGAGAATGTGCGCGACGTGCGCGGCGCGGGGCGCGCCGGCATGGGGCTTCCGCTACCCATAGGCCGGGGCGGCGGCCTCATCACGATCGGGATCCTGATCCTCGTCGCCTTGATCGGAGGCCCGGACGCGCTGAACTACTTGCTCGGCGGCGGCGCGCCGATCGGCGACTCACCGACCGGAGCGCGGCTCAACGACGAGGACAGCGACTTCGTGGCCGCGATCCTCGGCAGCACCGAGGACGTGTGGACCTCGCTGCTCGCCCAGCGCCGCATCGCGTACACGCCGCCCGAGCTCACGCTGTTCGACGGCGCCGTCGACTCCGCGTGCGGATACGCGAGCGCGGCCGTCGGGCCCTTCTACTGCCCGTCGGACCGGCGCGTCTATCTCGACACCTCGTTCTTCGACGAGCTCGCTCGGCTCGGCGGACCCGGCGACTTCGCACAAGCCTACGTGATCGGCCACGAGGTCGGCCATCACGTGCAAACGCTGCTCGGCACCTCCGCGGAGGTGCGCAGCCGGCAGGCGCAAGTGGGCGAGACGGATGCGAACCGGCTTCAGGTCGCGATGGAACTCCAGGCCGACTGCTACGCCGGCGTCTGGGCATATCACGCGAATCAGTCGCAGCAGGTGCTCGAGCCCGGCGACGTCGAGGAGGGCCTCAGGGCCGCGGCGGCTATCGGCGACGACACGCTGCAGCGCAACGCGGGCCGGCGCGTGACGCCCGACTCCTTCACGCACGGCTCGTCGGCGGCACGACAGAAGTGGCTCGAGACGGGGCTCGAGAGCGGCCGGATCGAAGAGTGCAATACGTTCGGCGGATAGGTCCCGCGCCGGCGACCGAGTAAGATTCCGGCGAGCTCGTGCTGGAGAACGTCGATGGCTCGAAGCGTTGCGACCGGCTTTCTAGTGCTCTGCTTCACCGCGTTGGGCGCGGCCGTCGCGCAAGACGCGGCGCCCGGTAACGGGGGCGCGCAAGAGACCGCGGGATCCGCCCCGGCTCGCGCCGACGATCGCGGCTTCGTTCGAATAAAGCCCGAGGATCTCGTGTGGCGGCACCGCGACTCGGGTCCCGACACCGCAGTGGTCTACGGCGACCCGGCGAAGGAAGGGTTTTACATCATTCGCGTGCGCTTCGCGCCGCACACGCACTCGGAGCCTCACTATCATCCGCACGACCGCCACGTGACCGTGCTCTCGGGCACGTGGTACACGGGCACCGGCTCGTCGGGGGACATGGCGCATACGGTGCCGCTCGGTCCCGGCAGCTACATGTTTCACCCCGCCGGCGCCGTGCATTACGACGGCGCGATGGACGAGGAGGTCGTGCTCGAGATCAAGGGCATGGGGCCCGCGCCGAGCATTCCCGCGCCGCGCTGACCGTCCCCGGGCCGATTGACCGTCCGCGGACCGATTGACGGTCCGCGGGTCGACTGACCGTCCGCGGCCGATCGACCGTCCGCGGGTCGATCGAGCTCGTCGCTCAGTCCTTCCCGCTCCAGTCGCGCTCGAGACAATTGTAGGCGTGCACCGTCATCTCGGGCTTCCAGACGAAATACCGCGTGAGCTCGAACGGCTTCGTGAAGTAGACCGGGTCCTCGACGGTGATGCGGTAGTCGAGCCGGTCGTACGCGTCGTTCGGAATGAAGCGCTCGACCGTGCGCATGCTCTCGCTCTGCGGCACTCCGTCCGGGTCGAAGTATTGCGCCTTGATGTGATCCGTCTCGACGACGAGGGTCTTGCCCTCGAAATGGCCGCGCGAGAACCCGAATTGCGTGTGCTCCTCGGGCGCGGCGGCGGCCGGATTCATGTGAATGACGCGCCGCGAATCGTACTCCTCGATCTTCATGACGATCGTATCGCCGTCGCGCACGAACTGAATCGGCGCGGGCGTGATCATGATGAGCGGCTGGCCCTTCGTGCCGCAGTGCAGCAGCGCGTTGTCGAGCGGATTCCACTTCGCGACCGCCGCCTTCGCCGCATCGTTGAGCGGATAGCCGCCCTTGAACATCGGGAAGGCGGCCGGATCCGTCATGTTCGTGCTCCAGACTCGGAAGATTCCGTCGGCCGCGGCGACGGCGGCGGCCACGTTCGACTCGTCGTAGCCCCGCTTGATGAGATTGCCGTTCTTGCCGGCCGGGAAGTGCGGCACGTTCTTGCCGAATGCGAGCTCGTAGCCGCTCGCGAGCAGGATGTTCTGGGCGGCGAGCTCGTGCTCGGCGCGGCGCGCGGGAAGGCCGGCGATCGTGATCCTGTCGCCGACGGAGATGAAGTCCTGGCCGATGCCGAGGATTCGCAGCACGACGGTCGCCGGCGTCTCCGCTTTCCACCTGACGGGGCCTGCGTCGCCCTGGGCGAGCAGCACGATCCAGCCGTGCGGGTTGCGCCACGAGATCTCCTCGACGACGCCCGTCACCTCGATGGTGCGGCTCGAGTCGTAGATCGCCGCCGTGCTGTGATGCGCTGCGGCGGCCGATGAAAGGCAGATCAGAGCTCCGAGGGCTGCGAGGCGAAGCATGGCGTCTCCCCTTCTTCTAGAGATTAGTATCGGGCGTGAGACAGTCTACTCCGCGCCGATCCGCGGCGCGCGAGACAGTAGCGCCGGAAGGAAGCTCAGTGCAGCGCGTTCGCGAGCTTGCGCCGATACTCCGCCACGAGCTGCGGCTCGGCGCTCGCGAGCGTGAACAGCGCAAGCAGCTGCTTGCGCGCCTCGCCGTCGCGCCAGTCTCGTGCGCGGCGCACGACTTCGAGCAACGTCTCCATCGCTTGTGCGTAGCGGTGCTCGGCGGCGTAGAGCGCGGCGAGCTTGAGGCGGCTTTCGTGATCGTCCGGATCGGCCCCGAGCTGATCGAGCAGCTCGTCCTCGCTGGGACCTTCGAGGCCCGCGCGCGCGTAGGCGATGCCTTGCCGGACCGCCTCGATCCTCGCCTCGAGGCCCGGCTCGCGCTTGACCCTCGCGAGCGCCTGCTCGGCCTCGTCGAGGCGATGGGCGGCGAAGGCCGTCTCGGCCTGCTGCAAGGCAAGCTCGGACGGCGACGGGAGAAGCTTGCGCATGAACTCGCGGACCTGGCCCTCCGGCAGCGCGCCGAGGAATTGCGCGACGGGCCGACCGTCCTTGAAGGCGATGACGCTCGGTATCGAGCGTATGCCGTAGGCCGCCGACAGCTCGGGGTTCTCGTCCGAATTGACCTTGACGAGCTTCAGGTGCCCGTCGAGCTCGGCGGCCACCTTCTCGATGACGGGTCCGAGGGAGCGGCAGGGCCCGCACCAAGGCGCCCAGAAATCGACGACGACGGGAAGCGCTCTGGAGGCCTCGATGACGTCGCGCTCGAAGGTTGCGGTCGTCGCGTCCATGCACGCACTCTATCGGCCGCTCGCCCGCGAGTTCAAGGTTTCGCCGTTCGGCGACGGTTATGCGCGTGCGGCGTCTCGGGGCTCGTCCCCATCGGAGGCCTTACGGGGCAGGATGAAATTCACACGCACCCGCTCTCCGGCGGACGACTCCGCCCAGATCGTGCCGCCGTGCGCCTCGACGATCGACCGGCAGATCGAGAGGCCGAGACCCGCGCCGCGTCCGTCCGCGGCCGCTTGCCAGAACGGGCGAAACATGCTGCCGAGCTCCTCGTCGCGGAGGCTCGGCCCGCTGTTCCCGATCGAGAAGCGCACGCCGCCGAGGACGCGCTCGGCCGTGAGCCTGATGCGGCCCGGCGCCGGCGTGAATTTCGATGCGTTGTCGAGCAAGTTGCCGAAAACGCGCAAGATGCGATCCTCGTCCACGTGCAGCACCGGGAGCCAGCTCAAGATCTCGACGTCGAGCGCGAGGCCCATCTTCGAAAGGAGCGGCTTCGCGGCCTCGGCGGCCTTCTCGATCAGCGTCGTCGCCGGCACGCTCGAGCGTTTCAGTAGAGAGCCGCGCGCCGCGGCGTCGACGGCGACCGTGAGCAAATCGTCGACGAGACCCGACATGCGGGCCGTGATATCGACGAGCGAGGCCGCGAGCGCGCGCACGGGCTCTCCGCCCGCGAGATCGCCCGCTTTGGCCTCGGCCGCGCTCGCGCCGAGCATGATCCGATGCAAGGGATTGCGCAGGTCGTGCGCGACGACGGCGAGGATCTTCTCGCGTTCCTGCACCGCCGCGCGCAGCTGCTCCTGCATCTGTTGCAGCGAGGTCACGTCCTCGTAGAGCGCGATCGCGCCGACGATCGCCCCGGATTCCGACCGCAGCGGCGCGGCCCAATGGATGATGGTCTTGTACGAGCCGTCGAAGCACTGGATTCGAATGAGCTCGCCGCGGCTCGTCTCGCCGAACCCGATCGCCCGGGCGAGACCCCACTCCTCGGGCTTCACGCGTTCGCCCGTCTCGACCCACCATCCCTTGTACTCGCCGACCTCTTCGTCTTGGGCCTCGGCGAAACGCGCGCCGGCCCAGAGGCGCCGGCCCGCCGGATTCGTAAGCACGATGCGGCCCTCGGCGTCCGCGACCCAGAGGCCGACGGGCAGGAGGTCGAAGATCGCGTGCATGAGGCGCTCGTTCGCGCGTATCGCCTCTTCCATGCGCATGCGCTCGGTCATGTCCTGGAAGACGCCGACGGCGCCGATGATTCGGCCGCGGTCGTCCCGAATCGGTCCCGCGCTGCCGAGAATCGGGACGCGTGATCCGTCCGGCCGCTCGATGAGGTATTCCTCCGCCCTGACGGCGTCTCCTCGCTCGAGAACGCGCTGAGCGACGAGACCTTCCGGCGGGACCTCGCGGCCGTCCGGATAAAAGAGACGCCCCGCCAGCTGCCCGCTGCCGGCGTCCGCTGCAAGGTTGAAGCCCATGAGCTCCTCGGCGCGGCGGTTGTGCGTGACGCGGCCGTCCTCGTGAAAGAGCAGGACTCCGAGAGGCAGCGTCTGGACGACGGCTTGGAGCCAGCGGCCATGCGCCTCGCTCTGCGCGAGCAGCGCCTCGCGCTCGGCTTCGAGCGCCTTGCGCTCGGAGATGTCGCGGGCGAAGCCTTGCCAAATGCCGCCCGGCAGGAAACTGGCGCTGACCTCGACGGGCACCCAGCTGCCGTCCTTGCGGCGCAGCCGCCATTCGGCGACGTGCGTCGCGCCGCGCATGAGCTGCGCTTTCGCATCGGCAAGCCGGCCGAGGTCTTGGGCGGGGATCAGATCCATGATCGTCATGCCGACGAGCTCGTCGCGGGTATAGCCGAGCAGCCGGCAGCCCGCCTCGTTGACGTACGTGTACCGGCCTTCGCGATCGGCCACGAATACTCCGTCCGGCGCGAGATCGAGCAGCGCATGGAAGTGATCGAGCGTCGGCGCGCGCTCCGTGTGGAACGTCAAGAACATGGGGCCCCCTAACCCCGCTTTCCGCGAAACTACCAGATTCTCGTACACTGGTGATAGGGGTTTTCCTGGCACCAGGATCGAGGGTCCCGCCTCACCCCGTAGACGCAGCCGTTGACCGTCCGCCTGCCCGCAGACTAGCGTGCGGCCATGAGGAGCGCGACCTTCGGTCCCTTGAACGCCGTCGTGCCGCTCGTCGGCCAGGGCACGTGGAACCTCGAGCGCGAAGATCCGAGGAAGGCCGTCGAGGCGCTCGAGGCCGGCATCGACGCCGGCATGACGCATATCGATACCGCCGAGCTCTACGGCAACGGACGCGTGGAGCGCCTGCTCCGCGGCATCGTCGAGGGCCGCCGCGACGACCTCTTCCTCGTATCGAAGGTGCTGCCGCAGAACGGGGCCTACCGCAGCGCGATCCAGGCTTGCGAGCGCTCGCTGAAGCGGCTCGGCACGGACCGGCTCGACGTGTACTTGCTGCACTGGCGCGGCTCCGTGCCGCTCGAGGAAACGATCCGCGCGTTCGATGCGTTGGTCGAGGCGGGCAAGATCGGCGCTTGGGGCGTCAGCAACTTCGACGTCGACGATCTCGAGGAAGCATTGAGCATCGCGGGCGAAGGCCGAATCGCTTGCAACCAAGTCCTCTACCATCTCGGCGAGCGCTCCATCGAGCACCGCGTCGTGCCGTGGTGCCGGGCGCATCGCGTGGCCGTCGTCGCCTACAGTCCCTTCGGGAGCGGACGCTTTCCGTCGCCGCGCAGCGACGGAGGCAAGGTCCTCGAGGCCGTGGCGAAGCGCCGCTCGGCGACGCCGCATCAAATCGCGCTCGCGTTCCTGATTCGGAGGGCCGAAGCGTTCGCGATTCCGAAGGCCGCCGCCGCGGAGCACGCGCGAGAGAACGCCGCCGCGGCCGATCTCGAGCTCGATGCCGACGACATGCGCGCGATCGACGAGGCGTTTCCGGCAAGACCGAAGCGAAGTCTCGCGACGCTTTAACGGCTTCGGCGCCGCTCGGCGACGAGCGAGGCCGTCTCGCTCAACCCGCGAGCATCGCTTGACGCGCTTTGCTACTATCCCCCAACGGCGGTAAGCGCCCCGAGTCGGGCGTCGAAGAACACGACAGCCGCCCCTGGGGGCGACGAAGGCCGAGCCAACGCGCCCGGCGCAAGGCATCAACAGAACGATTTCGGGCGCAGAGAGCGGCGCCTTGGCGGAAAGCGAGTGACAGGCACGTCTGCAGCGACGCACGACGCGTCGCCGTTTCTCGGAGGGCGCGGCGAAGCGCGGTATCGACGCATCTTCGATGCGGTCGACGTCTCGATCTGGGAAGAGGACTTCTCCGCGATCAGGGCCGCGCTCGACGACCTCGAAGCCTCCGGCGTCACGGACTTCCGCAGCTACTTCGCCGAGCACCCGGAGTTCGTCGCGCGCGCCGCCGGCCTCGTTCGCATCGTCGATGTCAACGATGCGACGGTCCGCATGTTCTGCGCCGAGGACAAGCAGGCGCTGCTCGCGTCGCTCGACAAAGTCTTCGTCACGCGCGACGACCACTGCTTCGCGGACGAGCTTCTCGCGATCGTCGAGCGGCGGCCCGTCTACGAAACCGAGGCGGTCATGCGCACGCTGACCGGCGATCAGCGCCACGTGCTGGTCATGGTGGCGTTTCCGCGCACGGATCCCACGCTGCGGCACGTCATCGTCGCGCTGACCGACATCACGGAGCGCAAGCGCTGGGAGCAAGCGATCCGCGACAGCGAGGAGCAGCTGCGCTTCGTCACCGATCACGCGCCCGCGCTGATCGTTCATTGCGGCGCCGACATGCGCTACAAGTTCGTCAACGCGCCGTACGCGAAGCGCTATCGGATGCGCCCCGAGGAGATCGTCGGCAAGCGCATCGAGGACGTCGTCGGCCAGTCCGCGTTCAAGAGGCTGCGGCCGCACGTCGAAGCGGCCCTCGGCGGCCAGCGCGCCGAGTTCGAGGAGCGCATCGTCTACGAC
>DASTSM010000152.1:0-10232 GCA_035760685.1 Gammaproteobacteria bacterium | reverse complement strand
CCGGGCGCCTCGCGAGTGCGTTTGCCGCCCGCCGGCCCCGCTCGGTGCACGGACCCTGGACGGCGTGGCGGCACGCGTCGACGACGAGCGCGCTCGATTCGAGCAGCGCTTCGACCTCCTCGAGCCGCACGAGCCGCTCCTCGCCGCGCGCGATCAGCCGCGCCGCGGGCGCGCGCAGCGCGAGCGACACGGCTTCGATCTCGGCCGTCAGTGAGCGAATGCCCGAGCGGCGCGCCGCGCGCTCCGCGCGGCCGAGCGCGGCACGTGCGTCTTCTGCGCGAAGCCGGCGGATCGCGATGCCCGCCGCCACGAGCTCGTGGACGGCGCCGAGCGCGGGCGGCAACGCCGAGGGCTCGAGCCCGTCGAGCGCGCGCTCGGCCTCGTCGAGACGGCCGATCAGCAGCAGCCGCCTCGCCTCGACATTCCGCGCGTGCGCGGCATTCGCGCCGTCGCCTCGCGCTTCGAGCGTCGCGCGCGCCGCGTCGAGCGCCTTCGGCCGCCAGGCGAGATCACGCGACGCGAGCGCGATCTCGGCCTCGGCGACGACGCAGCGCGCCCGCTCGAGCGCCTCCGCTGGGCCGAAGGCGCGCGCGGCCCTGCGCATGAGCGCTCTCGCACGCGCGAGATCGCCGAGCTGCGCCATCGCGATGCCTCGGAGCGCGAGCGCCGGCGCGTCGTCGCGCAGCGCGACGCGGTTCAGGGCGGCGAGAGGATCGCCGGACGCGAGCGCGCGCGCGGCAGACGCGATCAGCGAATCCATTCGAATCCCGAGACGCAGGCGAATCCCGCCAAACTTGTCACTCCCCGCCCGCCGATGTCCGTCCTTAGTCTATCTCCCGGCGACCGAACGCCCGGTCGTATCGAGAACGCAGCGAAGCGCCCGAGGCGCCGAAGGAGGAAATACGCATGACGACTCACCAGACGGGAACGCGCGACGAGTGGCTCGCGGCGCGGCTCGAGCTGCTCGCGGCCGAGAAGGAGCACACGCGGCGCGGCGACGAGCTCGCGCGGCGGCGGCAGGCGCTGCCGTGGGTCCGTGTCGACAAGGACTATCGATTCGAGACCGACGAAGGCAGCGCGTCGCTCGCCGACCTTTTCCGCGGACGCTCGCAGCTTCTCGTCTATCACTTCATGTTCGGACCGGACTACACGGCCGGCTGCCCTTCGTGCTCGGCCATCGCGGACGGATTCGACGGCTTCGCCGTGCACCTCGCGAATCACGACGTCATGCTCTGGGCCGTGTCGCGCGCGCCGCTCGCGAAGCTTCAGGCGTACAAGCGGCGTTTGGGGTGGACGTTTCCTTGGGCCTCGTCGCTCGCCGGCGATTTCAATTTCGACTTCAACGTCTCGATCACGGAGCGGCAGCAGCGCGAGGGGAGCGCCGAGTACAACTACCAGCCCGGGCGCCCGCTCGATCCGGCGCGCATCTCCGAGCCGGTACGGACGTTCGCGGCGAGCTGCGGTACCGACGCGAAGACATACCTGCGCGATCGCCCCGGCATGAGCGCGTTCGTGGTCGAGGACGGCGCCGTCTATCACACCTACTCGACTTATGGGCGCGGGCTCGACGGCCTCTGGGGGATGTACCAGTGGCTCGATCGCGCGCCGAGGGGGCGCAACGAAGCGGGGGGTCTTTGGTGGCGCCACCGAGACGAGTACGGCAAACGCTGAGCGGAGCGGGCCGAGGCGCCGGCGCCGCCGACGCACGCCCGATTCGCGCGCCCGTGCGGCGGGGGGCGGGCCGCGATCGGTGCCCGCCTCACGCCGGTCCGCGTCTCGTCGGCAGCGTCGATCTCAGCTGAATCCCGTCGTGATGACGCAGCAGCTCCGACACCCAATCGACGAGCGCGCGCACCTTCGCCGAGAGGTGGCGGTTCTGCGGATAGACGACGTAGAGCGGGGCAGGCTCCGGAAACCAGTCGCCGAGCACGAGCTCGAGCGTTCCGCGCTCCATGGCCTCCTTGAGGACGAACGCCGGAATCTGCGCGATGCCGATACCCGCCTCGGCGGCCGCCAAGTAGCTGTTCTCGTCCTCGAGCGCGATGTGGCCTCGGTGCACGATTTGAATCCGCGCGCCGTTCTTCGAAAACACCCAATCCGTGAGCTTGCCCGTGCGCGGCGAGAAGCGGTTGATGCAGCGATGGTGCGCGAGGTCGTCGGGATGGCGCGGTTGACCGTGCGCCTCGAGGTAGGACGGCGCCGCGCACGTCGCGAAATAGAGAAATCCGACCCGCCGCGCGACGAGGTTGGCCTCCTCCAGCTCGCCGCTCCAAACCGCACAGTCGATGCCTTCCTCGACGAGATCGGCGCGCCGCTCGTTGCAGGCGAGCGCGAGCTCGATGCCCGGATAGCGCTCGAAGAATGCCGGGAGCGCGGGCACGAATACCGAGCGCGCCATCAGCGTCGGCATGTCCACGCGCAGGCGGCCGCGAGGCGCGACGTTTTGGCGGGCCAACGATTCCTCGGCTTCGCGCACTTCGCCGAGGATGGAGACGCAGCGCTCGTAGTAGGCCGCGCCGTCTTGAGTCACGCTGACTCGGCGCGTCGTCCGATCGAGCAGCTTCACGCCGAGCGCCGCCTCGAGCTGCTGGATCAGCGTCGTCGCCGTGGCCCTCGGCACGCCGAGACTATCGGCCGCGCGCGTGATGCCGCCGGTCTCGACGACGCGAACGAAAAGCTCCATTGCGCGCAGCTTGTCCAAGCCTATTGTTCAGCCCGTTGAATAGTGTTCTCAGTATAGAAGGTTCTTGCGGGTCCCGCCGAATAATAGACTCTCTCGCCGGTCGCGCTGGACGCGAACGTGGGAACGAGACAAGACCAATACGGAGAAAGACATGAACGACCTGAACGACGCCATCGGACACCCGACGGACGCAACTTTCGAGGCCGAGGTGCTGTCATCGCCCGTCCCGGTTCTCGTGGATTATTGGGCGGAATGGTGCGGGCCCTGCCGAATGGTCGGTCCGCTCGTCGACGAGCTCGGCGAGGCGTATGCCGGACGCTTGAAGGTCGTGAAGATCAATACCGACGAGAATCCGCACGTGCCGAGCCGCTACCACGTGCGAAGCATTCCGACGCTCATGTTGTTTCGCGACGGCGTGCCGGTCGCGACGCAGGTCGGGGCGTTGAACCGATCGCAGCTCGCGGCTTTCGTCGAGAGCCATCTGCGGTAACCGGTGGCGCAGCATGGCACACGACTTGCTTCTTCGGCCATGCGGGTCGCTCGAGACGCCGCAACGGAGAAGCAAGAATCTGCGGCAGGACCTCTAAGCATCCTCTGCCCGGCGCGGGCACGCGACGCCTTCCGTCGAACGGCAAACGGCGCTCGGCGCGGCTCCGCTGCCGGGTGTTCTTCTGCACGCTGATCGTGCTCGCGCCGCGGGCGATCCTCGCCGGGGAGAGCCGCGACTGGCTCAGCCTCATGCAGGCGACGGCGGGGGCTACTTACGAGCGCCGCGTGCTCGACGCGAGCGGAAACATCATCGAAAGGGAAGTTTTCGAGGTCGGGCACGCGGCGGGCGGCTCGTCCGTGCCGCTGACGATCGTGAGCTTCGGCAAGGACGGCGAGCCGGAGAAGACGACGAAGATCGTCTGGCGGCAAGGCGACATGCCGCCGGCCCGCTTCATGGGGGCGGCCATCCGCTTCGGCGATTCGGAGGCCTCGATCGAGACCGACGGCCCGTTGCTGCTGTACCCGAGCAACGTCGACGAGCCCGGCGCGATCGGCGACGTCGAGCTCAAGATCAGGATCTTGAAGGGTCTTCTGACGCTGCTCGGCACGCGAACCAAGCTCGAGCTCACGCACCGGGAGGTGGAGCCCTTGAGCGCGGCGCCGCGACGAGGATCGGGCGAAGCGCGTCCTTACCGGCTCACGACGCGTATCGCCGCTCGCGTCTTCGTCCTCGCGATCCCCGTCAAGCGAGTCGAGTTCGAGACGCTCGAATGCGTCGAGCCCTCGATCGGGCTCATTCGTCACGAGATCGATCTCGACGACGGCACGGCCGTGATCATGGAGCGCATTGCTTCGAGCGGCGCCGGACGTCCCCTCGCGCAAGCGAGGAGCCGGTGCGGCCGCGAACGCGGGGAAACCCTCGAGGCCGCGCTGCGCGAAGCAGGACGGCCGGGGTCGTTACTGCGTTGACGGCGCCGGCATAAGCCCGAATCGCTGCGGCCGCGATACGGCTCGGTCGTCCGCGCGCGGGGCTTTCGGCTAGTCCGAACCCTGTTATATAAGTACGAGCTCGGCGCGAGAGCCGAGCACCCGACGAGCGCGGGCTCGTCGCGGATCGAGCGCGCCGCGAGCCCGCCGAGCTAAAGCCCAGGAGCACCTCGAGTGAAGTCAAGAGCCGGCCCCGCCGCGCGCTTACTGTTCGCCGCCATTGCCGCCGCCGCTGCGGCGCTCGCCGGCTGCGGGCGGCAGGAGGCCGGAGTCGGCGCCGCCGCGGGGGTCGGCGCGGCCGAGGCCGCGCTCCCCGCCGAAGACAAGACGCTGAACCTCTACATCTGGAACGACTACCTCGCCCCGGACACGATCGCGGGCTTCGAGAAGGCGACGGGCATCGAGGTCTCGGTCAGCAACTACGGCAGCAACGAGGAGCTCGAGGCCAAGCTCGCGGCCGGTCACTCGGGATACGACGTCGTCGTGCCCTCTGCCTCGTCGTACGAACGCCAAATCAAGGCGGGCTTCTATCGCAAGCTCGACAAGCGCCTGTTGCCGAATCTCGCGAACATGGATCCCGAGATCGAGGCGCGGCTCGCGAGGCACGACCCCGGCAACGAGCACGCGGTGCTGCATCTGTGGGGGACGACGGGGATCGGCTACAACGTCGATAAGGTCCGGGCGGCGATGCCGAACGCGCCGCTCGACAGCTGGGCCCTCGTCTTCGACCCGGCCGTCGCGGCGCATTTCGAGAAATGCGGCGTGGCACTGCTCGACTCGGCAAGCGAGATGTACAACATGGCGCTGACGGCCCTCGGCAAGGATCCGAACAGCGGGAGCCCGGAGGACATCGAGGCCGCCACGAACGCGCTGCTCGCGATCCGTCCGTACGTCCGCTACTTCGACAATCAGCGCATGATCTCCGATCTCGCGAACGGCGAGATCTGCCTCGCGATCGGCTACAGCGGCGACGTGCTGCAAGCCCGCGATCGCGCGGAGGAGAACGGCACCGGTCAACGGATCCGGTACGTGATCCCGAAGGAAGGCAGCATCATCTGGTTCGACAGCTACCTGATCCCGAAGGATGCGCCGCATCCGCGGAACGCCCACGCGTTCATCGACTACATGCTGCGCCCCGAGGTCATCGCGGCGGTCACGAACACCGTGCACTACGCGAACGGCAACGCGAAGGCGGCGCCGTATGTCGACGAGAAGGTCCGCGACGATCCGAACGTCTATCCGCCGCCCGAGGTCATGAGCCGCCTCGTGCCCGACCTCGCCGACACCGAAGCGTCCACGCGCCTCATGACGCGCGGCTGGCAGAGGGTGCAGACGGGCAAGTAGGCTCGCGAGCATGACGCCGCCGATCTCCCAGCCTTACGTGCGAATCGAAGGCCTCGCGAAGAATTTCGGTCCCGTCGCGGCCGTCGACGGCGTCACGCTCGAGATCTACCGGGCCGAGATGTTCTGCCTGCTCGGCGCGTCCGGGTGCGGCAAGACGACCCTGCTCCGCATGCTGGCCGGGTTCGAGACGCCCGATGCGGGCGCGATCCTCATCGACGGACAGGACATGAGCGGAGTGCCTCCGTACGAGCGGCCCGTCAACATGATGTTCCAGTCGTACGCGCTCTTCCCTCACATGACGGTCGCGGAAAACGTCGCTTTCGGCCTCAAGCAGGAGCGCGCTCGGCGCGCCGAGATCGGCGCGCGCGTCGCCGAGATGCTCGCGCTCGTCGAGCTTGGCGAGCTCGCGAGGCGGAAGCCGGACGAGCTTTCGGGCGGCCAGAAGCAGCGCGTCGCGCTCGCCCGCGCGCGGATCAAGCGGCCCAAGCTGCTGCTGCTCGACGAGCCCTTGGGCTCGCTCGACAAGAAGCTGCGCGAGCACACGCAGTTCGAGCTCAAGAGGATCCAGCAGGACCTCGGCGTCACCTTCGTCGTCGTGACTCACGACCAGGAAGAGGCGATGACGCTCGCGACGCGGATCGGCGTCATGGACCGGGGCCGCATCGTGCAGGTCGGCACGCCGCGCGAGATCTACGAGTCGCCGCGCACGCGCTTCACCGCGGAGTTCATCGGCAGCGTGAACACGTTCGAGGGGCGCGTGCTCGAGAGCGGGCAGGGCCGGGCGCTCATCGAGTCCGCGGAGCTCGGCGGAATCGTTTGCGTCGATCGCGCGGTCGGCGCCGCGGCCGGCGCCGTCGTCTGGGTGACCGTGCGCCCCGAGAAGATCGCGCTCTCGTGCGACCCGGCCGGCGCGGCGGCGGAGGCCGGTCCCGCGAAGACCCCCGCCGAGGTTTGCGGCGGGAGGACCAACGCCGCGGCCGGCGCCGTGCGCGAGGTCGCCTACATGGGCGCGGCTTGCGTCTATCTCGTCGAGCTCGAGAGCGGCAAGGTGGTGCGCGTCACGCGGCCGAACGCGGAGCGCGGCGCTGCGGCCTTCGCTCCGGGCGAGCGCGTGGGCCTCAGCTGGCACGAGTCGAGCGCCGTCGTGGTAAGGGAATGACGGCTCGTCGGGCCGAGGCCGGCGCCGAGCCGACCAAGACGGAGCCGGGCGCGGAGCCGACCAGGGCCGGGGCGAGCGCGGCGGCGATCGAGGCGCGCGCCGAGCGGGCCGCCGTTCGCGCCCTGGGCGCGATCGCGGGCCGGCGCATCGTCATCGCCGTCCCGTGGCTCTGGCTCGCGCTCTTCTTCCTCGTGCCGTTTCTCATCGTGCTCAAGATCAGCTTCGCGGAGACGCGGCTCGGCGTGCCGCCCTATACCCCGCTCTTCGAGTGGACGAGCGAGCACTACCTGCGGCTTCAGGCGTCCGTCGCGAACTACGTCTTCCTCGTGCGCGACTCGCTGTACGCGCAGGCGCTCGCGAGCTCGCTCGAGGTCGCTGCCGTCTCGACTCTGCTCTGCCTCGCGCTCGGCTATCCCATGGCCTACGGAATCGCGCGCTCCGGCCCGCGCTGGCGCGGCGCGCTCTTGCTGCTCGTGCTGCTGCCGTTCTGGACCTCGTTCCTCGTGCGCGTCTACGCCTGGATGGGGCTCCTGCGCAACAACGGGCTCGTCAACCACGTGCTCCTCGCGCTGCACGTCGTCGATGAGCCCATCGTCATGCTGCAGACGAGCTTCGCGATGTACGTCGGCATCGTGTACTCGTATCTGCCGTTCATGATCCTGCCGCTCTACGCGAATCTCGAGCGCCACGACGAATCGCTGCGCGAGGCGGCGATCGACCTCGGCGCGACGCCGTTTCGCGCGTTCCTGCAGGTCACGCTGCCGCTCTCGCTGCCCGGCATCGTCGCGGGCGCCATGCTCGTCTTCATTCCCGCCGTCGGCGAGTTCGTGATTCCGCGCCTCCTCGGCGGCGCGGACTCGCTCATGATCGGCCGCGTGCTCTGGGACGAGTTCTTCAGCAACCGCAACTGGCCCCGCGCGAGCGCGGTCGCCATCGTGCTCTTGCTCGTGCTCGTGGCTCCGATCGCCGTGCTGCAGCGCTACGCATCGGGCGGATCGAGCCGGATCGCGGTGCGCGAATCGAGCGAAATCGCGCTCGCCCGCCGAGACGGACGGAGATTCGCGAACGGGGCGGCTTCGTGAATCGCCGCCGCTCGCCGCTCGTGCTCGCGGCGCTCGCGCTCGGCGTCGCCTTTCTCTACGTGCCGATCCTTTCCGTGGTCGTCTACTCCTTCAACGAGTCGCGCTTGGTCACGGTTTGGGGGGGGTTCTCGACGAAGTGGTACCGCGAGCTGCTCGCGGATCGGCAGATGCTCGAAGGCGTGTGGCTCAGCCTCCGCATCGCGGTGACGAGCGCGAGCGCCGCCGCCGTGCTCGGCACGCTGGCGGGCCTCGCGCTGGCGCGCTTCGGGCGGTTTCGCGGGCGCGCGCTGCTCTCGGGAATGGTCACCGCGCCGCTCGTGATGCCGGACGTCATCATGGGGCTCTCGCTGCTGCTGCTCTTCGTCGCGCTCGCGCCGCTGCCGCTCGTGCCGGACGAGCGCGGGTTCGCGACGATCGCGGCCGCTCACGTCACGCTCGCGATGTCTTACGTGACCGTCATCGTGCAGTCTCGGCTCGCGGTCATGGACGAGTCGCTCGAAGAGGCCGCAATGGATCTCGGCGCGCGGCCGCTCAAGGTGTTTCTCGTGATCACGCTGCCGCTCATCGCGCCGGCGGTCGTTTCGGGATGGCTGCTCGCGTTCACGCTCTCGTTGGACGATCTCGTCCTCGCGAGCTTCACCGCGGGACCGTCGACGAACACGCTGCCGATGATGATCTTCTCGAAGGTCAGGCTCGGCGTGACGCCCGAGGTCAACGCGATCGCGACGCTCATGATCGGTGCCGTGACGCTCTGCGTCGCGGCCGCCGGCCTGCTCATGGCGCGGCGGGAGAGGTCGCGCCGGCGCGCCGCCGCGGCTCGCCTCTCGTCCTACGAACCCGATTCTCCCGCGAGCGATACGAGCTCGCGGTACTTCTCGTCGGACAAGAGGCCGCTGTCGTAGATCACTGTGAGCCGAGAGATCTTGCCCTCGGCGTCGAGCTCGAGCGCCGTATTGCCGCGGCGCATCGGCATCGCGGACGGCGCGGCGCTCCATTCGTAGCCGCCGCCGCGCTCGCCGCCGACGACGTGCGCGACGCTCGCGCCCGGTCCGTACGGAACGACCGGCAGCGCGCGCGTCAAATAGCGCTCGATCTGGAGCTGCCCGACGACGCGCGAGTGCGCCGCCATGTCCTCGTAGACCGCGTCGAAGCTGAAGAGCGCCGTCGCGCCGGCGGCGTCGCCCGCGGCGAAGGCTTTTTGCAGATCGTTCGCGACGCTCGTGATCTTCGCGGACGCGTTCACGACGTTGTCGTGGAAGTCCGTGGGATAGTTCGGCTGGATCGAGGTCTCGCGCTGCGAGCTGCGCCCGTCCCAATAGTCGATCCAGCGCACGACTTTGCCTTGATCGTCGAACGTCACGGATCCGAGGATGCGAAGCTCGCGGCCGAATAGCGACGGCGTATCCTCGAACTCGACGAGGGCGCTGCGCTCGTCGCCGAGGATCCTGAGCGGATACGACAGCGCATCCGGGCGCGCCGGCGGCAGGAAGCGGTGGAAGACGTCCCAGAGCGTTTGCCAGGTGGGCCACTGATTGCCGGACGACGCGTCGATGTAGAGCACGGGATCGCGCGCGAAGTAGGTCATGAGCGCGTCCGCGTCGTGCGCGCTCTTCGCCGAGAAGAAGCCGCGGAACACGTCGGCCGCCTTCTTCGAGGCGTGCGAGGTGTCGGTCACGTCGGGATAAGGCAGCTTCTTCGCCGCGAATGCGGCGCCCGCCGCGAGCAGCAAGCCCGCTGCGGCCGCCGCCACGGCCCCGAAGACCGAGCCGCGCGAGAGCTTGCTGCGGCAGCGCTTGCGGACGAGGCGACGGCTCTCGAGGCGTTCACGGCTTTTCATGGGACCCCGCTTGCGATGTGCTTCGGCACGGCGAGCTAAGCACCGCTCGATTTGAGCTGTCAACACGGTCGGCGGTCCCGCCCGGTTCCGCCCTCGAGCTCGTCGCCGGCGCCGCGGCGCGCTTTTCGCAGCGGCGGAACTAAGGCAAGATCCCGGCACGCGACTCATTACTACAAGATCAGCGCATGAAAACGTCACGAAACCCCTTCCGCTACGTCGGGATCCGAGCGCACGCGGCGCGCCTCGCACGATTCCGGACGCCGATTTTTTCGCTCCTTGCGCTCGCCGCGCTCGCCGCGCTCGCCGCGCTCGCGGGGCTCGCGGCCGCGCCGTCGGCCGCCGTCGCGCAACAGGACCTCACCGAGGCGGCCCGTGAATGCGCGACGATCTCCGCGGACGCGCTGCGGCTGGCTTGCTACGACGCGGCGTTTCGCGCTCCGCCGAACGCGAGTGCGGCCGTCCGAGGAGACGACCGATCGGCGGCGGGGCGTGCCGCGGAAGCCGTCGAGCCCCGCGGCTCGGTATCGCCGCGCGCGCAACCAAACGGCGAGTCCGCGGGTTCCGAGCACGCGGAAGCGGCGGCCGCCCCGCGTCCCGAAGCGGCGGCGGCCCCGCATCTCGAACCGGCGGCCGCCCCGCATCCCGAAGCGA
>DASTSM010000151.1:0-12044 GCA_035760685.1 Gammaproteobacteria bacterium | reverse complement strand
GGCGCTGGTCCGCGCGCAGCACTACCGCGGCGCGGGGCCGGGCGCCGGCGAGGCCATCCAAGTCGATGCCGCGTATCGGGTTCTCGGAGTCTCGAGCGAGGCGACCGACGAGGACGTCAAGACCGCGTATCGGCGCCTCATGAACCAGCATCATCCGGACAAGCTCGTCGCGCGCGGTCAGCCCCAAGCCAAGGTCGCCGCGGCGGAGCAGCGCACGCACGAGATACGCGCGGCATACGACCGCATCAAGGCTTACCGAGCGTTCAAGTAGCGGGTCGAAGGGGCGCCCCGGCGTCGCCGGGCACTCGGGTCTTACGCCGCCAGGCTCGCAAGGGCGGAGCGGCTCGCAAGGGCGGAGCGATTCCTCTCGTCAGGCCTGGCGCTGCAGCGCCTCGCGGCGCGCCTTCGGCGGCTCCCGCCGCGCGTTGAACACGACGATCGTCTTGCCGTTCGCGCGAACCAGGCCTTGCTCTTCGAGCACCTTGAGCACGCGTCCCGCCATCTCCCTCGAGCAGCCGACGAGGCGCGACAGCTCCTGGCGCGACACCTTGATCTGCATGCCGTCGGGATGCGTCATCGCGTCCGGCTCCCGGCAGAGATCCATGATCGCGTGCGCGACGCGGCCCGTGACGTCGACGAAGGCGAGGTCGCCGAGCTTGCGGTTCGTGCGGTCGAGGCGAGTCGCGAGCTGCGTCGCGACCTCGAAGATGAGCCCCGGGCTCTCCGAAGCGATCTGCCGAAAGCGCGGATACGTCATCTCCGCAATCTCGCTCTCGCTGCGCGTGCGGACCCAGGCGCTGCGCTGGGGCTGCTCGTAGAACAGGCCCATCTCGCCGAAAAACTGGCCTTTGTTGAGGTACGCGAGGACCATCTCGTTGCCGTCCTCGTCCTCGATCATGACCTCGACGGAGCCGTCCACGATGTAATAGAGCACATCCGGCAGGTCCCCGGCGTGAATCATGACGGTCTTGGCCGGAACCGTCCGTACGCGGCAATAGCTCAAGAACCGATTGATCGCGGGTACGTCGCTCAAGGGCCGCAGGGCTTCTTCCATCGGTAGAAACTCCGGTTTGACTTAATCCCGTATTTAATCAATTCGCTGTAAAGGCGCAAGTGATAAGCGTCAAGCTGTGATGGGCTTCACAGGAGAAAAGCCGCGCGACGCAAGAGACCGCCGCCCGCGCTCATCGCGCGGCGCACGGCGAGCGGCAGCGCCCTGCCGCCCGCCGAGCGTGCAAGCCTGCCGTGTCGGCCTTCGTCTTCGCGCATTTGCGCGAGGATCGCGGCGCTCTTGTTGTCCGCGGCGGGCAAGCGGCGAAGGTGATCGTCGAGGTGCGCTTCGACTTGGGTCTCGGTCTCCGCGACGAAGCCGAGGCTCGAGGAGTCGCCGCAGAGGCCGGCCGCGGCGCCGATCAAGGCGCTGCCCGCAAACCAGAAGGGTCCGAGCAGGCTCGTGCGCCCTTCGAGCTCGTCGAGACGGGCGGTGCACCACGCGAGATGATCGCGCTCCTCGCGCGCGGACTCGAGAAGCCGTTCGCGGACGTCCTGCGAGCGCGCGGTCAGCGCTTGCCCGACGTAGAGCGCTTGGGCGGCCACCTCGCCGGCATGATTGACGCGCATGAGCGCCGCGCTGCGCCGCCTCTCGGTCTCCGTGAGCCGCGGCTCCTCGAGCGCCGCCGCCGGCGAGGGGCGCGAAGCGGCCGGCGGCGCCGCGATCGTGCGCAAGGCCTCGTCGAGAAGGGCGACGAAGCGGTCGGCCAAGGGCGGGGCGGGGCGCATCGGCCGGCATTATAGTCCGCGGCGGTTCCCGCCTGCGGCTTTTCGAGCATCGTCGCCTTGGCATCGCGCTCTCTTAAATCGCGTACTCTTTAAAATATCCGCGGCATCGATTTCGGCTTGACGTCGGAAGATCTTGAGGGCACTCCGGGCGGCTCGGTGCCAGGGCGCCTGTCTCCCCGGCTTGCACGCCCGGGGACGGGTCGGTACTATTCCGCCTCTTTGGTCGGCTCCCCGGCCACAACCAGAGTCATCGGACATGAAGACATTTTCGGCCAAACCAGAGACGGTGCGGCGCGATTGGTACGTCGTAGACGCCAGCGGCAAGACGCTCGGACGGCTCGCGACCGAGGTCGCGAGGCGCCTGCGCGGCAAGCATAAGCCGATCTACACGCCCCACGTCGACACCGGCGACTACATCATCGTGGTCAACGCCGAGAAAATCCGGGTCACGGGCAGCAAGCTCAAGGACAAGATGTATCACCACCACACGGGCTACATCGGCAACATGAAGTCCGAGCCCCTCGAGAAGCTGCTCGCGAGGATGCCGGAGCGCGCGCTCGAGCTGGCGGTCAAGGGCATGCTGCCGCGCAATCCTTTAGGGCGCCAAATGTTCAAGAAGCTCAAGGTCGTCCGCGGCCCCGACCACGCGCATCGAGCGCAGCAACCCATTCCATTGGAGCTATAGGCAGCGATGGCAACCGAGAGCTACTACGGCACGGGCCGCCGCAAGACTTCTGCGGCGCGTGTGTTCCTGCGGCCCGGCACCGGCGAGATCAGCATCAACGGCCGCCCGCTCGACATTTTCTTCGGCCGCGAGACGGCGCGCATGATCGTGCGCCAGCCCCTCGGCAGCGTCGAGATGGAAGGCAAGTTCGACGTCCTCGCCACGGTCTCCGGCGGCGGCACGACGGGCCAGGCCGGCGCGATCCGGCACGCGATCACGCGCGCCCTCATGGCCTACGACGCGACGCTGCGGCAGCCGCTGCGGCGCGCGGGCTTCGTCACGCGCGACGCGCGCGCGGTCGAGCGCAAGAAGGTAGGCCTGCGCAAGGCCCGCCGCGCCACGCAGTTCTCGAAGCGCTGATTCCCGTTTTCGGAGGCCGCGCCGCCGAGCGCGCGGAGGCCTCCGCGTCGCGCCCGTCCCCGCGCCTTGCGCGGCGGCGCCGCGCGACGTCGGCGCCGAGCAAATGGCGGCGCCGAGCGAAGACGGGTAAGCTTGAGTTCGCTTGGGGGATCGTCCAGCGGTAGGACATCGGACTCTGACTCCGAGAACCCAGGTTCGAATCCTGGTCCCCCAGCCAATCTTTCGAACCGGCGTCGCCGGTCCCCGAGCCATCTCTCGAGACGGAGTCGGCCAGCCGGCCTCCCGTCCGCGGACCTCACTCGATCGTTCTGACGCCGTCGTCTTGTCCGATGAGCAGGACGTCCGCGCGGCGCTGCGCGAAGAGGCCGACCGTCACGACTCCGGGAATCTGATTGAAGCGCGTCTCGAGCTCGACCGGGTTCGAGATGCGAAGGTCGTGAACGTCGATGATGTGGTTCCCGTTGTCCGTCACGAACCCCTCGCGCAGGATCGGGCGTCCTTTGGCTTTGAGGATCTGCCGCGCGACGAAGCCCGCCGCCATCGGAATGACCTCTATCGGCAGCGGGAAGCGGCCGAGCTGCGCGACGAGCTTCGAGGAATCCGCGATGCAGACGAATCGCCGCGCGGCGCCCGCGAGCACCTTCTCGCGCGTCAGCGCGCCGCCGCCTCCTTTCAAGAGATGGCGGTGCTTGGTGGCTTCGTCCGCGCCGTCGACGTAGAGGTCGATGCGCGCGGCATCACCCAGCTCGTCGACTTCGATGCCGAGGCGTTCGAGGCGCTCGGTCGTGCGGTTGGAGCTCGACACGACGGAGGAAAGCCGATGCTCGTGCGCGGGCAGATCGTCGATGAAGAGCTCGACGGTCGTACCGGTCCCGACTCCGAGAACGATGCCGTCCTCGATATAGCTCAACGCCGCGATTGCGGCGCGCTTCTTTTGCTCGTGTTGACTCAAAGTCCTGATCCCAAAAAAAGTGCCCGCATTGCAGCGGGCACTTTGTTCGAAGCGAGCCGTTAGGCTCCTCGTTTCGGCCGTTAGGCCGGCATTGCAGGTGCGGTCTTCTTGCTCGCTCGCTTCTTCGAAGCCCTCTTCTTGCTGGCCTTCTTCTTGCCCGCCTTCTTGCGAGCCGATTTCTTCTTTGCAGCGGACTTCTTCTTCGCGGTGCGTCTCTTGGCTTTCTTCTTACCGCCTTTCTTCTTCGCGACGCGCCGCTTGGCGGCGGGCTTCTTCGCTACCTTGCGCCGGACCTTCCTGCGTTTGGTAGTCGTCTTCTTCCTCGAGGTCTTCTTCGTAGATGCCATGGGTAGTCTCCGTGTCGGCTTAAACGGCGTTGAGTATATATAAAAGGATCTAAATTTCCAGAGTGTTATCGATTTTTGCGCATCTCGATCGTCGATCGACGTTCTCGAGATGTGATTGAGAGCACATTGTCGTGCTCTCGGCGTGCATGAGAACGTCTTCGCCGTCGCGTTCGAACATTCACTCGAGGCTCAGTATGAAGTTCCACTGCTTCTCGCTCACGGGGAGCACCGACAGACGATTGCCGCGCTTGAGCAGCGCGAATCCGCGGAGCTCGCCGTCGGCGTGCCGCTTGAGCTCATCGAGCGAGATCAAACGTTTCAACTTGCGGTCGAGCCGGATGTCCACCATGTACCAGCGAGGATGCTTCGGATCGCTGTCCGGATCGTAGTGCGGGTCGCGCGGATCGAATGCCGTATGGTCCGGGTACGCTTCCTTCACGACCTCGGCGAGGCCCACGATCCCCGGTTCCGCGCAATTCGAGTGGTAGAAGAGCACGCCGTCGCCGGTCTTCATCTCGTCGCGCATGAAGTTGCGCGCTTGATAGTTGCGCACTCCGTCCCAGCACGTCGTGCGGCCGGGAGCTGCGGCGAGATCGTCGATGCCGAACACGTCGGGCTCCGATTTCATGAGCCAATAGCTCACTCGAGCGCTCCGGCGAATCGATAGGTGTCGGTCTCCGTGACCGCGCCCCAGAGCGGAATGTCCCACGGCTGCTGCTCGAGGTCGTCGACCATCTGGAAGGAGTAGGCGACGCCGAGGAGCTTCGGGTGCGTCCAGTGGCGGCGATGACGCAGGAAACGCAGGGCCCGGTCGTAGTAGCCGCGGCCCATGCCGAGCCGGACGCCCCTGCGGTCGAACGCGACGAGCGGCGTCAGCACGAGGTCGAGCTTGCGCGCATCCACGAGCCGCTCGCGATCGGGCTCCTCGATGCCGAACAGGTTACGGGAAAGCGGGCGCTCGCCCGTGACGGCCGCGAAGAACATGCCGCGCCTCGTGAGCACCGGGGCGTAGACGCTCTTGCCCTGCCGCGCCGCGATCTCGGCCAGGCGCGCGAGCGACGGCTCGCCGTCGAACGCGAGGAATACCGCGATCGAGCGAGCTCGATGGTAGGGGCCGAGGTTTTGAATGCGCCGGCAGATGGCCTTCTCGGCTGCGACGCGCGCCTCCATGCCGAGGGATCTGCGCAGGCGCCTGATGTCGCGCCTGATTCGGGACCGGTCCTGCTTCGGAGCGGGGCTTTCGGTCAACGCCGGCTTCTCGGACTCTCGACTCGGGATGTAAGAATGAGAAGGTACTCCCCGCCTGTGCCGTCGCGAATGGTTGCTCTCGAACCGGAGCAACAGGTGGGGTAAGCCGTGGCAGCTGCAGGCTTCCCGGCATGCCGGATCTGCTCAACGCCGCCTACAGGGCACAACCCCTAAGTCATGAGTTAGGGTCGAAAGACTATCCAATCCGCGTCGAACACTGCAGGGAGTACCGGACCACTATAAATTGAGTTGCTTCACGGGGCCAAGTGCCGAGTCGAGACGCTCGCGCATCGTCTTGATGCGCAGCGTCACGATGTTCTTGAGCTCCTCGTCCTGATTGCGGGACTTCAGGAGCTCGTTGGCGAGATTCAGCGCGGCCATGACGGCGACTCGGTCGAGGCCGACCACTTTGCCGCTGTCGCGTATCTCGCGCATCTTCGCGTTGAGAAGCTCGGCGGACGCGAGGAGGTCCGACTGCTCCTCGGCCGGGCAGGCGACGTGATATTCCTTTTCGAGAATTCGAATCGTGACTCTGGCGAATTGCTCTGGCATTAGGCCTGCTCCATGGCCTTGAGCCGGCCGATCATCGCTTCGACGCGGACTCGGACCTGCTCGTTCTTCTGCAGCAAACTTGCGCGCTCCGCGATCAACGAATCCTGCCGCTGACGCAGCGATTCGTTTTCTTCCCGGAGCTGCTCGCAAACCTGTACGAGCTCTTCGACGCGTCGCTCGAGGCGCTTCAGCTCGAGATCGAAGCGTTGAACCGTTTGCTCCGTGCTCATGCGGCGGAATATAGAGCCCGCGAGGCGCAGGGGTCAATAACGATGCACGCGGTGTTAGCATGATCGCAAGCACGCATGGAACCGAGAGAGTGGCGCTAAGCGAATCCGACTACGACTCGATCGAGAAACGTCTCGTCGAAGCGGGCGTCGTGACGTCGCTGGCCGAGCTGCACGGCGGCATCTGCGGCACGATGTGCGTCGGCGGCATCGCCGCAACGCAGCGCTGGCTCGACGACTGCCTCGACGATTGGGAGCTCGCGGAGCCCGACGAGATCGGCGCGACGCTGCGCGGCCTCGAGCTCGACGCGTGGCGCAAGCTCTGTTCCGCGGAGATGACTTTCGAGCCGCTCGTTCCGGGCGAGAATCAGCCCCTCGATGCGCAAGTGCGCGGGCTCGCGCTCTGGTGCCACGGGTTCCTCACGGGCCTCGGCTTGGGCGGGCTCAAGCAGCACGACGGCGTGTGCCGGTCCGAGACCGTCGACGAGATCGCGAAGGACTTCTCCGAGATCAGCCGCGCCGCGCTCGTCGGCGACGAGGAGGAAGAAGGCGACGCCGGCTTCGCGCTCGCCGAGCTCAAGGAATATGTGCGCGTCGGCGTGCAGCTCGTATTCGAGGAATGCGGCGCCGGCGGCGCGCCCGCCCAGGGCGGCAACAGCATCCATTAAGAATGGGGTCAGAGCCGATTTTCGCGACAGCCTCCCGTGAAATCGGGGTCAGAGCCGATTTTCTCGACAGAGCCGATTTTCTCTATCCCGTCGCTCGGCCGCCGGCGCACTGAAGACCCTCCGTTGCAGTGAAAATTACGCGTCCGATGCGCGTTCGAGCGAAAATCGGCTCTGATCCCAATTTCGTGAAAGGACCGGGATTGAACTCACGTGAGTTTGCGGGACGCCGCAAGCGTCTCATGGAGCTCGTCGGCATAGGCGGCATCGCGGTCGTGCCCGCCGCACCCGTGCGCGTCCGGAGCCGCGACACCTCGCACCCCTATCGCCAGGACAGCGACTTCTATTATCTGACGGGCTTTCCCGAGCCCGAGGCCGTCGCTGTGCTCGTGCCCGGCCGAGCCGAGGGCGAGTTCCTGATGTTCTGCCGGGACCGAGATCCCGTGCGCGAGCTCTGGGACGGGCTCCGCGCCGGTCCGGCAGGCGCCGTCGAGCGCTACGGCGCGAACGACGCGTTCCCGATCGCGGATATCGACGAGATCCTGCCGGGCCTACTCGAGCGCAGCGAGCGCGTCTACTACTCGATGGGGTCGCCCGGCGATTTCGATCAGCGGCTGCTCGGCTGGCTCAATGCGTTGAATGCGCGGCGCCAGAGCGGGCACGCACCGAGCGAGATCGTCGCGCTCGATCCGCTGCTGCACGAGGCGCGGCTCTTCAAGAGCCGCGCGGAGACGTCGGCCATGCGGCGGTCCGCGGACGTCGCCGTCCGCGCGCACAGCCGCGCCATGGCCGCGTGCCGTCCCGGCATGATGGAGTTCGAGCTCGAGGCCGAATACGTCCACGAGTTCCGCCGGCACGGCGCGGAGCCGGCCTATCAGCCGATCGTCGCGGGCGGAGCGAACGCGTGCATTTTGCACTACACCGAGAACGACAAGCCGCTCGCGGACGGCGACCTCGTCCTCGTCGACGCGGGCTGCGAGCTCGAGATGTATGCCTCGGACGTCACGCGCACGTTCCCCGTGAACGGGCGTTTCACGGACCGGCAGCGCGAGATCTACGACGTCGTGCTCGACGCCAACCGCGCGGCCATGCGCGCCGTGAAGCCGGGGAATCACTGGAACGATCCGCACGACGTCGCCGTCAAGGAGATCACGCGCGGCCTCAAGCGCCTCGGCATCTTGAAGGGGCGCCTGCCGACGCTGCTCAAGGAGCAGGCCTACCGGCCGTACTTCATGCACAAGACCGGCCACTGGCTCGGCATGGACGTGCACGACGTCGGCGACTACAAGATCTCGGACGCGTGGCGCATGCTCGAGCCCGGCATGGTGCTCACGATCGAGCCGGGAATCTACATCGCGGCGGACGCGAAGCGCGTCGACAAGCGTTGGCGCGGCATCGGCGTGCGCATCGAGGACGACGTGGCCGTGACCCGCGACGGCTTCGAGCTCCTGACCGACGGACTGCCCGCGACGATCGAGGAGGTCGAGGACTGCATGAGCGGCGGCGCGTGACGGAAGAGCCGCTCGAGGCGCGCCTCGCGGCGGAAGAGACGCCGCCGGCGCGCGCCGTGGCGGAAGCGAGCCGGGAGGCCGACGGCGCGCCCGAGACGCGCGTCGATTGCGACGTCGTCATCGTCGGCGGCGGCCTCGTCGGCTCCGCGCTCGCCGTCGCTCTCGCGCCGCTCGCGCTGAAGATCGTGCTCGTCGAGGCGCACGATCCCTCGCGCCTCCAGCAGCCGAGCTTCGACGCGCGCGTCACGGCGCTCGCGAACGGATCGGCGCGCATCTTGAGAGCGCTCGGCCTCGGCGACGCGCTCGATGCCGACGCGGAGCCGATCCTTTCGATCCACGTCTCCGAACGCGGCCGATTCGGCGCGGCCCGCATCCGCGCCGCCGAGGAGGGCGTGCGCGCGCTCGGCTACACGATCGAGAACTCGAGCCTCGGCCGCGCGCTCTGGGAGAAGCTGCGCGCGGCTGAGCGATGCAGAGTGCTCGCGCCCGCCCGGCTCGTCGGCTTCGAGACGGACGCTGCCGGCGTCCTCGCGCGCGCCGAATGCGGCGGCGGTGCGGTCGCAGTGCGTGCGAAGCTTCTCGTCGCGGCGGACGGCGCGCGCTCGCGCGTGCGCGATCTGCTCGGCATCGAGGCGCGCGAGGATCGTTACGGTCAAAAGGCCGTGATCCTGAACTGCACGACCTCCGTGCCGCATCGCGGTGCCGCCTTCGAGCGCTTCATGCCGGGCGGGCCGCTCGCGATGCTGCCGCTCAAAGCGAGCCGCACGGCCGTCATATGGACACTGCCGGCACCCGAGGCCGACGCCGCCGCGGCGCTGCCCGACCTAGAGCTCGGCGCGGCGCTGCAGAGCGCCTTCGGGCACCGGCTCGGACGGATTCTGCGCGTCGGGGCGCGCACCGTGCACGCGCTCGGCCGCGTGCGCAGCAATGCGCTCGGTGCGCCGCGCGTCGTGCTGATCGGCAATGCGGCCGTGAGCCTTCATCCGGTCGCGGGCCAGGGATTCAATCTCGCGCTGCGCGACGTCGCGGCGCTCGCGGAGATCGTCGCCGCCGAGCACGCGAAGCCCGCAGGCGACGTCGGTGCGGAGCCCGTGCGAGCGCGCTATGCGGCGTGGCGCGCGGGCGATCAGCGCAAGGTCGCATGGTTCACGCACGGTCTCGTCGGGCTCTTCGGGCGCGATATGCCCGGCCTCGGCGCTGCACGCGGCCTCGGGCTCGTCGCCTTCGATCTGCTCCCCGGCGCGAAAGCCGCGCTCGCGCGACATACGATGGGCATCGCGGGCACGTTGCCCCGTCTCGCCCGCGGGCTGCCGCTGACATGAGCAGGAAAATGGGGTCAGACCCCTTTTTCCGTTGCGAGGCGCTCGAGCCGAGATGGCTGCGGCGAAAAAAGGGGTCTGACCCCATTTTCCTGAGACGGGGCGGCGCGTGACGGAAACGACGATCATCGTGAGCGGTGCGGGAGCCGTCGGGCTCGCGCTCGCGGCGCTGCTCTCGACGGGACCCGCCAGCGGCCGGCTGCGCGTGCACGTCGTCGACCCGCGCCCGGGCTCGCGCTGGGATCCCGATCGCACCGACCTCCGCGTCTACGCGCTGTCGCGCTCGTCCGAGCGCGTGCTCGGCCGCATCGGCGTCTGGGACGAGATCGCCGCGTCGCGCGCGAGCGCTTACGAGCGCATGCACGTATGGGAGGGCGACGACCCGGCGGGCGCCGCGGTCCGCTTCGACTGCGCGGAGATCGGCGAGCCTAACTTAGGACACATCGTCGAGGACCGGCTCATCAAAGAGCGGCTGATGCGCCGCGTCGCCGCAGCGCCGAACGTGGATGTCCTGTCCGCCGAGCTCACCGCCGTGAGCCTCGGCGCGTCCGGCGTCGTCGTGTCGCTCGCGGCCGGCGCGCGGCTCCGAGGTCAGTTGCTCGTCGCGGCCGACGGCACCGAGTCGACCGTGCGCGGTCTGCTCGGCCTGCCCGCGCTTCGGGCGAGCTACGCGCAGCAAGCGATCGTTGCGCACGTCGACACGGAACGGCCGCACGAGCGCACGGCACGGCAGCGCTTTCTGTCCGGCGGGCCGCTCGCCTTCCTGCCTCTCGCGGACGGCAGGAGCTCGATCGTCTGGTCGCTGCCCGAGTCGCGGGCGGACGCGCTCATGGCCGCCGGCGACGCGGAGTTCCTCGCCGCGCTCCAGCCGGCGAGCGCGGGCGTGCTCGGGCGCCTGGGTCCGATTTCCGAGCGCGCGCGATTTCCTCTGCACGTCGTGCTCGCCTTACGTTATTGTTGCAGCCGCGCGGCTCTCGTCGGCGACGCCGCGCACACGGTTCACCCGCTCGCGGGTCAAGGCATGAACCTGGGGCTGGCCGACGCGGCGTGTCTCGCGGCCGAGATCGAGGGCGCGCTCGCCGAGGGGCGGGATCCTGGCGATCTCACGGTCCTGCGGCGCTACGAGCGGCGGCGCAAAGGGGAGAATCTCAAGATGCTGGCGGCGCTCGACGGCTTGAATCGGCTCTTTCGTCTGCCGGCCTGGGCGGCGCCGCTCCGCGGCGCAGGCCTCCGAGCCGTGGATCGCGCCGCGCCGGCCAAGCGCTTGCTCATGCGGGAAGCGCTCGGCCTCGACGCGCGCATTTTGCGCAGTGCGCCACATCCCGAAGCGTGAATCCGCAAGACACTTTCGGTCGGCACGGAGCAAAAGCCGCGCTCCGTGGTCACATGGTCGGAGCCATCGGAATCGCAAAATTATGAAACAGTTGAGAGCCTACGCCTTCTTCCTCGCTGCCTCGCTCGTCGCCACGGCCGCGGTCGCGCAAGAGGCGACGTGGAATCGAACGCTCGACCGCATCGCGAGCGGCGTCGTATCGATTCAGGTCGACAGCACCCGCGCCTTCGACACCGAGCGCAACGAGACGGCGCAGGCCACGGGTTTCGTCGTCGACGCGAAGAACGGTTTGATCCTCACGAACCGCCACGTCGTAACGCCGGGACCCGTGCGGGCGCGGGCTATCTTCCTGAACCAGGAGGAGGTCGACTTGCAGCCCGTCTACCGCGACCCGGTCCACGACTTCGGCTTCTTCCGCTACGACCCGAAGCAGCTGCATTTCATCCAGCCCGCTGAGTTGCCGCTCGTGCCCGAGGCCGCGAAGATCGGCACCGACATCCGCGTGATCGGCAACGACGCTGGCGAGCGCCTCTCGATTCTCGCGGGCACGATCGCGCGGATCGACCGGCAGGCTCCGAACTACGGACGCGGCAACTACAACGACTTCAACACGTTCTATCTGCAAGCGGCCTCGAGCACGTCGGGCGGGTCGTCCGGTTCGCCGGTCGTCGACATCGAGGGGCGGGTCGTGGCCTTGAACGCGGGCGCGAATACGCAGGCCGCGTCGAGCTTCTTCCTGCCGCTCGATCGGGTCCGCGTCGCGCTCTCCGAGATCCAAAAGGGTCAGCCCGTGCCGCGCGGCACGCTTCAGACGGAGTTCGTGCACAAGCCGTACGCCGAGCTTCGCCGTCTCGGGCTCTCGCAGCAGACCGAGGCCAAGATGCGGCGCGTAAACCCCGACGGCACGGGCCTGCTCGTCGTCGAGCAGGTCATTCCCGAATCGGCCGCGTCCGGCAAGCTCGAGCCCGGCGACGTGCTCATCAGCATCGACGGCGCGCCGATGACGGCCTTCGTGCCGGTCGCGGCC
>DASTSM010000150.1:0-12510 GCA_035760685.1 Gammaproteobacteria bacterium | reverse complement strand
GCCTCGAGCGGGCGGGACTCGCGCTTCTGCGCGCCGCGCCCGCCGACAGCGACGCCTCGTTCCTGCTCGGCGTCGCGGCCGCGGGCCTCGGCCGCCACTCCGAAGCGGCGGCTCGCATCGCGAGCGCCGTCGAAGGCGCTCCGGATCGTGCCGACTACCGCGCCCAGCTCGCCCGCTGTCTCGTTGCGCTCAAGCGGGAGCAGGAGGCGCTCCGAGCCGTCGACGAGGCGCTCGCGCTCGATCCGCGCGATGCCTTGACGCTCGACACGCTCGGCGTCGTGCTCGCGAGCCTCGGCGCGCATGCGAGGGCCGCGGCGCTGTTCGAGCGAGCCGTCGCGGCGTCGCCCGGCCGCGCGGGCTTTCGGCTCAATCTCGCCGCGGCGCTCCGCTTCATCGGCGACTTCGACGGCGCGGAGCGCGCGTTCGAGGCCGTCGTGCGTCTCGCGCCGCGAGAGTATCGAGCGCATGCGGCGCTCGCGGAGCTGAGGCGCCAGACTCCCGAGCACAACCACATCCCGCGCCTGCTCGCGCTTCTCGAGGATGTCGGCGGCGACGTCGACGGGGAGCTGCGGCTTCGGCAGGCGCTCGCGAAGGAGTACGAGGACTTCGGCGAGCACGCCGAGAGCTTCCGGCATCTCGCGGCGGGGCGGGCGAAAAAGCGAGCCTCGATCGACTACCGCTTCGCCGACGACGCGGCGCTCTTCGAGGCCGTCGAGCGCGTCTGCGGCGCCGCGTTCTTCGCGGAACCCATGCCGGGCGACGCCGGCGCGGAGGCGATTTTCGTCGTCGGCATGCCGCGCACGGGCACGACGCTCGTCGAGCGCATCCTGTCGAGCCACTCGGACGTCGCGTCCGCGGGCGAGCTGCAGAATTTCGGCGTCTGCTTGAAGCGAGCCGCCGGCACGCGCTCGCCGCGCGTGCTCGATGCCGCGACGATCGCGGCCGCGGCGGACCTCGACTTCCGCGCGCTCGGCGCAAGCTATCTCGAGAGCGCGCGTCCGCTCGTCGGGCGGGCGAGGCGCTTCGTGGACAAGTTTCCGCTGAACTTCTTCTACGTCGGCTTCATCCGCCGCGCTCTGCCCGGCGCGAAGATCGTGTGCCTGCGGCGGGAGCCGTTGGACGCCTGCCTCAGCAACTTCCGCCAGCTGTTCGCGGTCGGCTTCTCTTATTACAACTACGCCTACGATTTGGCGGACACGGCGGACTATTACGTGGCCTTTCACCGCCTCGTCGAGCACTGGAAGACGCAGTTGCAAGGCGCCGTGCTCGAGGTCGACTACGAGCGGCTCGTGACGGATCAAGCGCGCGAGACGCGGCGCCTCCTCGAGTTCTGCGGGCTCGAGTGGCAGGACGCGTGCATGGACTTTCATCGAAACCCGGCACCCGTGGCGACGGCGAGCGCCGTGCAGGCGCGCGAGCCGCTCTATCGAACCTCGATCGGACGATGGCGGCACTACGCTCGCGAGCTCGAGGGCGTGCGGGCGCGGCTGCTCGCGGCGGGCATTCTGCCGGCGCGCGCCGATTAAGCTCTGCCGTATCTTGCGCGAGAGCGCGCATTTCGGGCGCGGAGATGGGAGCGGTATGCCTCGAGGCTCGACGGCATGAAGGTTCGACGTTTCGGCGAAGCGAGCGCTTTTCTCGATCGGGCCGAGAGCTGGCTCCTTCGGGAGGAGGCCGAGAACGGCCTCTTTCTCGGCGTCGCGACGTCGCTGCTGGGGCCGCATCGATTTCGCGCGCCGATCTATCTCGCGACGGTCGAGGATCGAGGCCGGATCGTCGGCTGCGCGTTTCGGACGCCTCCGTATCATCCCGTCATCACGCGTCTGCCGCTCGAGTGCGTCGCGGGGCTCGTCGCGGATTTCGGGCGCGTGTACGGGACGCTGCCGGGAGTACAGGGACCGACGAGCGAGGCCGAGGCGTTTGCCGCGGCCTGGTGCCGCCGCACGGGACGGCGGGGCGTGGTCGGCTTTCGTCTGAAGCTGCACGTCTTGACGGAGGTGACTCGCCCGGTGCCCGTCGCGCCCGGATGGCTGCGTGCGGCCGTCGAATCCGACCTCGAGCTCGCGGCCCGTTGGGCCGTCGGCTTCGTCCGCGACACGGGCGTCGACACGTCGCCCGAGGAATTCGGCGAGCATCTGCTGCGCGCGGGCGCGCTCTACCTCTGGGACGACGAGGCGCCGCGCTGCATGGTGGCCGTCAACCGAACGAGCATGAACGGCGCGACGATCGGTGCCGTCTACACGCCGCCCGAGTTCCGCGGCCGCGGCTACGCGTCGGCAGCCGTGGCCGAGTTGAGCCAGCGCCTGCTCGACGCGGGCCGCCGGTTCTGCACCCTCTACGCGGACCTCGCGAATCCGACGTCGAACAAGATCTATCGCGCGGTCGGCTTTCGCCCTCGAACGGAAGTCGTCTTGCTCCGCTTCGCGTGAACGGCTCCGGAAACCGAGAATGGGTTGAAAAATGGGGTCTGACCCCATTTTTCGGCGGGGGGGCCAATTCAGGACGGCCCGTGGCCGCGCTGTCCACAAGGGCCGCGTATCTAAAAAAAGCTTAATCTTGACCTCGCATCGCGAGAATCGACGACAGGAGTGCGTCGCAGGAGACTGATTGCTAATACGGTTTCTTGATAGGCGTTTTGTGAGGCGGATAGCAATAACTGGAAAGTCGCCCGGTAAGCCTTTGCTCGCTCTCCGTTTTCCACCGACTTATCCACAACGCGCGCCCGCGCGAAGAAGACGTCGGGAAGGCGCGCTACGCTCGGAGATCCTCGTGCTCCGGATGCCGGCGCAGGTACGCCGCGACGAACGGGCACGTCGGAATGACCTTGAGCCCGTGCTCTCGTGCGTGCTCGAGCGCGCGCTCGACGATGCGACTCGCGATGCCGCGGCCCCGAAGCTCGGCCGGCACGAAGGTATGCCGGAGGTCGATCGTCCCGTCGCCCGCGGACGTGTAGCTCAGGTAGCTCATGCGGCCGTCGACGACGATTTCGAAACGGCGCGCCGCGCGATCGTGGCGCACCGCGCCGGCCTCGCTCATACGATCTCGGCCGCGTTGCAAGGCGGGGAGAGGGCGTCGATGAGATCCGTTTCGATGGCGGCGCGGGCCGCGGGATCGCCCTCGCGCAGAACTCCGACCGTGTTCGCGTAGTGGAGATCGAAGCAGTCCTGTTTCGGATGGCGCTCGAAGATCTTCGAGACGTCGGCCGTGCTGCCGATGAACAGCGGCTTGTACGACGGGGCCCTATTCGGTTCGATCGAGCGCTCGGTCACGACGTAGACGGCCGGCACGCTCTTGAGCGGCGTCTGCCAAACGTACAAGCGAAACTCGTAGTGGCGTCCCGAGCGGCCCGTCAGGCTCAGCGTATCGATCTTCTTCATTCGCGCGAAAAACGAGCGGCGAAACGAGCGGCAAGAAGAGAGAGCCCGGCACGAGGCCGGGCTCGGGGGAGGCTCGAAGATTCCAACAGGGGGAGAACCTTCGAGACAGCGCCAGTATATCCGCCCCCCTGGGCGACCTGTGCAAAGAAGTGCCAAGCAGGCACACTAAAGACTTCGGCTTCGGACATCTTCTCGCGCACGGCCTACGGAGGTTGAACATGAAGTCCGTGATTCGCTCGCTCGGTCTCTCGTTGCTCGCGAGCATCTCGTGCATGACGGCGAGCGGCGCGTTCGCCGGCGAATCGGCGCAGTCCGTCGGTCCTCTGCTCCGGCAGCCGTCGATGAACGTGTTTCGCCGCTACGCAGCCGATCCCGAGAAAATGTTCGAGTTCTACGGACCGGTCCTCGGACTCGAGCAGCTGCAAACTTACTCCGTCGGCGGCGGGCAGCAGGTCGCGAGGTTTCAGCTCGGCGACTCGGCCGATTCGCAGATCAAGCTCACGAAGCGCGTGCCGAACAAGGAGTATCGGCCGGGCCGCGTCGAGGACGCGACGGGCCTGCGTCTGCTCGCGCTGACGTTCCCCGACGAGCAGGCGGTCGTTCAGCGATTTCGCGAGCACGGATTTGCGGCACCCGAATTTCGTTCAGTGTCCGGCTCCGAGCGGCGCGTCGCGCTCGTGACGGATCCGGACGGTCAGTACGTCGAGCTCGACGTCGTGCCGAACGCGGAGCTGTCCGTGTACAAGACGCTCGAGGTCGGCCTCACCGTGAGCGACATCGAGCGGAGCCGCTCCTTCTATCGCGACTTTGCCGGGCTCGAGGAGCTGCCGCCCGCCGACGATCCGTTGTTCCATACGAAGAAGTATCCGTTTCGTCACGGCACGACCGTCGTGAGCCTCAGGAGCTTCGGGGCCGGGCTGCCCGCCGACACGGGCAGCGGCGGCATCCAGTACGTGGTGCACGACATCGAAAAGGTCGACGCGCTCGCGAAAGCGCGGCAGCTCGTCATCGATCAGCCGCTCGGCGAGCTGCGCGGCTTCCAGCTCCGCACGATCTGGCTGCAGGATCCGGACGGCATCACGAACTACTTCGCCGAGACGGCGCAGAGCCGGCAGGCCGCTCAATGAGCCGCGACGAGCAAGGGATGATTGCAAGCGCCGCGTCGTCTTCGACTTTCGCGCTCGTCGAAGAGTGCGCGGGTAGGGGCGAGCTCGCGTGCGACGGCCGAGTCTTTTCAGGAGTCGCTTACCGAATCAGCCGCTTTCAAGGCATGTCGCGCTCGGGTTTGCCGATTCCGGGGCTCCATCGATTCGAGGGATCGGTCGACCTCCGCGCCGTCGAAGGCGCCGACGAGCTCGTCGATCGGGACGTGACGATGCGTCTCGAGGACGGCCGGACGCTGCGCATGACGGTGGCCTCGCCGGACGGACGCGTGCTCCAAGAGGGGCACGGTCCCTCGCGGTGCTCCTGCTGCTGAGAGCGCCCGGATGCGGCGCAGCGTCGATCGCATCCTGACGACCCACACCGGGAGCTTGCCTTGGGAGGCGCCGCTCACGGGCGCCGAGCCCGACTACGACGCGCGCCTCGAGGACGCCGTCGCGGAGGTCGTAGCCCGCCAGAGGCGGCTCGGCCTCGACGTCGTCGACGAAGGCGAGTACACGAAAGGCGGGGATTGGCTGTCCTTCATGGACGGCAGGCTCGGAGGCTGCGAGCTCCGCGAGGGCGCGGCCTCGAGCTCCGCGGTATTCCGCGGGCGCGAGCAGCGCGAGTTCGCCGACTTCTATCGCTACGCGGCCGAGCGCGGCACGCTGTTCTATGCGCCCGGAGAGCAGATCAAGGTACGCCGCAACTACTGGCTCTGCCGCGGCCCGCTCACGTATACCGGCGAGGCGGCTCTCGCGCGCGAGATCGCGCTCGTAAAGCGCACGGCCGGGACGGAGGACGTGTTCCTCACTACGACCGCGCCCGCGAGCCTCGAGCCGTACTACGCGAACGAGTACTACGCGACCGAGGAGGAATTCCTGTTCGGGATGGCCGAAGCCCTGCGCGTCGAGTACCGCACGATCGCGTCGGCCGGCTTGCTGCTCCAAGTGGACGACGCCTGGCTTCCGGCCATGTGGGACCGCATCGGCATCGACATGGGCCTTGTGGCGTTCAAGAAGCGCTGCCTGCTGCGCGTCGAGGCGCTGAATCACGCGCTCGCCGGCATCCCGGAGGACCGGATCCGGTATCACTTGTGCTGGGGCAGCTGGCACGGCCCGCACGTTTACGATCTCGAGCTCGTGCATCTCGTCGACGTGCTGCTCGCGGTCAACGCCGGCGCCTACCTCATCGAGGCCGCCAATGCGCGTCACGAGCACGAGCACGTCGTCTGGCGGGAGCGAAAGCTGCCGGACGGAAAGATTCTCGTGCCCGGCGTCGTGACGCATTCGACGGACCTCGTCGAGCATCCGGAGCTCGTCGCGCAGCGCATTCGGCGCTTCGCCGACGCCGTGGGCGCCGAGAACGTCATCGCGGGCACGGACTGCGGCTTCGGAGGACGGACGCATCCGCAGATCGCGTGGGCGAAGCTCGCCGCCCTCGTCGAAGGCGCCGCCCTCGCCTCGAAATCGCTCGGTTTCGCCTGACGCTCGCCCGACGGCCCGGGCGTCCCTCGCGGGTTTTGCTTCCGCCGGAGCAAAGCCGAGCGGCGCGGCGGCCGTCTCGCGGGGCACGCGGAATCGATATAAACTCGGCGGCGACCGGTCGATCGTCGATCCGGTCGCAAAAAAAATCGGCTAACGACGGATAACGACTAGAAGGGGACGGCATGGCAATTCATCTTGGGGGCCGGCGCTCGGCCGCGGCGGTGACGGCGCTTGCGCTCGCGCTCGTATGCAGCGCGGCGTCCGCGGACGATGAAAACCTCCTCGAGCGCGGCAAGTATCTCGTCGACACGATCGCGGGCTGCGGCAACTGCCACTCGCCGCGCGACAAGAACGGCAACATCATCAAGGGCAAGGAGTTCTCCGGCGCCTACGTGATCACGGACCCGGGCTTCAAGGCCTACGCCAAGAACATCACGCCCGACAAGGAAACCGGCATCGGGAAGTGGACCCCGCAGCAGATCGCGACCGCGATCCGCGAAGGCAAGACGCCGGACGGCAAGCTGCTCGGTCCGCCGATGTCGTTCGAGTTTTATCGCGACATCTCCGACGACGACATCGACGCCATCGTGGCCTACATCAGAACCGTGCCGGCGGTGCGGAATACCGTGCCGGCGAGCGAGTACTACGCGCCGCTGCCTCCGGCCTACGGGCCGCCGGTCGGCCACGTGCCGAGCGTGCCGAAGGAGGACAAGGTTCGGTACGGCGAGTACCTCGCAGGCCCGATGGGTCACTGCATGGACTGCCACACGCCGCGCGTCATGGGCGTGCTGCAGCGCGACAAGTGGGGCTCGGGCGGGGACGTGTTCGCGAAGCCGTTCGTTTACGACTGGACGGCCGTGTCGCGCAACATCACGCCGAACCCCGACGTCGGCATCGGCAAGTGGACGGACGCCGAGATCAAGCGCGCGATTACGCAGGGCATCAGCCGCGACGGCAGCAAGCTCAAGCCGTTCATGGCGTTCGACTTCTACAAGGGCATCAAGGAGGAGGACCTCGACGCGATCGTCGCCTACCTCCGTTCGCTCGACCCGTACCCGCCCATCAAGAAGTGATCCCGGCGATCGGATGACGACCGGCCGCTGCTAGGTCACGTCCGGATCGGAAGAGGACGAAACCGCTCTGCCGCTCGGGCCCGAAGGGCACGAGCGGCAGAGTTTTTCCGAGAGGCGGCATCGAGGCGCGCACCAGCTGGGCCCTAAGGCCGGCGAAGGTCGCCGCACGAAAGTTTTCCCGCGCCGAGTCTCTTCTTTCATTTCATTTCTTGCGCTCTTCTTTCGTCCCGTTCGCGGGGGTGCTCGATCCCGCGGTCGGCTCGGGCTTGGCTCGCGGCAGCCGCACGCGGACGATGGTCCGATCTTCGCGGCTCGAATCGAACTCGATTTTCCCGGAGTGCGCCTCGGCAATGAGGCGGGCGATGAATACGCCGAGGCCGAGGCCTCTCGTGCGGCCGTCGAGTTGAGGCTCGAGCACCGGCAGGTGCTTGAGCGGGTCCAGCATGACGTGCCGCACGTGGGCGGGGATCGGCGGGCCGCTGTTCTCGACCTCGATCTCGATCTCGGGTCCGGGCGGCCCGCGCGCGGTGACGAGAATCGGCTCCCCGCGCGTGCCGTGCTCGATGGCGTTCGTGATGAGGTTGGAAAGCATCTGCTCGAGCCTCGCGGGGTCCCACGACCCGCGCAGATCGCCGGCGCAGTCGACCTCGACCGCGGCGGACGAATGCAAGCTCTCGAGCTCCGCGACCGTCCTCCCGCATACATCGCCGAAATCGAGCGGCTCGGGTGCGACGGGCAGTGCGGAGCCGAGACGCGTTCGAGTGAAGTCGAGCAGGTCGTTGGCGAGGAGGCGCAGACGCATGGCGCTGTGGCGGATCTGGCGGGCGGAATCAAGCGCCGGTCCTTCGAGATCGCCTGCATGCAGCAGAACGTCGACTGAGGCGAGAATCGCGCCGAGCGGGGTGCGCACGTCGTGCGCGAGCACGGCGACGAGCATGTCGCGGCCGCGCTCCACTCGGCCGTAGAACCACTTGATCGTTTCAGTGGACGTGTGATCGACAACCGTATCGAAGCGCGTGAGTTGCTCGATCGCGTCGGCGTGGGCGAGGCGGGTGCTTTTCGTCCAGTCCCGCACGACGCTCGTGCGCAACACGCGATACTCGGCGATCATTTGATCGAGCGTGAAGCTCTGTCCGAGGCGTCGTGCGCCGTGCACTTGCGCGGCTTCCGCGATGGTCGACGGAGCGGCGCCGATGGGTTCGGCAGGCGCTTGCGCCTCCTCGTCGAGGCTGCTTGCGATGGCGCCGAGAATCGTTCGGGCCGGTCCGATGAGGTCTCGGTCCTGCAGCCTCTGCGCCGCGGGCACGTGTTGCCGTGCAAATGCTGCCCAGTCCGCCACGATCGGTTTCGCGTGCTTCGCGATGTAGTCGGACAGAGGCATAACCGCCTACCTCCGTCTTCAATTTAACAGAATAACTTATGCGCCGCTAAGGAGACGGTTGCCGATATTTCGAATGCCGGAATTGCTCGGCCGTGCGCGCAATGCGCGGCAGCGTCGCCCCGGGCGGACTCCCGTCGCGTATCAGCGCGAAGGCGCGCGACGCACGCCGCGGACGGCTTCGAACGTCATCGTGTCCAGCATGAAGCTGCCATCCGCCTCGACGGCGAGATACGAGCGCACTTCGGCGGGCGCGGCCGCGAGCAGCGAGCGGATCGCTTGCGCATGCGGCGCCGGAGTGCGCGTGCGGCGGAGCCACGAATCGAAGTCGATGCGAATGCGGCGAGGCGTCGTCGAGATCATGTCGAAGCCGGCGCGCGACAAGCTCGCGATCCATTCGGCCGCGGTCCTGTTCCTCACGTGCGTGCCGTCGCGCAAGACCTCGATGCTTTGCAAATAGGTGTCGACGAGCGCCGCGTGGGGCGCGGTCGAATCGACGAACGTCGCGCGGCCGCCGGGCGCGAGCACGCGAGCCGCTTCCTTGAGGCCCGCGTCGAAGTCGAGCCAATGGTGCGCGCTGAATCGCGACAGCACGACGTCGAAGGCTGCCTCGTCGAACGGCAAGTCCTCGGCTGCGCTGCGCAGGACCTCGACGTTGCGGAGGCCGCGCGACGCCGACGTCTCGCGAACGACCGCTAGCATCTCGTCGGCCAGGTCCACGGCGACGATTCGGCCCACATGCGGCGCGATGCGATAAGTGACGTGACCGCCGCCGCAACCGAGGTCGAGCGCGCGCAGCGCACCGTTGCCGCGGAGCGCGGTCTCGATCTGGTCGAGGTCCTCGCCGCTCGCATGGACGGCGCTCTCGAGATACTCGGCGGCGCGGCCGCCGTACTCCGCCGCCACGAGCTCGTGATGATTCTGCGTCATGCCGGTCTCCTTGCCTTGCGGGGCCAGCATCCGCGCGCGCTTATACTGGAACAAGGCCGGAGCTTATCCGGGTATAAGAGGTTCCAGTTGGCGCTCAGCGCGGAGCAAAGACGCCGGCTCGGCGCGTTTCTTCGGTCGCATCGAGAGCGGCTTCGGCCCGAGGAGGCCGGCGTCCGCGCCATCGGCACGCGGCGGCGGACGCCGGGGCTGCGGCGCGAGGAAATCGCGCAGCTCTGCGGCTTGAGCCCGGCGTGGTACACGTGGCTCGAGCAGGGCCGCGACGTCTCGGCGTCTCCGCATGCGCTCGCGCGCCTCGCGACGGAGCTGCGTCTCACGCCGGCCGAGCGCGCGTATCTCTTCGAGCTCGCCGAGAGGCGCGATCCCGAGGGGCGCCGCGCGCAGGGCGCGCCCGTGCCTCCCGCGCTTCTCGCGGCGGCGCTCGACGCGATCGCGTCGCCCGCCTACGTCCTCGACGCGCTCTGGAACGCGTGCGCGTGGAACGCTCCGGCGGAGGAGCTGTTCGCGGACTGGCTTCGCGGCCGCGAGCGGAATCTCCTGCGCTATGTGTTTCTCGACGCGCGCGCGCCTTCTTTCATCGAGGACTGGCGGAATCGCGCGCAGCGGCTCGTGGCGGAGTTTCGCGCGGATACGGCCCGCATCGCCGAGGGCGAGCCGTTTCGCGATCTCGTCGCGGGCCTCCGCGGCGCGAGCGAAGCGTTCGCCGAGCTCTGGGACGATCAAGGCGTGCTCGAGCGCGAGGGCGGGGAGCGTACGTTCAACCACTCGACTCGAGGGTTGCTGCGCTATCGGCAGATCACGCTGCGCCCCGCTGCGTTCGACGAGTACAAGCTCGTCATGCTGCTCGACGACGCCGACCGCGATCCGGACGACTCGAGCGCGGGCGCCTAAGCCGCCGACTCGGGATCCCGGCGGACGCGCTGCCTCGCGATCGCACGCCGCGCCGTGCTGCGACGGCGCGGACGGCCTCTCTCGCCATCTCGCGGCTGTGTCGTCTCGCGATCCCGCCGGAGGCGCGCTATCATCGCCGCAAGAACACCGACCTTACCCGGGAGAAGAACCAATGAAGAACGCAGGAAGGACCCTCTTCGGCGCTGCATGCGCGCTGCTCTTGGCCGGCGTCGCGCATGCCGAGGTCACGCTGAATGCCGCGCGCGTCGGCGCGGAAGACGTCGCCTCGCTCGCCAAATTCTACGAGTCGGCGTTCGGCCTCCAGGAGGTCAGGCGGCTCGAGTTTCCGGGCATGCTCGAGATCATGCTGAATTTCGGCGCCACGGCCGACGCCGCGAAAGCGAATTCCGCGCCGCAGGTCGTCATCATGCATCGCGAGTCGAACAAGATCGAAGATCCCGTCCCGCACTTGATCTTCAACGTCACGGACGTCGCCGCGACCGCCGCTGCGGTCAAAGCGGCCGGCGGCTCCATGGACGGCGAGCCGCGTGCGTTCGGCAACACGGGCATCGTGATCGGCATGGCGAAAGATCCGGCCGGCAACCGCATCGAGCTCATCCAGCAAGCCAAGAAGTAGCGCGCAGCGCAAGAACGAGCTCGCGGAGCGGGCGCGCGGCGCGCGCCCCGGCCCGACGTTGCGGCCGACTGCGGCGAGTCGCTTTCGCTCCCGCAGTCGGCCTCACGATCACAGTACCTCGTCCCCTTTGATGCCGGCGGGCCGCAGCGCTTCCGGCCTCAACGCATTTAGCTTATCCACTGCCGCGCCGAGCGCGCGCCTATAGCATGTCTTCGACTCGAGCGTGCCGGCGAGCGCTTGCCGTTCGCGCACGTTGCAGACTTCCCGAGCGGCGGACCGCAAGCGAGCGTACAACGCTTCGACGCCGTAGCGCGTGTTGAGATTGAGATCGGCGTAACTTACCGTGATGCTCGGCGTCGCCGTTGCGCGTCCTGGGGTCTCTGCATTCGCGCCGAAAGAGCCACTCGTCAGCATGCCGAACGCCGCTATGGCCGGTGCGTATCCCGCGATGAGCTTGAACATGGTGCCTCCTGAACGGTTTGTAGCCTCGAATTTCCACCCGCCTTGCCCTGGCCGGGTTTCAGTGCGGGCCATTGTGCTCCGTGGTTTCGCGGCGGCAATTCGATTGTCTAAAACATCGTTCAGTTCTTCTGAAGCGGGCGGTACGTGAAGCAAGTGAACGAGAAACAGAAACCGCAACGCGAGCGACCTTCGGCGCGCTCGGCACGCCTGCCGTTGAACGCCGTGCGCGTATTCGAAGCGGTTGCCGCGCATCGCAGCTTCAGCGCCGCCGCGGATGCGCTGCACGTCACGACCGCGGCCGTCAGCATGCAGATCAAGTCGCTCGAGCAATATCTTCAGGTGCGGTTATTTCGCAGGAACCGGCGCGACGTGCAGCTGACCGAGGAGGGCGAGTGCTTGCTGCCCTACGTGCGCCGCGGCTTGGACGAGCTCGAGCTCGGCTTTCGCGCCGTCAAGTCGTCGCGTCGCGGCGCCTTGGTCATCAGCGTTCTGAATTCCTTCCTCCAGAGGTGGTTCCTCCCGCGGTTGCCTTCATTTCGCGACCTGCATCCGAAGGTCGATTTGCAAATTCGCGCCTCGCCCGTGCCGGTGGATTTCGCGCGCGACGACGCGCACGTGGCGATTCGCTTCGGCGCCGGCGGTTGGCCGGGAGTGCACGCGGAACGGTTGATGGACGAGTGGCTCGTCGCGGTCTGCACGCCGAAGCTCCTGAAGCGCTATGGCCGCCTGCGCGGTCCCGGCGACACGGGCGACTATCCGCTGCTGCACAGCTTGAGCGAGCCGTGGGACATCTGGCTCACGGGCAACGACGAGGGCAAGGAGCTCTGGCCCGTGACGGGCATGGCTTTCGACGACTCCGTCGCGGTCCTGCACGCGGCCGAGCAAGGCCAGGGTCTCGCGCTCGTGCGCTGGTCGCTCGCCGCCGACGAGATCGCCAAAGGGCACGTGGTGCTCGCGCATGCGCACGCACTGCGCTTCGCCCGCAGCTATCACTTCGTCTGCCCGGAATCCTATTTGACGCTGCCGAAGGTGGCCGTGTTTCGCGAATGGTTGTTCCGAGTTGCGGAAGCATCGCCGAAGCCGCCGGGCTAGCCGCGGAGCCCGGCTCTGCGTTAAG